>NZ_AFWY03000004.1:0-300560 GCF_000231075.2 Amycolatopsis sp. ATCC 39116 | reverse complement strand
TGGGGGGTTACCGCCGTGGTTTCGGTGGGTGCGGCTTTGAACCAGGGCGACCCCGCGGCGCTGCCGACCCGGCCCGGCCCACCAACGATCTTGTGGCGGGCTGCGGGATTGGAACCACCGTGGTTCCGCGGGTGCGGCTCTGGACCACGCCGGTTCCGCTCAGCAGCGCCTCGCGCTGCCCGCCCACCCAGACCCCCCGCCCACCCCGCTCGCCCCCGCAGCCAGTCACCGTAGAGTGCCGGGCTGTGACGGCACCCCCTCGCAGGCTCACCGTGCTCCTGCCCGTGCTCGGCCTCGTCATCCTGGCCGTGTGCGGCCTGACCGTTCTCGGCCTGGTCACCGTGCAGGTCGGGCCGCTCGCGGTGGCCATCGGCGTCGCCGCGGCGCTCGTTCCCGTCGCGGTCGTCGTGGCGACCATCCTGTGGGTGGACCGCTGGGAGCCGGAGCCCGCGAAGTTCCTCCTGGTCGCCTTCTTCTGGGGCGCGTGCCTCGCCGCGATCACCGCCCTGCTGATCAACAACACCGCCGAGACGGTGGGCGACCTGCTGCTCGGCGAGGGCAGCGGCAGCAAGCTCAGCGCGCTCCTGTCCGCCCCGCTCGTCGAGGAGGCCGCGAAGGCCTCGTTCGTGCTCGCCGTCCTCCTGCGCCGCGCCGACGAGTTCGACGGGATCATCGACGGCATCGTCTACGCGGGGTTCACCGCGGCCGGCTTCGCGTTCACCGAGAACATCTACTACTTCGGCCGCGCCTTCGCCGACTACGGCTTCGGCGACGCCACCAGCACCGGCGTGATCGCCGCGTTCGTGCTGCGCGGCGTGCTGTCGCCGTTCACGCACCCCCTCTTCGCCGCGATCACCGGCATCGGCCTCGGCTACGCCGCCCGCACCGACAACCGGGCCGTCAAGGTCCTCGCCCCGATCGGCGCCTACCTGGGCGCCGTCCTGCTGCACGCCCTCTGGAACGGCGCGGCGGTCCTCGGCGGAGCGCAGACGTTCCTCAACGTCTACTTCCTGATCATGGTCCCGATGTTCATCGCGGTCGTGATGCTCGTCCTCCTGCAACGCCGCCGCGAACAACGCATCGTCACCGCCGCACTGCCCGCGATGGTCCAGGCGCGGCTGATCGCCCCGTCGGAGGTCGAGCTGCTGTCCACGCTCGCCGGCCGCCGCGAGTGGCGGCGGCAGGCCCGGCGGCAGTCCGGGCGGGCGGCGGCGAAAGCCGTGGCCCGTTACCAGGCGAGCGTGACCGAACTCGCGTTCCTGCGCCGCCGCAAGGAGACCCCGGACCACGAGAAGCGCAAGCGGGAACTGCTGGCCACGCTGCGCGCTTCCCGCGCCGACGCGGTCCGGCTGGCGGGTGAAGGCAGTCATACCGGGTAAACCGGGTCGGGTGAAGCTGGTCACCCGCCGCCGACCCGGGGCGTTTCCGCGAGCTACTCTCGCCCCGTCGTCCGGTACCCGCGAACGGAGCGGGACTGGAACGAGCTGAGGAGTTCTGCTGCCATGAGCGTCCACAGGGGCACGCCGTGAGTCGTCCCGCCAGGCTCGGCGTCGGAGTGATCTCCGCCGGCCGCGTGGGCAGCGTCGTCGGCGCCGCGCTGACCCGGTCCGGGCACACGGTGGTCGCCGCCGCCGGCATTTCCGCCGCTTCCCAGGCCCGCGCCGAGCGCATGCTGCCGGGCGTGCCGCTCAAACCGCCGGACGAGGTCGCCGCGGCCGCGGACCTCGTGCTGCTGGCCGTGCCCGACGACGAACTCGCCGGCCTGGTCCGCGGCCTGGCCGCCACCGGTTCCTGGCGCCCCGGCCAGATCGTCATCCACACCTCCGGGGCGCACGGCCTCGACGTGCTGGCCCCGGCCGCCGAAGCCGGAGCGCTGCCGCTGGCCCTACATCCGGTCATGACGTTCACCGGCCGGTCCGAGGACCTCGACCGGCTCGCCGCCTGCAGCGTCGGCGTCACCGCCGCGGCCGACGACGAGGCCGCGTGGAGCGTGGGCGAGGCGCTGACCGTCGAGATGGGCGCGGAACCGGTGCGGGTGCCGGAAGCCGCCAGGGCGCTCTACCACGCGGCGCTCGCGCACGGCGCCAACCACCTGATCACGCTCGTCGACGACTGCGCGGACCTGTTGCGTGGCGCGGGGATCGGCGACGCGGAGCGCATGCTCGGCCCGTTGCTGTCGGCGGCGCTGGACAACGCGCTGCGGCACGGCGACCGCGCCCTGACCGGTCCGGTCGCCCGCGGCGACACCGGTACTCTGCGCAAGCACCTGGGCGTGCTCGAAGCCACCGAGCCCGCGATCGTGCCCGCCTACACCTCGCTCGCCCGGCGCACCGCGCAGCGAGCCGAAGCGGCCGGCCTGCTCGACGCCGGCGCCGCCGCCGAGATCACCGAACTTCTGGAAAGGCCGGAAAACCCGTGACCACACCGAAATTCAGCCGCGGGCAGCTGAACACCTACCAGACGCCCGGCGACGTGCACCGGGTCACCGCGGCGCTGCACTCGGTGGGCCGCAAGGTCGCGCTGGTGCCGACCATGGGCGCGCTGCACGCCGGCCACCGCGAGCTGATCCGCCGCGCCAAGCGCCTGCCGAACACCGTCGTCGCCGTGTCGATCTTCGTGAACCCCCTGCAGTTCGGCGAGGGCGAGGACTTCGACGCCTACCCGCGGCCGCTGGAGCGGGACCTGGAGATCCTCGCCGAGGACGGCGTGGAGATCGCGTTCGTGCCCAAGGTCGGCGACCTCTACGCCGACGGACACGCGGTGACCCTGCACCCGGGCCCGCTCGGCGACGAGCTGGAGGGCGCCCACCGCCCCGGCCACTTCGCCGGTGTGCTGACGGTGGTGGCGAAGCTGTTCAACATCGTCACGCCGGACTTCGCGTTCTTCGGCGAGAAGGACTACCAGCAGCTGGTCCTGATCAAGCGGATGGTGCGCGACCTGAACCTCGACGTCCGCGTGATCGGCGTGCCGACGGTGCGGGAGTCCGACGGCCTGGCCCTGTCCTCGCGCAACGTCTACCTCTCGCCGGAACAGCGGGAAGCCGCCGTGGTGCTGTCCGCGGCGCTCGCGGCCGGCGGGCATTCCGGCCCGAACGGCGGGGAAGCGGTCCTCTCGGCGGCGCGCGCGACGCTGGCCGCCCGCCCGGAGGTCGACGTGGATTACCTCGAATTGCGCGGAACCGATCTCGGTCCCGCGCCCGTCGATGGGGAAGCACGGTTGCTGATCGCCGCCCGGGTCGGGCGGACCCGGCTGATCGACAACGTCCCGGTGGTGCTGGGCGCGTCGGAGGAAGTGAGATAACCATGTACCGCACGATGCTGAAGTCGAAGATCCATCGCGCGACGGTCACCCAGGCCAACCTGCACTACGTCGGGTCGGTCACGATCGACGAGACGCTGATGGAGGCGGCCGACCTGCTGCCGGGCGAGCTGGTGGCCATTGTGGACGTCACGAACGGGGCGCGGCTGGAGACCTACGTGATCCCGGGCGAGCGGGACAGCGGCGTCATCGGCATCAACGGCGCCGCCGCGCACCTCGTGCACCCGGGCGACCTGGTCATCCTGATCTCCTACGGGCAGATGGACAACGCCGAGGCGGCCACCTACCAGCCGCGGATCGTGTTCGTCGACGACGAGAACCGGATCAAGCACGAGGGCAGCGACCCCGGGCACGCGCCCGACGGCTCCGGCCTGGTGAGCGGCAGCATCCCGATCGCGTCGCCGGACCGGGAGAACCCGTTCCCGGTCGCCGAAACCGTCGACGCCGCGCGGCTCGACGCGCTGCTGCACGCCGAGAGCTGAACTCCCTTGCTCCTGGCGATCGACGTCGGCAACACGAACATCGTGCTCGGCCTGTACGAGGGCCGTGGGGACGCGGCCAAGCTCGTCGGCGACTGGCGGATGCGGACCGACGCGCAGATGACCGCCGACGAGCTGGCGCTGACCATGCGCGGCCTGCTCGGCGAGCACGCCGACGCGATCACCGGGATCAGCGCGCTGTCCACCGTGCCCGCGGTGCTGCGCGAGATGCGGGTCATGCTCGGCCGCTACTACGCGCGGGTGCCGAAGGTCGTGGTCGAGCCCGGCGTGCGCACCGGCGTGCCGCTGCTGGTGGACAACCCGCGTGAGGTGGGCGCGGACCGGCTGGTCAACACGCTCGCCGCGCACCACCTGTACCGCACGGCGTGCGTCGTCGTGGACTTCGGGACCTCGACCAACGTGGACGTGATCTCCGCGAAGGGCGAGTTCCTCGGCGGCGCGTTCGCGCCCGGCATCGAGATCTCCGTCGATGCGCTGGCCTCCCGCGCGGCGGCGCTGCGCAAGGTCGAACTGGTCCGGCCGCGATCGGTGATCGGCAAGAACACCGTGGAGTGCCTGCAGTCCGGCATCGTGTTCGGGTTCGCCGGCCAGGTCGACGGCCTGGTGCGGCGGATCGTGCGTGAGCTGACGGCGCGGACGCACGAGCCGGTCACCGTGCTCGCGACCGGCGGGCTGGCGCCGCTCGTGATCGGCGAATCGGAGACGATCACCGAGCACGTGCCCGACCTGACGCTGCTGGGCCTGCGCCTGGCCTTCGAACGTCAGACGCGTTAGCGGCGGACGGCGCGCAGCACCGTCGTCAGCAGCGGCAGGTCGAATTCGCCGTTCGCGGTGGCCGGGTTGGCGCGGAGGAATTCCAGCACCCGCCGCCGCGTCTCCGCGCGCTCGGCATCGTCCGCGACGAGCAGGTGGGAATGCGTGGAGATCGTTTCGACCAGGCTTTCGGGTGTGCGCCGGTGCGAGTGCCGGAACGTCTTCTCCTCGAACGCGCCGAACGCGGGGTGTTCGGGCAGAGTCGCGACCGACCGCCCGCGCTGCACGAAACCGGAGGCCCGTGCGAATTCCGCGACCCACGGGACGGAATCGTCGTTGCCGTTCCACAGCCCGGCGACCACGCTGCCCGGGCGCAGCACGCGTGCGATTTCGGGGAGCGCGGCGTCGAGGTCGAACCAGTGGAACGCCTGGCCGGCCAGCACCGCGTCGGCGCTGGCGTCGGGCAACGGGATCCGCTCCGCCGTGCCGTCCAGGACTTCGACGCACGCGTGCCGGCGGGCGAACTCGGCGCGCATGCCCGGATCCGGTTCGACCGCCGTGACGCGCAGCCCGAGCGCGCGCAGGCCGCCGGTGAGCTTGCCGGTGCCCGCGGCGAGGTCCACCACTTCCGCGGCCCCGGGCGGCAACGCCCAGCGGATTCCGTCGAGCGGGTAATCCGGGCGGTGTTCGTCGTAGGCGTCCGCGTGCCCCCCGAATGAGCGGGACCGCCGGCTCCACAGCTCACGATCGGCGGATGAAGTGGTTTCGCTCACTCCGGCGATGCTATCGGTGTGCTTGTGCTGGTCGTACAGGTAATCCGGTTGGCCTAGTCGTCGCGGGGGTTCGTACCCTATCGGCATGACGGATTCCCCCTCCCCGGATCGCCCGGTGCCCGCTGACGACCTGCCCGAACAAATGCGGGTCCGTCGGGCCAAGCGCGATCGGCTGCTCGCGGAGGGTGTGGAGCCGTACCCGGTCGAAGTGCCGCGCACCCACACGCTCGCCGAAGTGCGTGCGGCGCACCCGGACCTGCCCGCCGACACGGCCACCGGCGAGGTCGTCGGCGTGACCGGCCGCGTGATGTTCTCCCGCATCGGCGGCAAGCTCTGCTTCGCGACGCTGCGCGAAGGCGACGGCACCGAACTGCAGGCCATGATCAGCCTCGCGAACGTCGGCGAGGAAGCGCTGGCGGCCTGGAAGGCGGACGTCGACCTCGGCGACCACGTCTACGTGCACGGCGAGGTCATCACGTCCAAGCGCGGCGAGCTGTCCATCATGGCCGACGAGTGGCGGATGGCCGCGAAGGCGCTGCGCCCGCTGCCGGTCGCGCACAAGGAGCTGGCCGAGGAGACCCGCGTCCGCCAGCGCTACGTCGACCTGATCCTGCGCCCGCAGGCCCGCGACGTGGTGCGCACGCGCGCCTCGGTGGTCCGTTCGCTGCGGGAATCGTTCCACCGCCGGGGTTTCACCGAGGTGGAAACGCCGATGCTGCAGACCCTCCACGGCGGCGCGTCGGCCCGGCCGTTCATCACCCATTCGAACGCGTTCGACATCGATCTGTACCTGCGGATCGCGCCGGAGCTGTTCCTGAAGCGGTGCGTGGTCGGCGGGATCGAGAAGGTCTTCGAGATCAACCGCAACTTCCGCAACGAGGGCAGCGACTCCTCGCATTCGCCGGAATTCGCGATGCTGGAGTACTACGAGGCCTACGCCACCTACGACACGAACGCGGTGATGACGCGGGAGCTGATCCAGGAAGCGGCGCAGGCCGTTTTCGGTGGCCTGGAGGTCACGCTCGCCGACGGCTCGTCGTACGACCTGTCCGGCGAATGGACGTCGCTGAGCATGTACGACTCGTTGTCCGACGCGCTTGGCGAGGAAGTGACGCCGGAAACGTCGGTCGAGAAGCTGCGCGGGTTCGCGTCCGCGCGCGGCCTGGAGGTCGATCCGAAACTCGGCCATGGGAAGCTGGTCGAGGAACTGTGGGAGCACCTGGTCGGTGATCACCTGCACGAGCCGACTTTCGTACGGGATTTTCCGATCGAGACCTCGCCGCTGACGCGGCAGCACCGGACCAAGCCCGGTGTGGCCGAGAAGTGGGACCTCTACGTCCGCGGATTCGAGTTGGCCACCGGATACTCGGAGCTGGTCGATCCGGTGATCGAGCGGGAAAGATTGCTGGACCAGGCCCGCCAGGCCGCGGCCGGGGATAGCGAAGCGATGCGCCTCGACGAGGATTTCCTGCGCGCGCTCGAGTACGGAATGCCACCGAGTGGTGGCGTGGGAATGGGCATCGATCGTCTCCTGATGGCCCTCACCGGCCTCGGCATCCGCGAGACCATCCTCTTCCCGCTGGTGCGCCCCGAATAGCAGGCACGAACTAGTCACGGTATCGGTAACGTGATTTGCGTGCTGCCCTGATTCCGGGTATTAATGTCCTAGTCAATGGCTTCTGGTCAGGGCGCCTGCCCCTGCCCGATCATTCGTGGCTGGCCGAAAACAGGAGGAAACACATGGCACAGAAGGTGCTGGTGTCGCTCATCGACGACATCGACGGCTCGGAGGCGGACGAGACCGTCGAGTTCGGACTTGACGGCATCTCGTACCAGATCGACCTGTCGGCGGAAAACGCCGAGGAGCTCCGTGACGCGCTGGCCCAGTACGTCGAGCACGCGCGGCGTGCCGGTGGCCGCAAGCGGGGCACGCCGGGCCGTCAGCCCGCCGGCAAGGTCGCGGGTCGTTCCGCGTCGGTCGACCGCGAGCAGAACCAGGCCATTCGGGCCTGGGCGCGCAAGAACGGCTACCAGGTTTCCGACCGCGGGCGTATCCCGTCGGAGGTCGTGGAGGCCTACCACAAGAAGAACTGAGCGCAGTTCGGGTAAAGAGGGGCGTGGAAGAGCCGCCGGGGATTCCCGGCGGCTTTTTTCATTGCGCGGCAGGTTGAACACGGTTCTGTCCGGGCGGGTCATTCGTGAGCGGCTGTCGCTTTTGTTCAAGACGGCGGCGTCGCGATTCGGCTGAATGGAGGCATGACCGACCTTCGACCGATGCTGGAGCGGGCCGCGCGCGAGTTCACCGGGCTGCTCCGCGCCATCGAACCAGCCCAACTGGACAACCGGACTCCGTGCGCCGAATACGACGTGCGCGCCCTGCTCAACCACCTTCTCTATTGGGGCCCGTGGCTGGCGGCGGCGCTGCGCCGCGAACCGGCGCCCGCGGTGACCGCCGGCGAGCGGGACGTCGATCTCACGCAGGGTGACTGGCTGGGTGAGCTGTGCACGCTTGTGGATGGACTTGTGGATACCTGTGGGCGGCCGGGGGCGCTCGAGGGCACCACGAAGTTCGGCGACGCGGAGATGCCGGCCGAGATGATCGCCGGAATGGTGCTGACCGAATGGGTGGTGCACGGCTGGGACCTGGCCCGCGCGACCGGCCTGCCGCTGACCGTGGACCCCGAGGTGGCGGCGGCGCTGTACGCCTCGGCCAAGGCGACGGCGGAGCAGGCGCGGGAGATGAAGGTGTTCGGGCCGGAGGTGCCGTGCGCGGACGAGGCGCCGGTGCTGGTCCGGCTGCTGGCGCTGACGGGCCGCGATCCGGAGTGGCGCGCCTAGCGGGGCGCCCTGGGGTGTCGGGGCCGAGGTGGCGCGGCTAGGGCTGCCGGCTGCCGGCCGCTGGCTGTTGGGCCGGGGGCTGGGGGTGGCGTCCGCCGCGGGGTGCCGTGCGGGGGCGAGGCGCCGGTGCCGGACCGTTTGTGGCTGAACGCTGCCCGGCTCCCGGCTACTGGCCGCCCTGGAGTTCGGCGTGCCGGGGCGAGGGCTTCGCCGCGGCGGGGTTGGTCCCGTCGGTGAACGACCCGGATCAACCGCGTCGGGCCGGTGTGGTGAAAGTCACCGGCGGCAGGTGCGCGGGCAGCCCTCGCACAGGGGCTGTTCCGGCAGCAGGTACGAGAAGCAGCAGCTCTCCCGCCGCCGGGCCCACCCGTCCTCGGTCGGCCGCAGTCGGGTCGACGCCGTCAGCGGCGGGTAGTGCTCGTCCAGCACGAGCTGCGCGTCCGCGACGCCCGCCGCCTCGTCCCCGGCGTACAGGCCCGCCCACCAGAGCGTGCTGTCCAGCGCGTCCGTCGCCGCCGCCCAGAGCATCCGGCGGCCGAGCCGGCTCAGCGGCGCGTACGCCTGCACGAACTGCGCAGCGTGCGCCGTGTAACGAGCGCGCAGCACCGCGGCCAGCGCCCGGTCGTCCGCGACCACCGTCGCCTCGGGGCGGTCCGCGTCGGGGTCCCCGGGCAGGCAGTAGAACTCGTCCCCCAGCACCGCCACACCTTCGGGGTGCGGGCGGTCCGCGCACAGGCGGAAGGCGAGTTCACCCGGCCGCAGCATGGGTACTCGCCGTTCGTGATGGAGCAGCAACGCACCGGTGAACGCCGGCACGTGCAGGTACCACGACATGACGAACCCGGCCGTCGTCCGTTCGGGCGCCTCGCCGAAGCCGTCGCGCAGCCACTCGCCGAGGAGCTTGCGCCACACGTCGAACCGCGCGGGGTCGGCCAGCAGGTCGCCGCAGCGCTGCCAGCCGCCCGTCGCGGGCAGGTCGGCGCGCACTTCCATGCGGTCCTGCAGGGCGGCCACCCTCGTGACGGACGCTCCGAGAGCGCCCAGCGCGGTTTCGATGGCGGACCTCCCTGCTCCATCCGAGTGGTTAGGTTGGCCTTACCTTACTCAATTCACGCGCGAGCGCCAGTCCCGTCCCCGTCCCGGGGGTGTTCGCGGTGAGCGGACAAACCGGGGCTTGCGGAATCGTCGGGAGAAGTCCCGCGTTGCACATGTACGTCAGCTACCAGCGCAGACTCATCGCCGGGGGTTTCCGGCATCTACACCAGCTGTGACCTAATCCGCCCCAGTGGTAGTCCGGTGGGACCGCATGGCTACTACAGTGGACTCACGGTGCTGAATCCATCGCGAAGTGATGGGTGCTCACCGCCGGCGCAGCAGTCGAGGGAGTGGGAATGTTCGAGAGGTTCACCGACCGCGCGAGGCGGGTGGTCGTCCTGGCCCAGGAAGAGGCCCGGATGCTCAACCACAACTACATCGGCACCGAGCACATCCTCCTGGGCCTGATCCACGAGGGTGAGGGTGTCGCCGCCAAGGCGCTCGAATCGTTGGGTATCGCGCTGGAAGGCGTGCGGCAGCAGGTCGAGGAGATCATCGGCCAGGGCCAGCAGGCCCCGAGCGGGCACATCCCGTTCACCCCGCGCGCCAAGAAGGTGCTCGAGCTGTCGCTGCGCGAGGCGCTGCAGCTCGGCCACAACTACATCGGCACCGAGCACATCCTGCTCGGCCTGATCCGCGAGGGCGAAGGCGTCGCCGCGCAGGTGCTCGTCAAGCTGGGCGCGGACCTGAACCGGGTGCGCCAGCAGGTGCTGCAGCTGCTCTCCGGCTACCAGGGCAAGGAGCCGGCCGAGGCCGGCGCCGGCCGCGGCGAGGGCACCCCGTCCTCCTCGCTGGTGCTCGACCAGTTCGGCCGCAACCTCACCCAGTCGGCGCGTGAGGGCAAGCTGGACCCGGTCATCGGGCGCGGCAAGGAGATCGAGCGGGTCATGCAGGTGCTGTCCCGCCGCACCAAGAACAACCCGGTTCTGATCGGCGAGCCCGGCGTCGGCAAGACCGCCGTCGTCGAGGGCCTCGCCCAGAACATCGTCAAGGGCGAGGTGCCCGAGACGCTGAAGGACAAGCAGCTCTACACGCTGGACCTGGGCTCCCTGGTCGCCGGTTCCCGGTACCGCGGTGACTTCGAAGAGCGCCTGAAGAAGGTGCTCAAGGAGATCAAGACCCGCGGCGACATCATCCTGTTCATCGACGAGCTGCACACGCTCGTCGGCGCGGGTGCCGCCGAGGGCGCGATCGACGCCGCGTCGATCCTCAAGCCCATGCTGGCCCGCGGCGAGCTGCAGACCATCGGCGCCACCACGCTCGAGGAGTACCGCAAGTACATCGAGAAGGACGCCGCGCTGGAGCGCCGCTTCCAGCCGATCCAGGTGGGCGAGCCGTCGCTCGAGCACACCATCGAGATCCTCAAGGGCCTGCGGGACCGCTACGAGGCGCACCACCGCGTGTCGATCACCGACTCCGCGCTGGTCGCCGCGGCCACCCTGGCCGACAGGTACATCAACGACCGGTTTCTGCCGGACAAGGCGATCGACCTGATCGACGAGGCCGGCGCCCGCATGCGCATCCGCCGCATGACGGCTCCGCCGGACCTGCGCGAGTTCGACGAGAAGATCGCCAAGGTGCGCCGCGACAAGGAGTCCGCGATCGACGCGCAGGACTTCGAGCGCGCCGCCCGGCTGCGTGACGAGGAGAAGAACCTCCTCGCGCAGAAGTCCGAGCGGGAGAAGCAGTGGAAGGACGGTGACCTGGACGTCGTCGCCGAGGTCGACGACGAGCAGATCGCCGAGGTCCTGGCCAACTGGACCGGCATCCCGGTGTTCAAGCTCACCGAGGAGGAGACCACGCGTCTGCTCCGCATGGAGGACGAGCTGCACAAGCGGATCATCGGCCAGGAGGACGCCGTCAAGGCGGTCTCCCAGGCGATCCGCCGCACCCGTGCCGGCCTGAAGGACCCGAAGCGCCCGTCCGGCTCGTTCATCTTCGCCGGCCCGTCCGGTGTCGGTAAGACCGAGCTGTCCAAGGCGCTGGCGGAGTTCCTGTTCGGCGAGGACGACGCGCTCATCCAGATCGACATGGGCGAGTTCCACGACCGCTACACCGCCTCGCGGCTGTTCGGCGCCCCTCCGGGGTACGTCGGCTACGAGGAGGGTGGCCAGCTGACCGAGAAGGTCCGCCGGAAGCCGTTCTCCGTGGTCCTGTTCGACGAGATCGAGAAGGCCCACCAGGAGATCTACAACACCCTCCTGCAGGTGCTGGAGGACGGCCGGCTCACCGACGGTCAGGGCCGCACGGTCGACTTCAAGAACACGGTGCTGATCTTCACCTCGAACCTGGGCACGTCGGACATCTCCAAGACCGTCAGCCTCGGCTTCTCTTCGGGTAACGACGAGGGATCCCGTTACGAGAAGATGAAGCAGAAGGTCAACGAGGAGATGAAGAAGCACTTCCGGCCCGAGTTCCTCAACCGGATCGACGACATCATCGTGTTCCACCAGCTCACCCAGGAGCAGATCATCGAGATGGTCGACCTGATGGTGACGCGGGTGGAGAAGCAGCTGAAGGCCAAGGACATGGCTCTCGAGCTGACCGACAAGGCGAAGGCGCTGCTGGCCAAGCGCGGCTTCGACCCGGTGCTCGGCGCCCGTCCGCTGCGCCGGACCATCCAGCGGGAGATCGAGGACCAGCTGTCCGAGAAGATCCTGTTCGGTGAGGTCGAGGCTGGTCAGATCGTGATCGTCGACGTCGAGGGCTGGAGCGGCAACCCGGAGGACCGCGACGACGAGGCGCGCTTCGTCTTCCGCGGCGAGCCGAAGCCGGCCGACGTCCCCGACGCCCCGCCGGTGAGCATCGGCGCGGGCACCCACGAGGACGACGCCGAAGGCGAGCGCTGATCTCGTAAGACCGCCAGACGAGAGTGCCCCCAGGGACTGGTTCCCTGGGGGCACTTTCGCGTTTCCGGGCTGGTTACTTGCACTCATAAGGTGTGCGTTATATTCTGCGCATGGGGTGGGAGATCGAGTTGCACCGGGAGGTGGACGAGTGGTTCGTCGATCTGTGCTGGACCGATCCGCTTTCGGCCGACCTCGTCGAGGCAGCCATCGACCTCCTCGCGTGCCACGGGCCAGGGCTCGGCAGGCCGCTGGTGGACCGGTTGCGGGGCTCACGCCTCCACAACTTGAAGGAGTTGCGCCCGGCGTCCGCGGGTAGCACAGAGATCCGGATATTGTTCGCGTTCGATCCCTTTCGCCGGGCGATACTCCTCGTGGCCGGCGACAAGGCGGGCAACTGGAAGCACTGGTACGACATCAACATCCCGCTGGCCGACAACCGGTACGAGAAGCACCTGGCGGGGGAGGAGGACTGATGGGCCGCTCGTGGAACGAGGTCAAGGCGGAGAAGCTGAACATCGACGTCCAGGCCGGCCGGGACGTGAACGTCGTCATGGCCGATGCCGCGGAGGCGACTCAGGCCTACGTCCTCGGGTTCCGGCTCGCGCAGTTGCGTGAGGACGCCGGTGTGAGCCAGACCGAGCTGGCGCGCCGCATGGGGGTCAGCCAGCCGCGCATCAGCCAGCTCGAACAGGGCGACCCGCGGCAGATGGAGCTGGACACGATCGCCCGCTACGTGGCTGCGCTGGGCGGCAGGCTGCGCGTCGTGGCGGACTTCGACGACCACGACGTCACCGTGTCGGCCACCGAGCCGGCACACCGGTCGGCCTGATCGCCGAAACGAGAGCGCTTCCGGGGGCGACTCCTCTCGGGGCGCGGGGGCTCCCCGATAGTGTGATCGCTGCGCTGAGGGGAGGCACATGAACGTCCTGTCGATCGATCTGGGCACGTCGAGCACCGTGGCCGTCCTGTCCGCCTTCGGTCGCGGGCCGCGCGTCATCGAGGTCGACGGGTCGGTCACCATGTCCTCCGCGGTCTTCGCGGGTGAGGACGGCACGCTGGTCGTCGGGCAGGACGCGGAGCGCCGGGCGCGCCTCGACCCGGCCCGGTTCGAGCCCAACCCCAAGCGGCGCATCGACGACGCGACCCTCCTGCTCGGCGACACCGTCGTCGAGGTGACCGACGCCCTCGCCGCGGTCCTGCGCCGCGTCGCGGAGGAGGCCCACCGCCAGCTCGCCGGGCAGCCGCTTGACCACGTCCGCCTCTCCCACCCCGCCCGCTGGGGCACCACCCGCCAGCAGCTCCTCCGCCAGGCCGCGGTCAAGGCCGGTCTCGGCCCCAACCCGGTCCTCATCCCGGAACCGGTCGCCGCCGCCGCGCACTACGCCTCCCTCGGCCGCACCCTGCCGCCCGGCAGCACCCTCGCCGTCTACGACCTCGGTGCCGGCACGTTCGACTGCGCCGTCGTCGGCGTCACCGACCGCGGCTTCACCGTGCTCGCCGACAACGGCCTGCCGGACCTCGGCAGCCTCGACATCGACCAGGCCCTCCTCGAACACGTCGGCCGCCAGGTCTCCCACACCGACCCGGCCCAGTGGCAGCGGATGCTGCGCCCGCAGAGCCTCGCCGACCGCCGCATCCGCCGCGCGCTCCTGCAGGACGTCCGCGAGGCCAAGGAAACCCTGTCCCGCCACGCGCACACCGAAGTGCCGATGCCGGAACCGTTCGACGACGTCTTGGTCACCCGCGCCGAACTGGAGGCCCTCGTCCGGCCGAACCTGTTGCGCAGCGCCGAGATGCTCGCCGCGACCATCCGCGACGCCGGGCGCACCCCGCAGCAGCTCACCGGCGTCTACCTGGTCGGCGGGCCGAGCCGCATGCCGCTGGTCGCGGCACTGCTCGCCGAGCAGCTCGGCGTCCTGCCGACCACCCAGGACCAGCCGGAGACCGCGGTCGCGTTCGGACTGCACCACGTCCCGGCCGCCCCGCCGCCGACCCCGCCCGCGATCCCCGCGATCGACGGCCGCACCGTCCCGGCCATGGCGCCGGCCACCCCGCCCGTCGCCTGGCAGCCACCGCCGCCCAAGCCCAGGGGCGTCCGCAAACCGCTGCTCATCGGCGCCGGCGTCGGCGTGCTGGTCGCCGCGCTGGTGATCACCCTCCTCGCCGTCACCCGCGGCGGGGCCGGCGGCCCGGCCGCGGCCGGCAGCACCGGACACTCCACCCAGCAGGTTTCCGCGGGCTGCTCGACCGGCGGCGAGCCGGACGCCGACGGCTTCACCTCCTGCATGCGCCGCCTCGCCGGCACCGTGCCGGACGTCGGGACCTGCGAACGCGGCGGGGCCGGCGTGCCGATCCAGCAGGCGGGCGCCGAGAACGTGGTGACCTGCACGCTGCCCAGCGACTCGACCACCAGCGGCCGGTCCGTCGTCTACTACGAGGGCATGTCGTTCGACGCGCTGAAACCGGGTATCGAGTCCCAGCTGGGCGCTTCGGACACCGCGCTCGAAGGCCGCTGGAGCGGTGACGGCCTCAGCGGCGACTACCTGGCGGGCACGACCACCGGCATGGGCATCATGCTCTTCGGCACGGACGACGCCGAGATCTGCGGCCTGCTGGTGTGGATCGACTTCGGCACGGACGGCCCGACGCCGCAGGACATGGTCGACTACTTCGAGCAGAGCCTCAAGCCCGGCGCCTGATCTGGAACAGTGGTACCCGTGCGGGTGGCACTGCTCGGCCCGGTCCGGGCCCAGGCGGACGACGGCACGCCGATCGACATCGGCGGCGCGCGCCTGCGCATGCTCCTGGCCCGCCTGGCGCTCGACCCCGGGCGCGCGGTGGGCGCCGATGCGCTGATCGACGACCTGTGGGGCGCCGAACCACCCACCGACGGGGCGAACGCCCTGCAGTCGCTGGTGTCCCGGCTGCGGCGCGCCCTGGGCGGCGCGGGCACGATCACCTCCGGCTCCGGCGGCTACGCGCTCGACGCCGACGTCGACGCCCACCGGTTCGAGGAGCTGGCCGCGCGTGGCCGGCGCGAGCTCGCCGCCGGACGGCACCGGGAGGCCGCCGCGGTCCTCGGCGAAGCGCTCGCGTTGTGGCGCGGCGAGGCGCTGGCCGACGTGCTCGACGCGCCGTTCGCGCAGGCCCCGGTCGCGCGGCTGGACGAGCTGCGGATCGCCGCGGTGGAGGACCGCTTCGAGGCCGAGTTGGCGCTCGGCCGCCACGCCGAGGTGCTCGCGGACCTGGACGCCGCTGGGGAAGCGCACCCGCTGCGGGAACGCCTGGCGTCGCTGCGGATGCGGGCGCTGGCCGCGAGCGGCCGTCAGGCCGACGCCTTGGCCGTGTTCGAGCGGATCCGGTCGACCCTTGCCGAGGAGCTGGGCGTCGACCCGTCGGCCGAACTCCGCGAGGCCCACCTCGCGGTCCTGCGCGGGGAGGTGGCGCCGCCGCGTGCCGAGCCCGCGCTCCCGGTGCGGCTGACCAGTTTCGTCGGCCGCGAGCGGGAACTCGACCAGGTCTCGCACGCGCTGTCGGCGTCGCGGCTGGTCACGCTCGTCGGGCCGGGCGGGGCGGGCAAGACCCGGCTGGCGACCGAAGTGGCGGAACGCCACGCGGCTCGCGCGTGGTTCGTCCCGCTCGCGGGTGTGCGCGACGCCGACGACGTGACCGGTGCGGTCCTCGGCGCGCTGGGGCCACTGGACTTCCGCGTCACCAGCGCGCCGAAGGCGCCGGTGGACGGGATGGCGCAGATCGTGGCGCTGCTCGACGGCGGCGACGCGTTGCTGGTGCTGGACAACTGCGAGCACGTCGTGGACACCGCCGCCGACGTGGCTTTCCAGCTGCTCGCGCGGGTGCCGGGGCTGCGGGTGCTGGCCACCAGCCGGGAACCGCTCGCGATCACCGGTGAGGCGCTGTGCCAGGTGGGTCCGCTGGAGGTCGCCGAGGCGGTGCGGTTGTTCACCGAACGGGCGGTCGCGGTGCGCCCCGGATTCGTCCTCGACGAGTCCACTTCGGACGCCGTCACGGAGATCTGCCGGAGCCTGGACGGGATGCCGCTCGCGCTGGAGCTGGCCGCCGCGCGGCTGCGGTCGATGACGGCGGACCAGATCGCGCGACGGCTGGACGACCGCTTCCGGCTGCTGAACTCCGGCAGCCGCACCGCCGTGCCGCGGCAGCGCACCCTGCGGGCAGTCGTCGAGTGGAGCTGGGACCTGCTGGAGAAGCCGGAACGGATCCTGGCCCGCAGGCTCTCGGTGTTCACCGGGGGCGCCACGGTGACCTCGGCGGAGGCCGTCTGCGCCGACGAGCTGCTGCCCGCCGAGGACGTGCTCTACGTGCTCGGCTCACTCGTCGAGAAGTCCATTGTGGACGCGGTGTCGACCGGTGGGGAGCCGCGGTACCGGATGCTGGAGACCATCCGCGCCTACGGCGCCGAACGGCTGGACGAGTCCGGCGAGCGGGACGACGTGGTGCGGCGGTTCACCGGGTTCTTCGCCGGGCTGGCCGAGGAGCACGAGCCGAAACTGCGCGGGCACGAGCAGGTCCGCGCGATCGAGGTGTTCGGCGCGGAGCACGACAACATCATGGCGGCGGTGCGGCGCGCCCTCGACGGCCAGGACGCGGGCACGGCGGCGCGGCTCGTCGTCGCGACGCTCTGGTACTGGGTGATCCGCGGGTTCAACGCCGAACCGGCGCCGCTGCTGGACGAGGTGCTGCGCCACGACGGCCTGCCGGACCACGCCCGCGCGTGCCTCGACGTCATGCACGCGCTCATGACGAGCCTGCCGATGGTGCACCGGGACGACCTCCCGGAATTGACCGCCGAGTGCGTGCGCACCGGAGCGGTCGAGCGGTACCCGATGCTGGCGCTGGCCCTGCCGATGAGCTGTTTCCTCGGCGGCCGCCGGGATCTCGCCGAGCAGGAGGTGCGCCGCGTGCTGCGGGGCTCGGACCGCTGGGCGATCTCGTGCGCGAGCTGGGCCGACGGGTTCATGGCCGACCAGGACGGCGACCTGGACCGCGGCGGTCGCGCCAGGGACCGGGCGGTGGCGGGTTTCCGCGAGTGCGGGGACCGGTGGGGCACCGCGATGACGGTCGCGATGCAGGCGGAGGCGCACTCCCTGCGTGGTGAGCACGCTGCGGCGATCGCCGGGTTCGAGGAGGGCGTGCGGATCGCCCGCGAGCTGTCCGCCGCGGACGACCTGGTGCAGCAACTGTCCCGGCTGGCCGAGGAGCGGTTCCGGGCCGGGGACGCCGAGGCGGCCTGGCAGGACATCGCCGAGGCCGAGCGGCTGGTGGGGGACAAGATCGACCGCAGGGCGATGGTGGCGCTGCGGAAGTTCGACGTGGCCCGGCGCTCCGGTGAGCTGGAGCTGGCGCGCGCCGAGCACGCGTGGCTGGCGGCGAACTCGGCTCGGATCCCGTTCCCGGTCGACCTGGCGGGGGAGCTGGTCGCGGTCGCCGGCGCGGCGCTGCTCGTCACCGAGGGGCGGCCCGCGGAGGCCCGTGCGTTGCTGGCGGCGCCGCTGCGCTCGTCCAGCGAGCGCCGGGACCTGCCGGACGTGGCGAAGGCGACCACCGTGGTCGCGCTCGCGTTCCACGCGGAGGGCGACCCCGAGCGGGCCGCTTGGGCGCTTGGGCTGAGCGCGGCCATCCGCGGCGTCTTCGACTCCGGCGACCCGGAGCTGCGCGCGGTGGTCGCCGTCCTCCGGGAGATCCTCGGGGCGGACGCCTACGAGGAGGCCTACCAGCGGGGCGCACGGCTCAGCAGCTCGCAGGCGATGGCCGCGGTCAAGGCCGCGGTCGCCGATCGGATCGGGTGACCGGGTCTCCGCCGGACCCCCAGCGGCCGGCGGAGACCCGGTGGGTCAGGCCACCCGGCGCCGGTAGGCGCGCATCGCCAGCGGGAAGAACACCGCGACGATCCCCGCCATCCAGGCGAGCGCGCCCAGCAGCGGCCCGGCGACCGGGCCGCCGTTCAGCAGGCCACGCATGGCCTCGGTCAGCAGGCTCACCGGGCTGACGTCCGACCACGCGCGCAGCCAGCCGGGCATCGTGTCGGACGGGACGAACACGTTGCTGCCGAAGGTGATCGGCATCATGACCGCCACCATCACGCCCTGCACGGCGCCGGGGCTGCGCATGAGCATCCCGACGAACACCGCGATCCAGCAGAAGCACAGCCCGGCCAGCAGCATCAGCGCGACGCCGACCACCAGCGAACCCGGATCGGTGTGCAGCCGGTAGCCCATGACCGTGCCCGCGACCAGCAGCACCGCGAGCGCCACCGCGTACCGCACGACGTCCGACACCACCGCGCCGATCAGCGGCGCGGACCGGGCGATCGGCATGCTGCGGAACCGGTCGAAGACGCCCTTCGTGACGTCGGTGTTGAGCGAGGTGCCGGTGGCCATGCTCGCGAACACCGTGTTCTGCACCATCAGCCCGGGCACCAGCACCTGCAGGTAGGCGCTCGTGCTGCCGGCGATCGCGCCGCCGAACAGGTACCCGAACATGAGCAGGAACAGGATCGGCTGCAGCGTGACGTCGGCCAGCTGCTCCGGGTTCTTGCGGATCTTCAGCACACCCCGCCAGGCCAGGGTGAGCCCGTCCTGCAGGGCCTTGCCCGGGCTGATGCGCCGGGGCAGTTCGAGCACGGTCACACCAGGCTCCCTTCCGGTGCGGTTTCCTCGGCCGGCTTTCCGGTCAGCGCCAGGAAGACCTCGTCGAGGCTGGGCAGGCGCAGCGCCAGCTCGTCGGCGGTGATGCCGGCTTCGTCCAGTTTCCGGACCAAAGTGGACATCAGGACCGGATCGCCGACCGGCGCCGTCAGCAAGCCGACATCGGTGTCGCGGGCCGGTTCGATGCCGGTCAGGCCGGTCAGGATCCGCGCCACGGCTTCGAAATCGGCTCGCGAGGTCGGCCGGACCTGCACGGTCTGCCCGCCCACCCGGCGCTTCAGCTCGTCGGGGCGGCCCTCCGCGACGACCCGCCCGTGGTCGATCACGGTGATGGTGTCGGCGAGCTGGTCGGCCTCGTCGAGGTACTGCGTGGTCAGCAGCACGGTCGCGCCGTCGTCGACGAGCCGCCGCACCACCTGCCACACCTCGTTGCGCGCGTGCGGGTCCAGCCCCGTGGTCGGCTCGTCGAGGTAGAGCAGCTTGGGGCGGCCGACCAGGCTCGCGGCGAGGTCGAGCCGCCGCCGCATGCCGCCCGAGTACGTCTTCGCGGCGCGCCCGGCGGCGTCGGACAGCTCGAACTGCTCCAGCAACTCGGCCGCGCGCGCCCGCGCGCCGGCCCGGCTCAGCCCGAGCAGACGGCCCAGCAGCACAAGGTTCTCGGTGCCGGACAGGTCCTCGTCGACCGACGCGTACTGGCCGGTCAGGCCGATCAGGCCGCGCACCCGGACCGCGTCGCGCACGACGTCGTAGCCCCCGACCGTCGCGCGGCCGGCGTCCGGACGCAGCAGCGTCGCCAGTATCCGCACGGTGGTGGTCTTCCCGGCGCCGTTCGGGCCGAGCACGCCGACCACCTTGCCGGTCGGCACCTCCAGGTCGACCCCGTTCAGCGCGGTGGTGCCCCCGAACCGTTTCACCAGGCCCTCAGCCTGGATCGCCAAGGTCATGAAATCCTCCTCCTGTGTCGGAACCGACTCTTCCGGGGGAACCTGACAGCGCGCGCACAGGCGACTGTCAGCCGCCGCCCAGACGTGACAGGAAGACTGGGCGGGTGGTCTTCTTCGCCGTCCTCGCCGCGGTCTTCGTGGTGTTCGCCGCGATGCGCCTGTTCGGCGTCGACGGCGGGCGGCTCACCGCGTCGCTGATCGCGCTGACGCCGTACTGGATCGTCTGCGGCCTGTTGCTGGCGGCGCTCACCCTCGCGCTCCGGCACTGGTGGATCGGCGGGACCGTGCTGGTGCTGGCCCTCGTGCTGGGCGGGGTGGTGGTGCCGCGTGCCTTCTCCTCGGCGCAGCCGCAGGTGCACGGGCGGACGCTGCACGTGATGTCCTCGAACATGTACTACGGCGAGGCAGATCCGCAGACCATCGTGCGGCTGGTGCGGGAGAACCAGGTGGACGTGCTGAACCTGCTGGAGCTGACGCCGCAGGGGGTGTCCGCGCTGGAGGCGGCCGGGTTGTTCGAGCTGCTGCCGCACCGGGTGCTGGAGCCGGCGCGGCGGGGCGCCGGGTCGGGGCTGGCGTCGCGCTACCCGGTCACGCAGCTGTCACTGGCGGGACCGTCCGAGTTCGCCCAGCCGAGCGCGCGCCTGGACCTCGGGGGCGGGGTGTCGGTCGAGGTCGTGGCGGTGCACCCGACGGCGCCGGTCGCCGACGCGGGGGCGTGGAAGTCGGAGATCGCCGGACTGCCGCACCCCGATCCGGACGGCCCGGTGCGCATCCTGGCCGGCGACTTCAACGCCACGCTCGACCACGGCACGCTGCGGGACCTGATCGCGACCGGCTACACCGACGCCGGCGACGCCACGGGCGAGGGCTTCACGTCGACCTGGCCGTCGAAACTGCTGCCGCCCCCGGTCACGATCGACCACGTCCTGGTCGACCAGCGCGCCGCGGTCACCGCCTACCGCGTGTTCCCGATGCCGAACTCCGACCACAAGGCCGTGTTCGCCGCGATCACGCTCCCGTGAGCTGCGCGTGCCGGACGAACCGCGCGATGTCCGGGGACGTGGCGGTCGCGGCCCACACGACGTGCAGCTCGCTGGGTGACAGGCCGTGCACCGGCACCACGGCGATCCCGTTGAGCGGCAGTTCCGGCAGCAGCGTCCTGGGCACGAAACCGACCGCCTGACCGAGCCGGACCGCGCTCGCGTACTCGGCGCCGCTGCGCACCAGCGGGCCCGGTCGCCAGTCGTAGGGGATTCGGTCGGTGCCGGTCCAGTACGCCGTCTCGGTGGCCGACATGTCGACCCAGCGCGGGAACGTCTCGCCGTCCAGCTCGGCCCGCTCGATCGACTCCCGGCCGGCCAGCGGGTGCGACCGCGGCAGCAAGGCGACCCGTTCGTCGATCCGCACCGGATCGCTGTCCAGGCCCCGGCTCTCGAACGGGACGCGCAGCAGACCCACGTCGGCGGCGCCCGTGCGCAGTTCGTCCGCCTGGACCTGCCAGTCCGCCACGGTCGCGACGGCCCGTGGTTCGTACTGCTCGTTGTAGGAATCGACCAGGCCCTGGAGCGTGGCGACGTCGCAGGCGCGCGCGGTCACCCGCAGCTGCGGCCCCTCCTGCCCGAACCGCGCCACCCTGGCGATTGCCGCGCGCGCGTGCTCGTCGATGCCCCGGGCGTCCTCGGCGAGCATCCGCCCGGCCGGGGTGAGCTCCGCGCCCTGGTGCCCACGGGCGAACAGCGCCGTCCCGACTTCGTCTTCGAGCGCCCGGATCGCCCGGGACAACGCCGGCTGCGTCATGCCGAGCCGTTGCGCGGCGGCGGTGAACGTGCCTTCCGTGGCGACCGCCAGGAAATACCGCAGGTGCTTCAGATCCACTCCGACAGGCTGCCATGCCGGCCCGGCATGAGCCCATGTCCGCGCGGCTTTGGACGGATTCCCGCCACTGCGCTGAGCTGAACGGCATGACACAGAAGGCAATCGTGACCGCGGCCACCGGGGGACTCGGCTTCGAGGTGGCCCGGCAACTGGCCCGGCTGGACCACGACGTGGTGATCGTCGGACGCGACCCGGAACGCGGCGCGGCGGCGGCGCGGACCATCGGCGGCCGGTTCGTCCAGGCCGACCTCTCGGTGCTGGCGGAGGTGCGTGCGCTCGGCGAACGGCTCGCCGCGGAGGGACCGTGGCAGCTGCTGGTGAACAACGTGGGCGGCATGTGGTCGGAGCGCTGGGAGACGGCCGAGGGCATCGAGGCGAGCTTCGCGGTGAACCACCTCTCGCCACTGGTGCTGACCGAAGCGCTGCTGGACTCGCTGCGCGCCGGCCGCCCGAGCCGGATCGTCGACGTCACGTCGTCGTCCATCCAGGCCGCTCTGACGCTGGGCACCCCGTCATACGCGGAGGTCGAGCCCGGCGAGTACTACGGCATGGCGGTGTCCGGACGGGCGAAGCTCGCGCACCTGGCGTACAACCGGGAACTGGCCGAGCGGTTGCGGGGCAGCGGGATCGCGGTGTTCGCGGCGGACCCGGGCGCGGCGGCGACCCCCAACGCGGCCGCGATGACGCCCGAGATCCTGCCGCCGGCGCTGCGCCCGATGTGGGAGCAGATCCTGGAGGGCGTCCAGCGACCGGCGTCGGAGGCCGCGCGGTCCATCGTGTTCGCGGCCACCGATCCGTCGCTGGACACGGGGCTGGTGATCGGCCCGGACTGCACGCCGTCCGAGGACCTGACCGGGGCGCTCACCGACGAGCTGGTGGCGGCCGCCCGTGACCTGACCGAGCGGGTGCTGAAGCAGTAGTGCGCGTACCGGATCCGGCCGCTCGGGGGGCGTGACGGCCGGATCCGGTATGCCGGACGACTGCGAGGAGCACGGTGGCGCCCGTGCGGCCGCAGCCGTCTGGTTAGAGGGCACGACGGCCCCGACGGGACGCGTGGAACCCTCACGTTCACCGGATCGAGTGGCGCGGGTCAGTAGTCCTTGACCGCGTAGGACGCCACCACCTGCGCGAACTCCGCCACACCCGTTTCGACCAGGACCTCGGCCGCGGCGCTCGCGTCCGCCGCCTGACCGGCCTCGGCCCGGCGCTCCCGCAGGTTCACGACCGCCATCTCCTGGTTCGCGCGGGCGTAGTCCCGCAGTTCCTCCTCGTACGCCGCGAACGCGGCCCGGTGGTCGCCGCCGGCCGCGGCCAGCTCGCCGGCCAGCACGTACGCCCCGATCAGCGCCAGGCTCGTGCCCTGCCCGGACATCGGCGAGCCGCAGTACCCGGCGTCGCCGAGCAGCACGACCCGGCCACGCGACCACGAGTCCAGGAGGATCTGGGCCGCGGAGTCGAAGTGGAAGTCCGCGGCGGCTCGGGCGTGTTCCACCAGCCGCGGCATCTCCCAGCTGTCCCCGGCCAGCGCGCGGGCCACGATCTCCTTCTGGGCCTCGACGTCGCGGTGGTCGTAGCCCACCGGCTCCGCCGAGCCGAACATCAGGTAGGCGCGGGCTTCGGTGTTGTCCCGTGCGCTCATCACCATCGCGCCCCGCATGTCCCCGTCCGGCATCTGGTGCATGACCTGCCAGTTCTCCAGCCCCAGGAAGTTCGGGACCGTGCACACGGCCATGTTCACGCCGAGGTGCCGGATGAACCGCTCGGTGGGGCCGAAGACCAGGCGGCGGGTGTTCGAGTGCAGCCCGTCCGCGCCGACCACCAGGTCGAAGGTGCGTGCCCGGCCGGACTCGAACACCACGCGGACCTCGTCGTCGTCCTGGTCCAGCCCGGCGATCGAGTCGCCGAAGAGGTACTCGACATCGCCGGCGGATTCGGTGATGATCCGCGCGAGGTCGTCCCGCAGGATCTCGACGTCCGGGTTGTCCAGCTCGCCGCCGCTGACCGTGCGCTCGGTGGTGCGGTAGACCTCGGCGCCGGTGGAGTCCACGACCGACATCCCGCGCATGCCGGTGCTGTGCGCGCGCAGCTGGTCGAGGATGCCCATGCGGTCGGCGACGTCCAGCGCCGGGCCGCGCACGTCGACCGCCTGCCCACCGGGCCGCGGGCCGGGCGCGCGCTCGACCACGGTGACGCTGAAGCCGTAGCGGGTGAGCCAGTGGGCGAGGGCGGGTCCGGCGATGCTGGCGCCGGAAACGAGGACCTTGGTGTCGTTCATGCCGCCACGCTGCCGGGCGCCGCTTACCGGTCGCTGACCGGAAACTGTCAGCCGTCGAGCAACGCGGTCAGCGCGGGCAGCGCGGCACGGGGGACGGAGACGCCGCGGCCGTGCCGGACCTCCGGTTCCCGCGGGTTGATGCGGATCAGCGCGCCGGTCGCGGCGGAAGCGAGCTCGGCGTACCGGCGGACGGTCGGCACCGCGCGTCCGGCGCCGATCTCGACCACGACGGCGTTCCGGTTCGCCCGCCGCCACTCGGCCAGCGCGCGCATCTGGCCGTCCGTGCGGGACGGCAGCCAGTCGAAGTCGCCGAACATCATGATGTTCGGCCGGGCCAGGCCGCCGCAGTTCGGGCAGGACGGCAGCGGCGGGCGGGCGCGCATCGTCGACTCGTCGACGTCGAGGGAGAAGTCCGCGGGCCAGATGTCCGGGCCGCACGGCAGGGCACACTGCAGGTGGTGGATCGACCCGTGCGCCTCGGCGACCAGCTCGAACCCGGCGCGCTGGAACTGGCCGTCCACATTGGACGTGAACACCGCGACGCCGCCGGGCAGGCTGCGACCGTGCCGCAGCAGCAGGCCGAACCCCGCGTGCGGTTCGGTGCGCTGGTACATCGCCAGCCGGTGGCCGTAGAAACCCCACGCCAGCTCGGGATCCTCGGCGAAGTGGCGGGGGTCGGCGAGTTCGGCGAAGCTCAGCCCGAGCCGCGCGTACGGCGGATAGGCCCGCCAGAACCCCTCGTTCCCGCGGAAGTCCGGCAGCCCGGAGTCGACGCCCATGCCGGCGCCCGCGCACACGAGGAGCGCGGAGGCGCCGGCGAGCATCTCGGCGGCCTCGGCCAGGCCGTCGCCGGTCATCAGTCGAGCGGAACGACCTCGAACTCCAGCAGGTTCGCCCCGCTGGCCACCGGCCGCGAGCTCTGGCCCGCGTGCGCCTCCTTGGCCGGGCCGCTCGCCCACGCCTGGTACGCCTCCTCGGACTCCCACTTCGTGTAGACGAAGTAGCGGTTCTCGCCTGCGACCGGGCGCAGCAGCTCGAAGCCGAGGAAGCCGGGCTGCCCGTCCACCGAGTGGGCCCGGTTCGCGAACCGCTTCTCCAGCTCGGGGCCCGCGCCCTCGGGAACCTCGATCGCATTGATCTTCACGACTGCCATGACCTCAGCCTACCCAGCTATGCTGGGACGTAATGGGGATCACAGGGGAAGATCGCAAGCTGGCCCGGGGGCTCGCCGGGGACCTGCGGAAACTCGTCCAGACGGCCGCGCTCGTGGTCGACGAGGACAACCCGGCCGAGGAGCTCATCAGCCGGATCACCGGGCACCTCGGCGTCGGGTTCCGGCAGATCGTGCTGGTCGGCCAGGACTTCCCGCCGTGGGAGCACGTCAACGTGCACCGCGGCGTCGAGGCCTACCTCGCCGAACGCGGCGGCGAGCCGGAGTGGTTCGGCGTCACCGGCGCGAACCGGGTGCACGAGGAACTGACCGGGATGCTGTCGTCCGCGCGGCGGCACGGCGCCTTCGAACTGGGCGCGGTCGACATGGCGACCGTCGCGATCGGACCGGAGGCGACCGAGGAGGTCGTGCAGTTCGGGCTGGTGCTGACGACGGCGCCGGACGGCGGGCCGGTGGTCGTCGCGCTGCGCGGGCCGAACCCGCAGCACGGGCCGTCCGCGTTGTCCAAGGTCGAGGTGCTGGCCGGTGACCGCGCGGCGGCGGGCGCGGCCCGCGACCGCATCGAGCAGCTCGCCCGTGAGCACGACGTGCTGCGCGGCCAGGTGCTCGCTTTCGGCAGCAGCGAGTACCGGGGCAACGAGCTGCTGACGTTCCTGCCGCGCCCGGCCCTGACCGCCGAGCAGGTGGTGCTGCCCGAGGGGGTGCTGCCCGCGATCGAGGACCACATCGTCGGCATCGCCGAGCACGCCGACCGGCTGCGCGCCGCGGGGCAGCACCTCAAACGGGGCCTGCTGCTGCACGGTCCGCCCGGCACCGGCAAGACCCACACCGTGCGGTACCTGCTGAGCCGCCTGTCCGGCAGCACGGTGATCATCCTGACCGGCGCCGCGATGCGGTTCATCGGCAAGGCCGCCGAGCTGGCCCGGCGGCTGCAGCCGTCGATCCTGGTGGTCGAGGACGTCGACCTGGTCGCCGAGGACCGCACCATGCCGGGCGCGGGCGGCTCGCTGCTGTTCACCCTGCTCGACGCGATGGACGGGATCGGCGCGGACGCGGACGTCACCTTCGTGCTGACCACCAACCGGCCGGAGGCGCTGGAGTCCGCGCTGCGCGACCGGCCGGGCCGGGTCGACCTGGCCGTGGAGATCCCGCGCCCGGACGCCGAGGGGCGGCGCAAGCTGTTCGAGCTGTACGCGCGCGAGGTGGAGCTGGCGGCGGACCTCGAACCGGTGATCGCCGAGACCGATGGCGTCACCGCGTCCTACGTCAAGGAGCTGCTGCGCCGCGCGGTGCTGCACGAGATGCGCGACGGCGCGGACGGCGAACGGATCCGGGTCGGCGACAAGGCGCTCACCACCGCGCTGCGGGACATGCAGGAATCGCGGAACTCGCTCACCCGGTCGCTGCTCGGTAGCTGATTCAATGGGCGCCGTGAGCGTCGTGGACTTCGGCGGCGACGGCCGTCCGATCGTGTTGCTGCACGGTCTGATGGGCCGGGCGCGCACGTGGTGGCGGGTCGCGCAGTGGCTGCGCCGGTACGGGCACGTCGTCGGCCTCGACGCCCGCGGGCACGGGCGCGGGCCGCGGGGCGGGCCGTGGACGACGGAACAGTTCGTCGCCGACGCCGCCGAAGTGGTGCGGTCGCTGGGCGAACCGGCCGTGGTGATCGGGCATTCGATGGGCGGCCTGCACGCGTGGTCACTCGCCGCCGCCGAGCCGGACCTCGTGCACGCCGTCGTGGTCGAGGACATGGCGCCGGACCAGCGCGGCAAGACGGTCGAGACGTGGCGCGGGTACTTCGAGTCGTGGCCGGTGCCGTTCCAGTCGCTCGCACACGTGCGGGAGTTCTTCGGTGACACGGGCGAGTACTTCACCGAGTGCGTGGAGGAGCGCCCGGACGGCTACCACCTGATCGCCGCGCTCGACGACCTGTACGAGATCGCCGCCGAGTGGGGCAGGCGCGAGTACTGGTCCTCGGTGGAGGCCGTGAAGTGCCCGATGCTCGTCGTGGAGGCCGAGCACACCCTCATGCCGCCCGGCCAGCAGGCGGAAATGGCGCGCCGCGCGCAATCGGGGCGGCACCTGGTGGTCCCCGGCGCGAACCACGTCGTGCACGACTCGCAGCCGGACATCTACCGCGGCGCGGTGGAGGCGTTCCTCTCGGCGGTGCTGGGGCGGTAGGCGCGTCACCGCGCGGACAAGCGCTCCAGCGCCGACCGGCTCTCGTCGTCCGCGGGACGGAAGATCACCAGCAGCTGCGCCGCGTCGCGAAGTGGCGTGAGCGTTTCGAACTGCAGGGCGATTTCGCCGGCTTCGGGGTGCCGCACCACCTTGTGGCCGCGGCCGTCGACCTTGACGTCCCGTTCCGCCCACCATCGCGCGAAGTCCGCGTCCCGCCTGGCGCATTCGGCGATGAGGTCCGTCAACGCCTGGTCGTCCGGATGCGCCGCCCAGGCCGCGCGCAGGTGGGCGATCCCTTCCCGCACAACGCGTTCGCGGTCGACGTAGAGCTCACGCGTCTTCGGGTGCAGCAGGCACAACCACATCGCGTTGCGCTGCGACGGCGGGAGGGTGTCGAAATCGAGGAGGAGCTTCGCCATTCCGCCGTTCCAGGCCAGGATGTCGAAGCGGTGGTTCATCAGCATCGCGGGCAGCGGGGCGAGGTCCTCGACCAGCCGGGCCAGCTGCGGCGCGGCGGCGGTGGCGGGTTCGCCGGTGTCGCGGGGGCGCTGCCGGGTCAGGTCGAACAGGTAGGCGCGCTCTTCCGGGGTCAGGCGCAGAGCCTGGGCCAGCGCGTCCACGACGTCCGCCGATGGCCGCAGCCCACGGGCCTGCTCCAGCCGCACGATGTAGTCGACGCTGATCCCCGCCAGCTCGGCGACCTCTTCCCGGCGCAAGCCCGGGGTCCGCCGGGCCCGCCGCCCCGACGGCAGGCCGACATCACCTGGCTCCAGCCGTTCGCGGCAGCTGCGCAGGAACGTGGCCAGCTCCTGCGCGGGGTCCACGGTGCGAGTGATCACGGACGGTCCAACAGCCGGGGTAGGACCGGTGTTCCCAGGAAACCGGTTCCCTTACCCCCGGCTCGCCGTGCCCACAGACTCGTCCTCGGCAACGGATCACGAGCACTGGAGGACACGATGCCGCTCACCCTCGACACCTACCGCCTGCTGGGCCGCTCCGGCCTGCGGGTCTCGCCGCTGGCGCTGGGCACGGCGACCTTCGGCACGGAGTGGGGCTGGGGCACCGAGCCGGACGACGCGCGCAAGTTGTTCGACACCTACGTCGAGCGCGGTGGCAACTTCATCGACACCGCCAACACCTACACCGACGGCAGCTCCGAACGCCTGCTGGGGGAATTCACCCGGGGCAACCGGGAAAGCCTCGTGCTGGCGACGAAGTACACGACGCTGAGCCGGCCCGGCGACCCGAACTCCGGCGGCCCGCACCGGAAGAGCATGTTCACGTCGGTGGAGACCAGTCTGCGACGGCTGAACACGGACTACCTCGACCTGCTCTACCTGCACGTGTGGGACGACACAACGCCGGTGGAGGAGGTCCTGCGCGGCATGGACGATCTCGTCCGGCAGGGCAAGGTCCTGCATGTGGCGATGTCCAACGTCCCGGCGTGGCAGGTGTCGCGCATGCAGGCGATCGCCGACCTGCGTGGCTGGTCGCCGCTCGTCGCGCTGCAGATCGAGTACAGCCTGGTGGAGCGCACCGGGGAACGCGACCTGATCCCGATGGCACGCGAGCTGGGCCTGGGCGTGGTCCCGTACTCGCCGCTGGCGGGCGGGGTGCTGACCGGCAAGTACCGCCGCGACGACGGTGCCGGGGGAAGCACCCGCAGGAGCTTCAACGCCGGTCTGGGCCTGGTCACCGAGCGCAACCTCGCCATCGCCGACGTCGTGCAGGAGGTCGCCGCGGAGCTGGAGTGCACCCCCGCGCAGGTCGCGCTCGCCTGGACCCTGCGGAACCCGGGTGTCACGGCACCGATCATCGGCGCTCGCACCACCGCCCAGCTGGAGGACAACCTCGGCGCACTGGCGGTCGCCTTCAGCCCCGCCCAGCTGGCCCGGCTCGACGAGGTCAGTGCGATCGATCCCGGCTACCCGCACGCCCTGCTCGCCAGTGACCACATCCGGAAGGTCACCATGGGCGATCTGCAGATCGACAGCCGCCGCTGACCTACTTGTGTTCGCCCGGCAGCGCGAACCGGCCGTCCGCGGTCTGCTCCACCAGACCGTCCACCAGCAGCGAGTCCAGGCAGCGGTCCCGCTGGCCGGTGTCCGGCCAGACCACGTCCAGGCTCGCCTTCCACACGGGTTCGGGGGTGCCCCGCAGGACGTCCAGCAGCAGGCCGCGCACGTGCCGGTCGGTGCCGGCGTACTTCTGCGTCGCCTTAGCGGGGCCGTTGTACGCCGGGCGGCCGGCCTTCTGCCAGGCGCAGTCCGCGTACACCGGGCAGTCCGCGCAGCGCGGCGAACGCGCCGTGCACACCACCGCGCCCAGTTCCATCAACGCAGCCGAGAACCGCGCGGCCCGCGCCTCGTCCAGCGGCAGGATCGCCGACACGTCGGCCATGTCGCGGGTGTTCGACGGCGGCCCCGCGTCGCCCGCGCCGTGGATCGCCCTGGCCACCACGCGCCGCACGTTCGTGTCCACCACCGGCGCCCGCTTGCCGTACGCGAACGCCGCCACCGCCCGTGCCGTGTAAGCGCCGATACCGGGCAACGACAACAGGGTGTCCACATCGGACGGCACCACGTCACCGTGCTCGGTGGCGATCGCCGTGGCCGCCGCGTGCAGCCGCAGCGCCCGGCGCGGGTAGCCGAGCTTGCCCCACGCCCGCAGCACCTCGCCCTGGCTCGCCGCGGCCAGCGCCGACGGCACCGGCCACCGCGCGAGCCACTCGTGCCAGATCGGTTCGACCCGTGCGACCGGCGTCTGCTGCAGCATGATCTCGCTGACCAGCACGCCCCACGCCGTGCACTCCGGCCGCCGCCACGGCAGGTCCCGGGCGCACGAGTCGAACCAGTCGATCAGCAGTTCGGAGTCGATGGGCACCGGCCCAGGTTAGTTGTCCAGGACCTCGGTGACCTTGCCGGTGTGCACGTCGTAGACGAACCCGCGCACCTTGTCCGTGTGCGGCAGGTAGCGGCTGGTCCGCACGCGCCGCATCGAGCGGCGCACGCTGTCCTCCACGTCGCGGAACGCCTCGACCGCCCACGTCGGACGGACACCGCCGGCTTCCTCCAGCTCGTCCTTGAACCCGTCTTCGGTGACGGTCGAGACACCGCAGGTGGTGTGCTGCATGATCAGCACCTCTTCGGTGCCCAGCTTGCGCTGCGACAGCGCGAGCGAGCGGATCACGTCGTCGGTCACCACACCGCCGGCGTTGCGCAGGATGTGCGCCTCACCCTGGATCAGGCCGAAGATCTCGAACACCCTGATCCGGGCGTCCATGCAGGTCAGAATCGCGATCTTCATCGACGGGCTGGCCGTGGAACGGTCGCCGAGCACGGGGTCGGTGAGTTCGCTGTTGCGCTGCAGCAGGGTGTCGATCGCGGTCAAGAATGCCTCCCGGGAGATTGTCCGGATTTCATTCCACCGGACCCATCAGCACCCCGCAATGAGAGAGATCACGGCCCGAACCAGTGCTGCTCCATCGTGCGCGGCGGCGCGGACGTCGTGCCGATCCGCAGCTGCGTGTTGAGCGTGATGATCCGCGGCTTGACGTGGTCGCCGGAGGACAGCAGCAGCTTTCCCGCCGCGCGGCCCTTCTCCAGCACCGGCTGGTGCACCGTGGTCAGGCCGGCGCGCTCCGCCTCGGCGATGCCGTCGAACCCGGTCACCGTGAGGTCCGCGGGCACCCGCAGGCCGCGCCGGTTCGCCTCCGCCAGCGCGCCGAGCGCGAGGATGTCCGAAGTGCAGATCAGGGCGGTCACCTGCGGGTGGGCGTCGAGCAGGTGGCGGGCCGCGGCGGCGCCGTCGTCCACGGTGTGCTCGAAGCGCTCCACGACCGGCACCGTCGACCAGTCGACCCCGACCTTCGCGAACGCCTTCGCCAGCGCCTCCAGCCGGGCGCGCTGCACGTGGAAGTGCGCGCTCTGCTGCCGGTCCAGGTAGGCGAACCCGTCGTTGCGGTCGCGCGCGAGCCGCATGCACAGCACGCCGACCTGCCGGTGGCCGAGCTGGATGATGTGCTCGGCGAGCGCGGTGACCGCCGTCGTGTCGTCGGGGCCGACTCGGTCGACGCCCTCGATGCGCGGCTGGTCGATGATCACCGTCGGCACCGGGCGGGCCAGCACGGCGCCCAGGTGCGGGTCGTCGTCCGGCACCGAGTAGACGACGAAACCGTCGACACCGGCGCGGTGCACCGCGGCCACGTCGTCCCGGCCGGGGCTGGCCGGCACCAGGTGCAGCCCGACGCCGGCGTCCTCGCAGGCCAGCGCGAGGCCTTCGAGCACGCCGATCGCCGCCGGGTCGCGGAAGGCGTAGGACAGGTTCTCGGTGAGCAGCAGGCCGACGGCGCCCGCCTTGCGGGTGCGCAGCGACCGCGCCACCGGGTCGGGGCCGGGGTAGCCGAGGCGGCGGGCGGTCTCCAGCACCCGCTTGCGCAGTTCCGGCGACAGCTGGTCCGGGCGGTTGTAGGCGTTGGACACGGTGGTCCGAGACACGCCGAGCTCCGCGGCGAGCGACGCCAACGTCGCCTGTCGCCTCATGCGCATAGGACGCCCCATGGGGGAACCGTAACGGTTCAGAACGGAGTCGTGAAGTCGAACGCCGTCCGTGCGGCGTGCGCCACTGCGCAACGTGACGTTCAGGCGGGGGTAACCGAGGCGGTGAGATCGTCACCCGTTCAGGTAAGGTGAACTCGAAAACCGTTTCCAATAGTTCTGACCATGCGTCCCACCTCGTACTTCAGGAGTGCTCGCGATGAGTTTCCCCCGCCTGATCGGTCTCGCGTCCGCCGCGACGGCCCTCGTACTCGGCCTCACCGCCTGTGGTGGGACTAACACCGCGAGCGACACCGGGGACAAGATCAACGTCGTCGCCTCAACGAACGTGTGGGGCAGCGTGCTGTCCGCGGTCGGCGGCGACCAGGTGGCGGTCACCTCGATCATCGACGACCCGAGCGCCGACCCGCACTCCTACGAGACCACGCCCGAGGACGCCATCGCCGCGCAGAACGCGCAGCTGACCCTCGCCAACGGCGGCGGCTACGACGACTTCTTCGGCAAGCTCGCCGACCAGGCCGCGAACGCCCGCAAGCTCAACGCGTACGACATCGGCGCGACCGGCGACGAGAACGAGCACGTCTGGTACAGCTTCACCACCGTCGCCAAGGTGGCCGACCAGGTCGCCGCGCAGCTCGGCCAGATCAAGCCGGACGCCGCGCAGACCTTCACCACCAACGCCACCAACTTCAAGGCCCAGCTGGACCAGCTCACCAGCAAGGCAGGGCAGATCGGCGCCGGCCACCCGGACACCAAGGTCCTGGTCACCGAGCCCGTCGCGCACTACCTCATCCAGGCCGCCGGGGTCACCGACGCCACCCCGGAGGAGTTCTCCGAGGCCGTCGAGGAGGAGACCGACGTCCCGCCCGCGGCGCTGGCCGAGTTCAACTCGCTCATCACCGGCAAGCAGGTCAAGGCCCTGATCAACAACGAGCAGACCACCACCCCGGTCACCGAGCAGGTCGTCGGCGAGGCGAACCGCGCCGGCATCCCCGTGGTGGGCGTGACCGAGACGCTGCCCGCCGGGACGACGGACTACATTGCCTGGATGACCAGCGAAGTCGACGATCTGGCGAAGGCCTTGAACTCTTGAGCCCTGCTGTAGAGATCTCCGGCGCGACCCTCGCGTTCGGTGCGCGCACGCTCTGGTCCGGTCTGGACCTCTCGGTCGAGCCCGGCGAGTTCGTCGCCGTGCTCGGCCCGAACGGGTCGGGCAAGACCAGCCTGCTGAAGGTGCTGCTCGGTCTGCAGCACCTGTCGCGCGGCAGCGTGCGCATCAACAGCGATCACCCGGTCGGGTACGTCCCGCAGCAGCGGGCGATGTCCGAAGCGCTCACGCTGCGCGGGGTCGACCTGGTGGGGCTGGGGCTCGACGGCCACCGGTGGGGCACCGGGCTGCGTGGACTCGCCGAGCGGCGGCGGCGGGTGTCCACCGCCGTCGCCGCGGTCGGCGCCCAGTCCTACGCCAAGCAGCCGGTCGGCAAGCTCTCCGGCGGTGAACAGCAGCGGCTGCGGGTCGCGCAGGCGCTGGTCGGCGAGCCGGACGTGCTGCTGTGCGACGAGCCGTTGCTGTCGCTGGACCTCGCGCACCAGCGCGCGGTGAGCGAGCTGATCGACGCCCGCCGCCGCGAAGCCGGCACCGCGGTGCTGTTCGTGACCCACGAGATCAACCCGATCCTGCCCTATGTGGACCGGGTGCTGTACCTGGTCGACGGCCGGTTCCGGATCGGCCCGCCGGAGGTCGTGATGACCTCCGAGACGCTGTCCGAGCTGTACCGCGCCCGGGTGGAGGTGGTCCGCGTCGGCGGCCAGATCCACGTGGCCGGCGCGCGCAGCGCGGTCTGCGAGGACGAACCCCACCACCTGGACGAGCGCGTTTCGTGAGCACCGAAGGTTCCCGCTGAACATGGACAAGTTCTTCGACTTCGGTCTGACGGCGCAGCTGCTCGGGCTGCCGTTCGTGCAGACCGCCCTGCTCGCCGCGGCCGTGCTCGGGCTGGTCGCCGGTGTGCTCGGACCGCTGATCGTGACCCGCCGGATGTCGTTCGCCGTGCACGGCACCGCCGAACTCGCCTTCACCGGCGCGGCCGGCGCGCTGCTGCTCGGCGTCGGCGTCGAGTTCGGGGCGCTGGCCGGCGCGGTGATCGCCGCGCTGCTGCTCGGCCTGCTCGGCGGCCGGGAGTCCGATCGCGACTCGGTGATCGGCGCGATCCTGTCCTTCGGGCTCGGCCTCGGCGTGCTGTTCCTGTGGTTCTACCCGGGCCGCGCGGCCAACAAGTTCGGCATCCTGGTCGGCCAGATCGTGTCGATCGAGACGACCAACCTGATCGTGCTGGTCATCGCCGCGCTGGTGGTGCTGGCGGTGCTGGCCCTCATCTACCGGCCGCTGCTGTTCGCCAGCGTCGACCCGCACGTCGCGGCCGCGCGCGGGGTCCCGGCGCGCACGCTGTCCGTCGTGTTCGCGGTGCTGGTCGGCGTCGCGACCGCGCTCGGCGTGCAGATCGTCGGGGCGCTGCTGGTCGTGGCGATGATGGTGACCCCGGCCGCCGCGGCCGCGCGGCTGACCGCGAGCCCGTGGAAGGCCACCGTGCTGGCCGTCGTGTTCGCCGAGACGGCCGCGCTGGGCGGGATCGTCCTGTCACTCGCGCCGGGCGCGCCGGTGAGCGCGTTCGTCACCGCCATCGCGTTCACGATCTACCTGGTGTGCCGGCTGGTCGCCTACCTGCGTGACCGGGCGGCCCGCGTCACCGAGGACTCGCCTGCAGTTGCGCCTGCAGCGCCGTGAGGAACTCGTCGGTCAGGAACGGCAGCTGACCGCTGGACACGCTGCGCTCCACGGTCTCCAGCACGATCACGTCCGAGTTCGCGAACATCCCGATCGCCTGGTCCCGGCTCGTCTTCGGGGTGAAGTAGGCGAGCATCGTCAGGTTCGCGAACCCGGCCGCCAGGTAGCGCGACGACGCCTTGGTGAACGAGTCGCCGTAGAACAGGGTCTTCTCGTTCACCGTCGAGGACATCGGCGAGGCGAACCGGTAGGACGGGGTTTCGATGTCGGCGATGGTCTGCCCGGCCCGGTCGACGATGCCGTCCGGGCGCAGGTCGTAGAGCACGTTCGTCTTGTCGGCCTTCTTGCCCAGCAGCGGCGGCAGGTCCGCGGCGACCGTGTAGGTGCCGATCTGCTTGCTCTGCCAGGTCGCGGTGACCCCGGGCTGCACGGCCTCGGCGACCGCGCGGGTCATCACCAGTGAGCCCTCGTCGGTCCAGTGCGTGTCGTTGGACGGGTAGACGGGACGGTTGACGCGCCGCGCCTCCTGGGTCAGGGCGGGCCGCAGGTCCACCGCGCCGGCCGCGTCGATCTGCTGCCAGGTCGGCGCCTCCGCGGCCCGGTGGCACTCCCGGCCGGGGTAGCTGGACGGCAGGTTCTCCGGGACCATCGTGGACTTGTCCGGCGCCACCACCCAGACGAACTTGCGCCCGGACGCCTCGATGATCGTGCGCAGCCGGTTCATCCGCTCCAGCGTGTCGGACAGCATCCGGACCGGGGAGCACTTGGCCTCGGCGTCGTAGCCGAAGTACAGCCAGCCGTCGCGGCCCTCGATGACCTGCCGGTAGCCCGCCTGGTCGAGCGGGCCGGAGGTGGTGGGCTGGTCGTCCGTGCCCTGCGTCTGGGTCGGCGGCGGGCTGCCGGGCAGGGGACCGGTTTCAGTGGTGCCTGCCTGGTCGCGCGGTGGGGTCTCGCCGAAGAACGTGCGGCTGATCCAGTCCGCGGCGTCGATCGCCGCGCTGCGGAAGGTGAGCTGGTCGGTGGCCCAGCCGGGCAGGCTGGTGAAGAACGCCCAGCCGTCGCCGATGCTGGGGAAGCTCGCCAGGTGCCGGTTCTCGATCTCGGCGGGGCGCGCGCCGAACACCCACAGCAGCGCCGGGGTCGTGAAGAACACGATCGCGCTGATCAACGCGGTGAGCTGACGGCCGCCGTGCCGGGGCCGGTGCAGGGAGTGCTCGCGGGGAAGCCACGCCTCGTGCACCGCGGGGAGCTGCTGCGGTTCGTGCGCCACGCGCACACGTTAACCGTTCACCTAGTGAAGCATCAGCAAAACCTGCAACTCACCGACGACGAACCCGATCACACCGCCCACCGCGATCAGCTTCCACTCCTCCTGGCGGAACGCCGGGCGGAGCAGGTTCTCGTACTCCTCGGGCGTCAGCGCGAGCATCCGCCGCTCCACCATGTTCGCCAGGTCCATCGCCTCGACCAGGTACGGCTCGGCGTGCCGGAGCAGGTACGGCATCTGCGCGAGCGACCCGGCCGCCGCGGTCGCGGTCATCTCACGCAGCCGCTCGCCGCCGACGGTCGCGGACACCAGCGGCCGGATCAGGCCGACCTGCTCGTCGACGGCCCTGGCCACCACGCGCCGCACGAGCGCGGCGAGCCGGTCGGCGCGCGGGCCGGTCAGCAGCTCGTCGAGGAGGTTGGGGACGGTCAGCACCTCGCGGGCGATGATCTCACCGTACTGGCGGGCCACCTCGGCCTTGCGGCGCTGGAACTTGCCCTGCAGCGTGATCGGCCCGATCTTCACCGGGCGGCGCGGCAGGAAGATCATCTTGATCGCGAGCCAGTCGGTGAACAGGCCGATGGCGCCGCCGAACACCGGCAGCACCCACGGGTTCTTCGTCAGCGCCCACACCACCGCCTGCACGATGCCGAGGACGAATCCGAAGTAGATCCCGCAGCGGGCGATGAACGCCATTTCCGGCCGGGACGTCTCGCGGATCAGGCGCACCAGCAGGGCGCGGTCGCGGGTGAGCCGCTCGACGGTCATGTGCTTGACGTCGAGCACTCCGTCGAGGTTGGCGCGGACCTCGTCCAGCAGCTCGCGAACCAGCTTCGGCGAGCCGGCCTGCAGCTGCTTGACGATCAGGTCCTGCGCCATCGGCGGCAGCGACTCCCACAGCCGCGGGTGGTGCTTGGCCATCACGTCGCGGGCCAGGTCGTCGATCGCCCGCAGCAGCGGCTGCTCGATCTCCCGCACCAGCCGGTCCGGCTGGATGCGGCCGATCACCTCGCCGAGGTCGATCAGGTTCGCGGTGAGCAGGTCGGTGGCGATGGCCGCCATCCGGCCGCCGTGCTTGGGCACCACGCCCTGCCAGCCGAAGATCGGGCGGATGCCGACGAACTCCAGCGGGCGGAACATCATTTCGATGGCGACGCGCTTGGTGACGTAACCGATGAGGGCGGCGATGAACGGGATCGCGGTGTAGAGCGGCCAGTGCTGCGCGAAGTCGGCCAGCACCCCGTCCATCCGGCCACCCCCTCGGAAATCCTGGCCGCGAGATTAGTGGAGGAGCAGGATCGCCTGGAGCTCGCCCACGAGCCCGCCGATGATCGCACCGACGGCGATCAACTTCCACTCGTCCTGCCGGAACGCGGGCCGCAGCAGCTCCTCGAACTCCATCGGCGACAGCTGCCGCATCCGGTCGACGATCGTGTTCCGCACGTCCAGGGCGTTGACCGCGTACTCCTCGGCGTACCGGATGGTGTCCGGCACCCGCTCCGCCGCCTTGAGCGCCGCGGCCTGCTTCATCTCCTGCCACTTGCGCGTGCCCACCGCGGCCGCGACGAGCGGTTTCACGACGCCGGCCTGCGCGTCGATGGTGCGCTGCACCTCGCGGCCGATCAGGTGGAACAGCCGGTCGGCCTTCGGGCCCTTGAGGATGGCTTCCAGCAGGTTCGGGATGGTGATGATCTCGCGGGCGATCATGTCGCCGTAGTCGGCGGCCACCTGGTCGCGGCGTTTCTGGAACACGCCCTGCCAGGTGTAGAGGCCGAAGAACTCGCGCGGCTCCCGCGGCAGGAAGATCATCTTCAGGGCGAGCCAGTCGGTGAACCAGCCGATGCCAAGGCCGAACAGCGGCATCACGATCGGCGACTTGGTCAGCGCCCACACGAGCAGCTGGACGCACCCGAGGGCGAAGCCGAACACCAGCCCGGAATTCGCGATGAACCGCATCTCAGGTCGTGAGATGTCCCGGATGAGCCGGTTGAGCAGGCTCTTGTCGCGGACCAGGTTGGTGATGACCATGTTCTTGAGGTCGAGGACGTCCTCGATGTTGTCCGACAGCTCCCGCATGATCTTCGCGATCACCTTGGGCGCTTCGGCCTGGATGCGGCGCAGCAGCAGTTCCTTCGCGCCGCTGGGCAGTGCCTCCCACAGGCGTGGCTGGTACTGCTCCATGACCTCTTCGGTGATCTCCTCGACCACCTGCAGGAGCGGTTGTTCGATCTCCTTGGCGAGCTGGTCCGGGTCGAGCCTGGCGAAGATCTCCTTCGGGTCGACCAGGTTGTTCGTGAGCATGTCGGTGGCGGTGGCCGCCATGCGCTCGGCGTTGGCGGGCAGCACGCCCTGCCAGCCGAGGAACGGCCGGATCCCGACGAACTCGATCGGCCGGAACATCATCTCGATCGCCACGCGCTTGGTCACGTAGCCGATGAGCGCGGCGATGAACGGCATCGAGACGTAGAGCGGCCAGTGTTCGGCCAGGTCGGCCACGATCTCCTGCAGTTGCACCGGCCCCTCCTCGCGAGTTCCGCCGAACCGTATCCCAGCCGTTTGGAGGGAGGCGCGGACCGGATTCAGTTGATCTTCGATAATGTGTCACCCGAAAGTATGGAAACCCAGGTCCAATAGCACTAAGGTGCCCGCATGCCTCCTGCCGAGTCCCAAGATCCCATCGCCGGTAATCCCCTGTTCCCGCTCGTGTTCCGCGGCTACGACCGGCCGCCGGTGGACGAGAAGTTCGCCCAGCTGAACGCCGAGCTCAAGGAGACGGCCGTCTCCCGTGACGAGGCCCTCTCGTCGGTCGCCGAGCTGACCCGTGCCCTGTCCTACGCCCAGCAGGAGCTGAGCGAGGCCAAGCAGGCGCTGTCGCGGATGGCGAGCGACCCGTCGAGCGCCGCGACGATGACCGAGCGCGTCCGCACGATGATGACGCTCGCCGAAGAGGAGATCGCCGAGCTCAAGAACCGCGCCGAAGCGCAGGCCGACGACATCCGCGCCGCGGCCGACAAGTACGACCTGGACACCCGCAAGGCCGCCGACAAGATGGTCGCCGAGCGCGAGGCCGAGCTCGCCAAGCGGCGTGACGACCTCGAGCTGGAGTTCCAGGAGCGGCACACCGCGCTCACCACCGAGCACGAGAACCTCATGGAGCAGGCCCGCGCCGAGATCGCGCGCCTGAACGAGGAGGCCGCTGAGGAGCGCGCCCGCCTGGACGCCGAAGCCGCCGAAGCGCGTGCCAAGGCCGAGCAGGAGACCGGCGAGGCGCTCGCTCGCAAGACCGAAGAGGTCGAGACCGCGCTGGCCCGCAAGACCGAAGAGGTCGAGACGGCGCTGGCCCGGAAGACCCAGGAGGTCGAGGAGCGCCTGGCGAAGGACACCCGGGAGACCGAGGAGCGCCTGGCCAAGCTGGTCGCCGAGACCGAGGCGAAGATCGCCAAGGACACGGAGGAGACCGAGACCCGGCTGGCGAAGATCACCGCCGAGACGGAGTCGCGCCTGGCGAAGCAGACCTCCGAGGCGGAGACCCGGGCAAGCACCCTGGTCGCCGACGCGGAGCGCCAGCTGTCCGAGGCGCAGCACGCCCGCACCGAGGCGTTCGAGTTCCGCCGCGAGGTCACCGAGCGCCTCACGGCCACCCACTCGGCCCTGCAGGAAGCGCTGGAGACGCTCGTTCCCGCCGACGACCGGACGCCGGTCGCCTGACGGGGTTTTTTAGGAAGCGCCGGCGTGCTTTGCGCCGGCGCTTCTTTTTTGCACCAAACCCGGCTGGGTGGTCATCCCGTCGCCTGACACCGGCACGATCACCTTGAGCCAGGGCCGCAACCTCCGTGCTCACCGGCGGCCGAACATGCCAACCTTGCGGCCCTGGCTCAAGGTGATATGCACAAACCGGAAGGCGACGGGATGACCACCCAGCGGAACCACCTCGCCAAGGCGGGATGAGGCACCCAACCCCTGGTCATCCCGGAGCCTGCCCGTCCGGCGAGGACTCTTTTGATCTTTAAAGCCGCGCTGTCGCGCGGCGGGGAGTCCGCCCTGCGGGCGGAATGCGCCTCACGGCGCTCAAATGGTCACCTTCCGACCACCCCCGCCCCCGATGCCTGATTGTGTTTCAGTCGCCGAGCAGCCGTGTCAAGGCGGGAAAGCGTGCCTTGACACGGCTGGTCGGCGACTAAAGATCGGCTGTGGATCGGGGGCGGGGGAGGTCTGGTTGGGGTGGTCGGTGGCGTTGCGTTGCCGGCTTGCTTGTAAAACCAGATCCGGCCTCGGGCTTGTTTGCCAAACGAGATCCGGCGTGCGGCTTGCCCGTCAGACCAGGCCCGGTGTGCGGCTTGCCCGTCAGGCCAGATCCGGTGTGCGGCTTGCCTGCCAGACCAGGCCCGGTGTGCGGCATGCCTGCCAGGCCAGGCCTGGTCTCCGGCTTGCCCGTCAGACTAGGCCCGGCCACCGGCTTGCTTGCCAGACCAGGCCCGGCGTCCGGCTTGTCCGTCAGACCAGCCCTGGTCTCCGGCTTGCCCGTCAAGCCAGCCCCGGCCTCAGGCTTGCCCGCCAGACCAGCACGCTCGGGCTTGAGCAGCCCGGCTTTCGGTTTCCCTGTCGGAGCTGGCCCGGTTTCCGGTCTTGCCTATCAGCAGTTTCCGGATTCCTGTCAGAGCCGCCTCAGTCTTCCCACTCGCCAGAGCCAGCCGTCCTCAGTTCTGCCGCTGGAGCCAGCCCCGGTTCTGCAATTCCTCTTTGAACCGCCGGTAGTTCTCTTCCATCGGCTCTCGCTCCGCCGCGTCCGGCTCGATCACCGATGCTTCTTCGCCGATCATTTCCGCCGCCTCGGTCAGTCCCCCCGGCAATACCGCCGCGGCAGCCAGCATCGCCGCGCCGTAGCCGGTTTCGGCTTGGGGCGACACACGCAGTTCCATCCCACTTACCGTCGCTCGGATGCGGGTCCACAACGGACTCTTGCTGCCCCCGCCGGCGGCCACCAGTGGGCCGGTCACGGGCACTCCCAGCTCCCGCAGCCGCTCCAACGCCAGCCTCTCCACGAAGGCGACGCCTTCCAGACGAGCCCGGTGGAGCTCCACCTCGTCCTGCGGCTCGCCCAGTACGAAGCCCCGCGCGTCGGGCGTCACGAACGGGAAGCGCTCTCCCGGCCGCTTCAAGGGGTAGGCCACGACCTGCGCCGGGCCGCGCCGGGCTGCTGCCTCGTCCAGTTCGGCGAGGTTGGGCACACCGGCCACCGCCTCGCCGCCGGTGTTCGACGCTCCGCCGGGCAGCCACCAGCCGTCCGGGTGGCGGTGGCTGTACATCGCGCCGGACGGGTCTCGCACCAGGTGTTCGGTCACGCCCTTCAACACGTAGGTCGTGCCGAGGATCCCCGCGAAACGGCCCGGCGTCACGGCGCCCGTCGCCAGCTGGCCGGCGCAACCGTCGGTCATGCCGGCCACCACCAGGCAGCCCTCGGGCAGGCCGGCGACCGGGCGGGGCAACTCGCCGTGCACGGTCGTCGGCCGTACGACCTCGGGGAGCCAGTCCACCCCGAAGTCGAACACCTCGGCCGCCCACTCCTCGCGCAACGGGTCGTACCCGCTCTTCAGGGCATGCGAGGAGTCGGTCGCCACCGGACGGCCGAGGAGCTTCTCACCGATCAGGTCCGGCGTGTGCCGGACACCGGCGGCATCCGGGTAGGCGCGTCGCAGCCAGTTGATCCGGCCCAGCGCCGCCGTCGGCGACACGCTCATCCCCAGCTCGTGCCACCGCTGCGCGCCCACCTCCGCCGCCTTCGCGTTGTCGTCCGCGCCGCGCCGGTCGTCGTACATCAGCGCCGGGCCGAGCGGCTCACCCCGGCCGTCGACCGCGACGACCGTGCCCGAGGTGGCCGACACCGCGACCGCCCGCACCGGCTCGGCCACCTCCGCAGTCACCCGCCGCAGCACCGACTCGACCGCGGGCCACCACGCCCGCGCGTCCTGCTCGCTGCGGCCGGACTCGTCCCGGACCGGGGCGGGCAACGGCTCGGCAGCCGTCGCCCGCACCGAGCCGTCGCCGCCGACCGCGAAGGCACGCACCCCCGCGGTCGCGACGTCGACACCGACAACCGTCACGGGCGGACCGCCGTCACGTCCTGCAAGCTGACGTCCTCGTCGATGGCCTTCCGCGTCGCCTCCGGCAGCTTCAGGAACCGGGTGAGCACCGCCGCCACGATGTACAGCGCCGCGAAGATGATCACCACGCCTGCCGCGCCGGCCGGGCCGAGGAACAGCGACACGATCGCAGGCCCGACGAACGCCGCGGCACCGGCGCCCAGGTTCAGCAGCGCCATCGCGCCGCCCTTGTTCTCCGGCGCGAGCGAGGGCAGCAGCGCCGAGATCGGCACGAACCCGGCCAGCGTCGCCCCGTAGAGCGCACCCACGAGCAGAGCCACCCAGTAGTAGTCGGCGCCCAGCGAGGTCGGCACGAAGTACAGCAGCAGGATCGAGATGGCGCAGCCGATCGCGCCGAACCAGAAGATCGTCCGCTGCCAGCCGATCTTGTCCGAAGCCACGCCGAAGATCAGGTTGAAGAAGATGTTCGTGCCGTAGATGACCGACACCAGCAGCAGCCACCGGCCCTCGCCGAACCCGATCTGGTCGGCGAAGATCGTCGGGAAGAACACCAGCATGCCGAACTCCGGCGCGGTGTTGATGATCCGCACGATCATCCCGACGCCCACGCGCGGGTTCTTCCACGCGATCGACACGCTGGACACCAGGCTCTGCACCGGCTGGACGCCCTCCGGCGCGAGCCGCGTGAACCCGGTCCGCTCCCGCACCCCGAGCACGCACAGCAGACCGCCCGCGGCCAGGATGCCGACCGACAGCCACAGCGTGCCGTAGTGGCCGAGCACCGGGTTGGTGAAGCTCGCGACCAGCGAGCCGAGCGTGGGCAGGCCGCCGGTGAACGCGAAGTAGAACCAGCCGACCGCGGCGCCGAGCCGCGCGACGGGCGCCACCGCGGTGATCCACACCAGGAACCCGAACGCGAACATCGGGTACCCGAAGCCGCGGATGCCGTAGGTGATCAGCATCAGCGGGTAGTTCTCGCTGGGCACCGCCACGGCGAGGAACAGCACGTCGAACACGAGCCAGATCGCCAGGCCGATCCACATGACGCGGCGCGGCCCCCACAGCTCCGACAACGCGCCGGACAGCCAGGACGCGAGCATCACGGCCACGCCGTACGCGGTGATCACATAGGACGCGTGAATTTCGTCCCCGGCACCGTGGTCGGCCATGAACGGGGCGATGAACCCGGACTCCACGCCGTCGCCGACCATGAACAGCAACAAGCCGACGTACCCGAGGAACAACGGGGCCGGTAGCCCCCACCTGGCGAGAAGCCCCCCGAACCCCCTGTCCGGCTGGGACAACCTCGATGTTGCCGTCTGCGTCATCACGCCTCCATGAGTGTGCGGAACCCAAGTTATCATGGAGCACGTGAAATTAACACGCAAGGGTGTGATGCGATCAGACCTCGGCGACGAGCACGTTCGTCTGGTCCTCGTACTGGTCGAGCAGGTAGGCGGACACGGCTGAGTCGACCACGAGGTGGTGGAAGTCCTCGATCTCGGCCAGGCGGTGCAGCGCGGTGCGCGGCATCTTGCTGGAGTCCATGAGCAGCACCCGGATCTCCGCGCTGGCCAGCATCGCCCGCTTGACCATGACGATCTCGGGCTCCTGGTGGAATGTCATCTCCGCGTTCATCGCCGAGGTCGACACGAACGTGAGGTCCACGGTGAGCCGCTCGACGGCCTCCAGGCAGGGCATGCCGAGGAACGAGTCGTGGGTCGCGGAGTAGTCGCCGCCGAGCCCGATCAGGCGCACGTCGTCGACCTGCTTGAGCACCTCGATGATCCGCAGGTAGTTCGTCGCCACGGTGAGCGGCGTGACCTGGTGCAGCAGCTTGGCCAGGGCGAGCGCGGTGGTCGAGTCGTCGAGCAGGATCGACATCCCCGGTTCGACCAGCGACAACGCCTTCTCGGCGATCGCGGCCTTCGCCTCGACATGGGCGTTGAGCCGGTACTCGGTGTTGCTCTCGAACACCGTCGACGGCTGCGCCGAGACCCCGCCGCGGTACTTGCGCAGCAGGCCGCGCCGGGCCAGTTCGTCCAGGTCGCGGTGCACCGTCATCACGCTCACGCCGGTCAGCTCGGCCAGCTCCGCTGCGGAGGCCTGGCCCTTCTTCACGACGTAGTCGGTGATGCGCTGCTGCCGGATGTTACGGGAGCGCGCGCTCCCGCTGGACTTGTCTTCCACGGGACAAGGCTAGGACGTGGGCAGGTTGAAGTGCCGCAGGCTCGTCGCGTCGCCGTCGATCCCGATCTCGGTGATGGCCGCGTTCTCCAGGCGCGGGAACACGCGGCGGTAGTCGCGGACCGGGATGCCGAGCAGCTCGCACAGCGTGACCCGGATCAGCGTGTTGTGCGCGACGACCAGCACCCGCCCGCCGTCCTCGCGCTTCGCGATGGTGCGCAGCGCCGTCGCGCCCCGCCGCGCGGCGTCGGCCGTCGGCTCGGCCCCGGGGAACGCGCCGGCCACCGGATCCGCCCGGAACGCGGCCACGACCTGCGGATCCAGCTCGGACAGCACCTTGCCCTCGGCGATCCCGAAGTGCACCTCGCGCAGCTCGTCGAGCACGACGGGCTCGAGGCCGAGCGCCCGCGCGGACGGCTCGGCGGTGACCCGCGCCCGCCCCTGGGGCGACCGGTAGAGCGCGGTGACCGGCTCGCCGGCGCCGGCCAGGTACGCCGCCAGTCCCTCGGCCTGCCTGCGGCCCCGCTCGGTGAGGCCCACCTCGCTGGTGCCGGCGTAGCGGTTCTCCGCGTGCCATTCGGTCTCGCCGTGGCGGACCAGCAGCAACCGCGTTCCCATCGGACCTCCCGTGACAAATCTCGGCAGCGGTGTTAATTTAACACCAACGGCGTGAAAGGGGTTGTTGCATGGGTTTCGCCGCGGTGGTGTTCGACCTCGACGGTGTCCTGGTCGAGAGTGAACACCTCTGGGAGGAGAACTGGGTCGCCTACGCGGCGGCCCACGGTGTCGAGTGGACGGCCGCCGACACCGCCACCGTCCAGGGCATGAGCGCGCCCGAGTGGGCCGCGTACCTGGCGGAGCGCAGTGGCACCCCGGAGACCCCGGAGCAGGTCGAGAAGGCCGTGGTCGACGGGATGATCCGGTCGATCGCCAACGGTGAGGCCCCGCTGCTGGACGGCGCCGACGCGATGGTGCGCGACGTCGCGGCCCGCGTCCCGGTCGCGCTCGCGTCCTCGGCCGCGCGCCGGGTGATCGACGCGGTGCTGGAGACCCACGGGCTGACGGGGGAGTTCTCGGCGACCGTGTCCAGCGCCGAGGTGCCGCGCGGCAAGCCCAGCCCGGACGTCTACGCCGAGGCCGCGTCCCGGCTCGGCTTCCGAGGCGAGGAGTGCCTGGGGGTCGAGGACTCCAGCAACGGCATCCGGGCCGCCGCGGCCGCGGGGCTGACCGTCATCGCCCTGCCCAACCCGACCTACCCGCCGAAGCCGGACGCGCTGGAGCTGGCCGCGCAGGTCGCGGAGTCCAACCACGACGTCCGGAAGCTGCTGCTCGCCTACCTCGCCGGGGAGCTGGTGCGCTCATGACCACGCTCGGAACGGCCGCGACGTTCAAGCGCGACTGGCTGGACGGCTTCGTCACCGCGTACGGGCGCGAGGTGCGCAAGGTGCCGGGCGCGTACGGCGTGCTCGGCCGGAACGTGCCGCGGCGGGGCAAGGTCGCCGTGGTGATCGGCGGCGGCTGCGGCCACTACCCGGCTTTCGCCGGGCTGGTCGGGCCCGGCCTCGCCGACGCGGCGGTGGTCGGTGACGTGTTCACCAGCCCGAGCGCCGAGCAGGTCTACCGCACGGCCCGCGCCGCCGAGGGTGGCGCGGGGGTGCTCTTCGCCTACGGCAACTACGCCGGTGACGTCCTGCACTTCGGCCTCGCCGCGCGCCGCCTGGCCGCGGAGGGCATCGAGAGCCGCACCATCCTGGTCACCGACGACATCGCGAGCGGGCAGGCCGACGCGCCGGAGAAGCGCCGCGGGGTGGCCGGCGACTTCATCGTCTTCAAGGTCGCAGGCGCCGCGGCCGAGCGGGGTGACGATCTCGACGCGGTGCACGCGGCGGCGGTCAAGGCCAACGCGCACACCCGCACCTTCGGCGTCGCCTTCGGCGGCTGCACGCTGCCGGGCGCCGACCAGCCGCTGTTCACCGTCGGCGAGTCCGAGATGGAGCTGGGCCTCGGCATCCACGGCGAGCCGGGGGTGCGGACCGTCGGCCGCCTCGGCGCGGCGGAGCTGGCCGACGAGCTGGTCGACGGCCTGCTGCCCGAGCTGCCGCGGGGCGACGGCCGGGTCGCGGTGCTGGTCAACGGCCTCGGCCGGACCAAGTACGAAGAGATGTTCGTGACCTACACCCGGATCCACGAGCGGCTGACCGGCGCCGGGCTGACCCCGGTGCACACGGAGGTCGGCGAGTTCGTCACCTCGCTGGACATGGCCGGGGTCTCGCTGTCGGTGCTGGTGCTGGACGACGAGCTGGCCGAGCTGTACGGCGCGCCCTGTGACACCCCGGGCTACCGCAGCGGCGGGGCGGTCCTGGAGCCGGTCGAGCTCTCGTCCACTGTGGACAAGCAGCTGGCCCGGCCGGAGGGTGAGGGCGTCGAGGTCGTCGACCGCCTGCTGACCGCGGCCATGCGCCGCATCGAGGACAACGAGTCCGAGCTGGGCCGCCTGGACGCGGTCGCCGCCGACGGTGACCACGGCCTCGGCATGACCCGCGGCATGCGGGCCGCGGTTTCGGCCGCCCGCGGGGCCGCCGGGTCCTCGGTGGCCGACACGCTGCTGGCCGCCGGCACCGCGCTCGCCGACGCCGCCGGTGGCGCGTCCGGCGCCCTGTACGGCGTGCTGCTGGCCGAGACCGGCGCCGGACTGCGGGTCGACGAGATCACCACCACGGTGGTCGCGGACGCGGTCGACGGCGCGGTGCGCGCGTTCACCGAGCTGGGCAAGGCCGAGCTGGGCGAGAAGACCATGCTCGACGCGATCGAGCCGTTCCGGCAGGCGCTGCGCAAGCAGGCCGAGGCCGGCGCCGCGCTGCCGGACGCGTGGCGCGAGGCCGCGCAGGCGGCCGCGCTCGCCGCCGAGGAGACCGCGAACCTGGTGCCCGCCAAGGGACGCGCGGCCCGGCTGGCGCAGCGCAGCAAGGGGCACGCCGATCCCGGCGCGACCTCGTTCGCCCTGATCGTCACGGCGATCGGGGAAGCTCTGGGCAAGGAGGGGAACTGATGCGGGTCGTGGTGGCCGCGGACAACGCAGGCGTGCTGCTGAAGAACGAGGTGCGGGACCTGCTGGCGAAGGACGAGCGGGTCACCGAGGTGATCGACCTGGGCGTGGACAGCCCGGACGACGACCGCGCGTACCCGATCTTCGGCCTGGCGGCGGCGGAGAAGATCGCCAACGGCGAGGCCGACCGCGGCGTCCTGGTCTGCGGCACCGGCATCGGGGTGGCGATCTCGGCCAACAAGGTGCCGGGGGTGCGTGCGACGGTCGCGCACGATTCATACTCGGCCGAGCGGTCGGTGAAGTCGAACAACTGCCAGATCATCACCTTCGGCGCCAGGGTCATCGGGGCCGAGCTGGCGAAGAAGATCGTCACCGAGTGGCTGGGGTACACGTTCGACCCGGGGTCGCCGAGCGCGGCCAAGGTCGCTCACATCACCGAATACGAACAGGTCCACGCGGCCGGCTGAGGCCCGGCGGTTCAAGGAGGAGCCAGAAGTGCGCGTTCTCTGCGCGGGAGACGAGTTCGTCGGCAACAACCTGCTTGCCGACGCGGTCCGGGCCGAGCTGGCCACCGAGCCCGAGTTCACCGAGCTGTCGCTGCCCTGGCCGGTCGAGCCGTTCGGCCCGGTCGGCGGGGTGCACGAGGCGAGCGGCACCGAGGAGCAGGTCATCGAGGCGCTGGCCGGGGCCGAGGTCGCGGTCACCCAGATGGCGCCGTTCACCAAGAAGGTCTTCGCCGCCGCGCCCGAGCTGAAGCTCGTGTCGGTGTGCCGGGGCGGGCCGGTGAACGTCGACCTCGCCGCCGCCACCGAGGCCGGCGTGGCGGTCACCTACGCGCCGGGCCGCAACGCGACCGCCGCCGCCGAGTTCGCGATCGGCATGATCCTCGCCGCCATGCGCCGCATCTCGACGTCGTCGGCCGAGCTGCTCGGCGGCACCTGGCGCGGTGACTACTACGCCTACCCGAACGCCGGGCTCGAGCTGGAGGGCACCACAGTCGGCCTGGTCGGCTACGGCGCGATCGGCTCTCGGGTGGCCAAGGTGCTCGTCGCGTTCGGGTCGAAGGTCCTGGTCGCCGACCCGTACGCGAAGCCGGAGCAGATCGCGGCGGACGGGGCCGAGCTGGTCGAACTGGACGACCTGCTCCGCCGCAGCGCGGTGGTCAGCCTGCACGCTCGCCTGACCGACGAGACGCGCCACCTGATCAACGCCGAGCGCCTTGCCCTGCTGCCCGAGGGCGCGGTGCTGGTCAACTCCGCCCGCGGTGGCCTGCTGGACTACGCGCCGCTGCCGGACCTGCTGAAGTCCGGGCGGCTGGGCGCGCTCGCGCTGGACGTCTACGACGTCGAGCCGCCGCCCGCCGACTGGGCCCTGCGGGACGCGCCGAACGTGATCGCGACGCCGCACCTGGCGGGTGCCAGCCGCCAGACCGCCGAGCGCGCCGCGCGGATCGTCGCCGCCGAGGTGGGCCGGTACGCCCGTGGGGAGCAGCTGGCGAACGTCGCGAACCCGGAAGTGCTGCGATGATCATCGGCGTCGACATCGGTACTTCACTGACGAAGGCCGTCGTGTTCGACGAGGCCGGGGTGTCGCTGCACCAGGCCTGCACGCCGTCGGAGGTGCACCACCTGTCCGGCGGCCGGGTCGAGCAGGACCTCGACCAGGTCGTCGGCACGGTCGCGACCGTCGTGCGCGAGGTCGCGGCGAAGCTGGACGCCCCGGTCACCGCGCTGGCGCTGACCGGCCAGGGCGACGGTGTGTGGCTCCGCGACGAGGACGGCAACGCGGTGCGGCCGGCCATTTCCTGGCTCGACGGCCGGGCCAACGCGCTGCTCGCCAAGTGGCAGGCCGACGGTGTGTCGCGGGAGGTGTTCCGGCGCACGGGTTCGGGCATGTTCCCCGGCTGCGCGGCCGCGATCCTGTCCTACCTGGACACCCACGAACCCGAGGTGCTGGACCGGGCCGCGGTGGCCGGGTACTGCGTCGACGCCGTGGTGCAGCGGCTGACCGGTGAGATCACGGTCGACGTGTCCGACGCATCCCTGCCGTTCCTCGACCCGAAGACCCGCCGCTACGACGAGGGCGCGATCGCCGCCGTCGGACTGTCCCACCGGCGGAACCTGCTGGCCGAACCGGCGGCGCCGAAGGCCGTGTTCAGCCTGAACCGCCGCGGCGCCGAACTTCTCGGGCTGCCCGAGGGGCTGCCGGTCACCGCCGGCCCGTTCGACCTGCCTGCCAGCGCCATCGGCGCCGGCGTTCGCGCGCCGGGGGACGGCATCCTCACCGCGGGCACCACGCTGGCCTGCCAGGTGCTCACCGACAACGCCGAGTTCGACGGCGAGGGCGAGCCGGCCGGGATGTTCCTGTCCACGCCGACCCCCGGCGAGTACCTGCACGCGATGCCGGCGATGGTCGGCACCGCGAGCATCGACTGGATCTGCCGTCTGCTGGGCATCGAGGTCACCGAGATCGGGACGTTGCTCGCGCAGAGCCCGCCCGGTGCCGCCGGGGTGCGGGCGCTGCCGTTCCTGTCCGCGTCCGGTGAGCGGGCGCCGTTCGTCGACGCGTCCGCGCGGGCGCAGTTCGCCGGGCTGAGCCTGGAGCACGGGCGGGCGGACGTGGTGCGTGCGCTGTGCGAGTCGATCGCGTACGCGGCACGGCACTGCTTCGACGCGGCCGGGTTGTCCGGCCGGCTGTACGCGTGCGGCGGCGGGGTGCGCTCCGCCGAGTGGACGCAGATCTTCGCCGACGTGCTCGGCCGCCCTATCGTGATCCCGAGCGATCCGGGTGTCGGGGCGCGGGGTGCCGTCCTGGTCGCGGCCGAGGCGCTGAACCAGCCGTTCGACGCGGAGCTGTGGGCGAGCAGTTCGCGGACCGTGTCGCCGGTACCCGAAAATGTCGAGTTCTACCAGAGCGGTTACGCGGACTACCAGGCGTCGCTGACCGCCGCGCGGGGGTTGTGGCGACTGTGATCCTGGCCGACGAACGGCGAGCGGTGTGCGAGTACGCGCGGCGGTTGACCGCCGATGGGCTCGTGGTGGGCACCTCCGGCAACATCTCCGCCCGCTCGGGCGAGCTGATCGCCGTGACGCCGACCGGGGTGGACTACGGCGTGCTGACGCCTGAGGACATCCCGGTGGTGGCGCTCGACGGGTCCATTGTGGAGGGCGAGCTGCGGCCCACGAGCGAGATGCCGATGCACCTGTCGGTGTACACGAAGGCGGCCGACCCGGACGGCGCGCCGATCACCGGCATCGTGCACACGCACTCGGTGCACGCGACCGCGGTGTCCACTTTGGTCGACGAAGTGCCCGCGGTGCACTACATGCTGGCCACGATCGGCCCGTCCGCGCGGGTGGCCCGCTACGCGACGTACGGCACGGAGGAGCTGGCCGAGTCGATGCTCGCCGCGCTGGAGGGCCGCCGGGGCTGCCTGCTGGGCAACCACGGAACCATCACGTACGGCGACGGTCTTGCGGCGGCGTACAGCCGGGCCGAGCAGCTGGAGTGGCTCTGCCAGGTGTGGCTGCTCGCCCGTTCGGCGGGCAACCCACGGCTGCTGCCGGACGAGGAGATCGCCCACGTGGTGGAGAAACTGCGGGGGTACGGCCAGAAATAGGTCGCGCGAGCCGGGAGCGGTCGGCATGCTGGGCGGGGTGGAGGAGATCGTCACCCATCTCGAGATGACCAGCCCGGCCGACCTGCGCCCGGCGCCGCCCGTGCCGGGGGTCGCGGTGGAGCCCGTCCCCGCCGACTCCCCGCTGGTGCGCCCGACGACGGTGCGGATCGGCAAGCCGTACAACTGGCCGAGCTCCCGCTGGTCCGATGACGACTGGGAGTGGTACCTGTCCCGCGAGGGGCGCTACTGCGTGCTGATCCGCCACCTGGGCGAGGTCGCGGGCCTGGCGGACTACCAGTCCCACGGCGACGGCGAAGTGGAGATCACTACTTTCGGCCTGGTCCCGGAGTACGTGGGCAAGGGCATTGGCGGCTACGCGCTGACCCTGGCGGTCGAGCAGGCGTGGCAACTCACGCCGGACGTCCGCCGCGTGTGGCTGCACACCTCGGACCTCGACCACCCGCACGCCCTGCCGAACTACCATCGCCGAGGCTTCCGCACGTTCCGCACCGCCCGCGGACAGCGCTAACCGTCCTCCCGCCCCGGCAGTGGCTCACCGCGGAGGAAGGCCTCGTAGGCTTCGCGGGCGTCCTCTTCGACCTCCGGAAGCTCGGGGCCGTAGCGGGTGTCCGTCCGGTCGCGTTTCGGGCCGGAGAGCCAGAACAACTCGTCCGTCTCGACGTCGACGAAGTTCGCGCTCGGCAGCCCGGTCCAGCGGCGCAGCGTCCGGCCGTGGAAGTAGGCCGTCTGCCACGTCCGGGAAAACCGCACCCACCCGATCCACGACGGACCACGATCGGTGTCGAAGCCGGTCTTCAGCTGAACGAACATGATCCGCTCCGGCACGGCATCCCCTCACCCCGGTGATACTGGGAAACGTAGCGTCGAGCAGGCGAAACAGCCACCGGTTAAGTCGCGGGCAGCGTCAGAGCCAGACAAGGAGCCGGCCGATGTTCCAGAACTTCGGACTGAAACCCGCCGTCCGCGGTGGCGCTGGTGCTGGGGGCCGGTGCAAGGCGCAGGCGACGGGAGTTCCTGGACTTCGTGATCGATGACCGGCCCCTGCTGTCGCTCTTCGACGACGAGGACGTGGTTTCGGCGCTCGCCACTGATCTTCCGCCGCGTGCCCTGAGCGGAGAGGTGGACCGTCTGCTGCTCCGCGGCCCGTCCAGCCTTCCGGACGGACGGCAGGTGCTCTACTGCTGCCCGAAGTGCGGCGATCTCGGCTGCGGAGCCATCACCGCGATGATCACCCAGCAGGACGACTGCATCATCTGGCGCGACTTCCGCTGGCAGGACTCACAAGACCAGGAGCTCGAAAGCTACCCGGGCGTCGGCCCTTTCCGGTTCAGCGCGGACGAGTACCGGAACGCCCTGGAGCGCGCTGCCACTCAGAACTGGTAGTACAGGAACGGGCTGAAAGTCCCGTTCGCGACCAGGATCGCGGCGTACAACGCGCCTGCCGTCATCACGCCGATCCGCAAGCCGACGGCGCCGCGGGTTCGGGCGGACTCCAGCAGCGGCCCGGTGACCGGGTTGGCAGGCAGCGCGAAGATCGCCAGCGCGGCGATCAGGATGACCACCCGCTGGTTGGTCAGCGCCGCCTCGACGACGTCCGTCAGGCCGTCGAAATCGGGGACCAGCATGTGCCCGATCATGGTGAACGCGTGCCCGATGTCGGCCGACTTGAAGAACACCCAGCCGAACACCACGAGCACCAGCGTCAGCACCCGGCGGCCCACCCGTGCGGCCACCGCGGCCGGGGTGCGGTCCCAGCCGAACCGCCGCTCGATGATCAGCAGCAGCCCGTGGTAACAACCCCACACCAGGAACGTCCAGTTCGCGCCGTGCCAGAAGCCGGTCAGCACGAACACGATGCACAGGTTCCGGTACGTCTTCGCGGCGCCGGCGCGGTTGCCGCCGAGCGGGATGTACACGTAGTCGCGGAACCAGCGGCTCAGCGACATGTGCCAGCGCCGCCAGAACTCGGTCACCGTCACCGACGAGTACGGCCGCGCGAAGTTCTCCGGCAGCCGGAACCCGAGCATCCGGCCCAGCCCGATCGCCATGTCCGAGTAGCCGGAGAAGTCGAAGTACAGCTGCAGCGTGTACCCGACCGCGCCGAGCCACGCGATCGCGAACGTCATCTCGTCGCCGGGCGTCGCGAAGCACGCTTCCACCATCGGGCTCAGCGAGTCCGCGATGATCGCCTTCTTGCACAGGCCCAGCGCGAACCGCGGGAAGCCCGCGGCGATGTCGTCCAACCGGTGCGACCGGTGCTGCGGCAACTGGTCCGCGATCTCCCGGTACCGCACGATCGGCCCCGCCACCAGCTGCGGGAACATCGCGATGTAGGTCACGAACGACACCGGGTTCCGCAGCGCCCGCCGCTCACCCCGGTAGATGTCGACCACGTACGAGATGTGGTGGAACGTGAAGAACGAAATGCCGATCGGCAACGCCAGGTGCGCCACCGGGAACGAGCCGTCGAAGAGCTGGGTGAAGTAGTCGATCTGCTGTGTGGCGAACCCGGCGTACTTCCAGACCACCAGGATGCCGACGTCGAAGCAGATGACCGCGATCAGCAGCGACCGCTTCCGGCTCGACCGCGGCTCCCACGGGTTCGGTTCCAGCGCGGTGCCTGCCGCGAAGTTGACCACCATGCACGCCAGGAGCAGCAGGGTGAACGCGCCCGCGCCACTGGCGTAGAAGATCAGGCTGGCGACCGCGATGATGCCGTTCCGCCAGCTCCTCGGCAGCACCAGCACGGCGAGCAACGTCGCCGGGAGGAAGTACCAGAGGAACAGCGGTGAAGCGAACGACATCGACCTGGGGTCCCCCTGTGCAAGCGGATCAGCGCACTGACCTTAGCCGACCCGGTTGGCCCGAAGGAGTGAAACTCACCGCTTCAGCAGCGGGTGTGTGAAGTTCCCCGCTGCCCGCCACAAAAAGAAGCGGCGCCGGAGACCGGCGCCGCTCGAACAGCCACGATCAGATGCGGCCCGCCACCCGACGCCGCCGCGCGACCTCCGCCAGCAGCACCGCCGCCGCGACGGACGCGTTCAGCGACTCCACCCCGGCGGCCATCGGGATCGACACCGTCTCGTCGCAGGTCTCGCGCACCAGGCGGGACAGGCCACGCCCCTCGGAGCCCACCACGACCACCAGCGGATCCGTCGCCAGCGACAGGTCGTCGATCCCGACCGAGCCGTCCGCGTCCAGGCCCGCGATCATCAGGCCCTCCTCCGCCCACAGCTTCAGCTGCCGGGTCAGGTTGGTCGCGATCGCGATCGGCATCTTCGCCGCGGTGCCGGCGCTCGTCCGCCACGCCACGGCCGTGACGCCCGCGCTGCGACGCTGCGGCAGCAGCACCCCGTGTGCCCCGAACGCCGCCGCCGAACGCACCACCGCACCCAGGTTCCGCGGGTCGGTCACGCCGTCGAGCGCCACCAGCAGCGGCGGCTCACCCGAGTTCTTCGCGATCGCCAGCAGGTCGTCCGGGTGGCTGTACTCGAACGGCGGCACCTGCAGCCCGAGCCCCTGGTGCACCGCGCGGTTGGTCTTGCGGTCCAGCTCCTCGCGCGGGATCTCCAGGATCGAGATGCCCTTGTCCGCCGCCAGCCGCACCGCTTCGGTGACCCGGTCGTCGGCGTCGATGTTCAGGGCCACGAACAGCGTGGTGCCCGGCACGCCCGCGCGCAGGGCCTCGACCACCGGGTTGCGGCCCGCGATGATCTCCGGCCCTTCGCGGCGGTCGCGGGACTTCTCGGCGCGCGCGGCAGCCGCCGCGGCACGCTTCTGCTTCGGGTGCCCGGGGCGCATCTCCGCGCGCGGCGTCGGGCCCTTGCCCTCCAGCCCGCGGCGGCGCTGACCGCCGGAGCCGACGACGGCGCCCTTCTTGGTGCCCTCTTTGCGAACCGCACCCCGGCGCTTGGAATTGCCTGCCATTTAAGCTTCTTTCACGGTCCACACCGGACCATCGGGAGTATCTTCGACCGCGATCCCCGCCTTGAGCAGGCGGTCGCGCACGGCGTCGGCCCTGGCGAAGTCACGCGTGGCGCGCGCCTCCTGGCGCTCCACGAGCATCGCCTCGACCAACTCGGCCAGTGCGGCCCTCGCCGGCGTCTCCGCCGCCGAGCTCTCCGCCCATTCCGGTGCCAGCGGGTCCAGCCCGAGCACACCCATCATCGCGCGCACCGAGCCCGCGGCCGCGCGCGCCTTGGCGTCATCGCCGGAGTCCAGTGCCGCATTACCCTCGCGGACCAGGTTGTGCACGGCCGCGACCGCCGCCGGCGTGGACAGGTCGTCGTCCATCGCGGCGACGAACTCGGGCGCCAGCTCACCCGGCTCGACCGTGCCCGTCCGCTGCGCCGCCCGGCGCAGGAAGCCCTCGATCCGCCGGTAGCCCTGGGCCGCCTCGGACAACGCGCCGTCGGAGTACTCGATGGTCGACCGGTAGTGCGGCTGCACCAAGTAGTACCGCAGCTCGGCGGCCCGGTAGTTGCGCAGCATCGCCTCGATCGACACCACGTTGCCCAGCGACTTCGACATCTTCTCGCCGGACAGCGTCACCCACGCGTTGTGCAGCCAGAACCGCGCGAACGGGTCACCCGCCGCCTGCGACTGGGCGCGCTCGTTCTCGTGGTGCGGGAACACCAGGTCGACGCCGCCGCCGTGGATGTCGAACTCGGCGCCCAGGTAGGTGGTCGCCATCGCGGAGCACTCCAGGTGCCAGCCCGGCCGCCCGTCGCCCCACGGGGTCGGCCACGACGGCTCGCCCGGCTTGGCGCTCTTCCACAGCGTGAAGTCCCGCGGGTCGCGCTTGCCCTCGGCCAGGGTCTCGCCCTGCTGCACCTCGTCCAGCTTCTGCCGGGACAGCGCGCCGTACTCGGGGAACGTGGACACGGCGAAGTACACGTCGCCGCCTGCCGCGTAGGCGTGCCCGGCGTCGATGAGGCGCTGCATCAGCTCCACCATCTGCGTGACGTGCCCGGTGGCGCGCGGCGCGATGGACGGCGGCAGGCAGCCGAGGACCGTGTAGGCCTCCTCGAACGCCCGTTCGTGCGTCGCCGCCCACTCCCACCACGGCCGTCCGGCGTCGGCGGCCTTGGTGAGGATCTTGTCGTCGATGTCCGTGACGTTCCGCACGAACAACACGTCCAGTCCACTGTGGATCAGCCAGCGGCGCAGGACGTCGTAGTTCAGGGCGCCGCGGACGTGCCCGATGTGCGGAATGCCCTGCACGGTGGCCCCACACACGTACATGGACGCCGTTCCGCTACGGGCGGGGTGGAACTCCCGCACGCTCCTGCTCGCGGTGTCGTACAGATGAAGGGCCACCCTGAAATGGTACGGGTCACCTTGACGCCGCTCAGAGCACCCCGTGCGTGCGCAGGGCCGTGAGCAGGCCGTCCGGGCGTTCGGCGGTCGGCAGCGGGTCGACGAGGGCGAACGCGCAGCCGAGCGCCTTCGCCCCGCCGTCGGCCTCCTCGCTGTCGCCGACCATGAGCGTGTTCTCCGGCGCCACCCCGAGCTTGTCGATCAGCAGCCGGAACACCTCGGGCTGCGGCTTGATGTAGCCCTCCTCGAAGGAGAGCAGGAACTCGTCGACGAAGTCGGTGTAGCCGCGCATCGCGAACGCGGGCCGGATGTCGAAGGCGATGTTGCTCAGCACGCCGACCTTGACGCCCTTGGCGGCGGTGTCCTTCAGCGCGGCCTCGGTGTCCGGGTACGGCGTCCACTCCGCGGGGTCGATCAGGCGGTTGTAGAGCGCCTCGGCCTGGTGGGCGTGCGCGACGCCGGACTTGCGCAGCACCTCGAGGTAGATCTTGCGGTGCAGCGCCGGGTCGAGGTCCCGGTTCTCCCACGCGTGCTGGTACTCCTCGGACAGCTCGACGACCTGCCCGGTCGGGGCGGTCATGCGGCGCATCAGCTCGGTCTGCGCCTCGACGTCGAGCGGGGCGCCGTCGGGGGTCGTGAGGTCGGACAGCCAGCTGGAGTTCTGCTCGAGCCGGAAGAGGGTGCCGGAGAAGTCGAACATCACCGCCTGAATCGTCACAGAACACAGGCTACCGGGGATGACCTCGGGATTCGTGTGACTTATTCCGCCGGCAGCAGCAGCGCGGTGGCGACCGCGGCGATGCCCTCGCCGCGGCCGGTCAGGCCGAGCCCGTCGGTGGTGGTGCCGCTGACGCTGACCGCGCCGCCCGCGGCCTTGCTCAGGACGTCCTGGGCCTCTTCACGCCGCTTGCCGATGCGTGGCGCGTTGCCGATGACCTGCACCGACGCGTTGCCGAGCCGCCAGCCTTGGGCCTCGACGAGCCGACGCGCCTCGGCCACGAACTCGGCGCCGTGCGCGCCTGCCCAGCGGGGGTCGCTGGTGCCGAACACCGCGCCCAGGTCGCCGAGCCCGGCGGCGGACAGCATCGCGTCGCACAGCGCGTGGGCGGCCACGTCGCCGTCGGAGTGGCCGGCGCAGCCGTCGGCGCCCTCCCACAGCAGCCCGGCGATCCAGCACTCGCGGCCAGCCTCGATCGGATGGACGTCGACCCCGGTCCCGACCCTCAACCCTGCTCCTCGAGTAGTGCTTCCGCGACGGCCACGTCGAAGGCCGTGGTGAGCCGGAGCGCGGTGGGGTGCCCGGCCACGGTGCGCACGCTACCGGGCAGGTCCGACAGCGGGTCCGCGCCGCGTGCGCAGAGCTCGCGGAGCACTTCGGGGCGGTAGCCGACGGGGGTCTGCACGACACGCAGGTGGTCCCGGTCGGAGGTGGCGGCGATCACGTCGCCGGAAACGAGTTTGACGGTGTCGGTCACGGGTAGGACCGGGATGATCGCCTCTGCCCCGGCGAACACCGCCTCGGCCACCGCGCGGACGGTGGCGGGAGGCACGAACGGACGCGCGACGTCGTGCACGAGCACGACATCGGATTCCCCGGTGGCCTCGACGGCCGCCCGGACGGATTCGGCGCGCTCAGGACCACAGGCCAGTACCCGGCACCGGGAACCGGCGCCGGGTACTGCCCGTATGATCAATTCACAATCCCCGAGCACGGGTTTGGGAACCGCCACCGCCAGGCGGTCCGCGCATCCGGACTCCAGCAGGCCGTCCACGGCGTGCCGCAACAGCGGCGCACCGCGCACGAGCGCGCACGGGTCCGGCCCCTCGGGGTCGGCGATGAGGACTGCCGCGACCTTCATCGCCGGGGTCTCACTTCGCGGGACGAGCTGTGTCTCATGAGGCACACGCAGTAGATGAGCACGTCTGCCCGGCTCATCTCGCGAGGTCAGCCTGTGCTCTAGACGGCCGCTGTCTCCAGGACCTCGTCGAGCAGCGTCTCTGCCTTGCCCTCGTCGGTGCCCTCCGCCAGGGCGAGCTCACTGACCAGTATCTGCCGCGCCTTGGCCAGCATGCGCTTCTCGCCGGCGGACAGGCCGCGGTCCTTCTCGCGCCGCCAGAGGTCGCGCACCACTTCGGCCACCTTGTTCACATCGCCCGAGGCGAGCTTCTCGAGGTTGGCCTTGTACCGACGAGACCAGTTCGTGGGCTCCTCGGTGTGCGGCGCTCGCAGCACGTCGAAAACCCGGTTCAGACCATCCTGGCCCACGACGTCCCGCACGCCGACGATCTCGGCGTTGTCAGCGGGCACGCGAACCGTGAGGTCCCCTTGCGCGACTTTGAGGACGAGGTACTGCTTCTCCTCGCCCTTGATCACGCGGGTCTCGATCGCTTCGATGAGTGCGGCACCGTGGTGCGGGTAGACGACGGTCTCTCCGACCTTGAAAACCATGTGTCCTCTGCCCCTTTCGCTGCCTCCATCCTAGCACGCGGCGAGGGGGCCCACCTAGCGGGCCGAGATCGTCGTCGCAGGTCAGGGGCCATCCGGGGGGTTGACAAACCGATAAAGTGCATGCTCATGCAGGTGGTGGGGAACCCTGTCGACATTGATTGTCTGATCCATTGTGGACGGTTTCCGGCCCCCTCGGCGCACCCTCGGTGGCGGGCTTTCCGGCCATAGCTAGGCCCCTCCCGCCGGCCCACCACCACCCTCAACGGAGCCGCTTCGCGGCGCAGATAGGATCGGGCTGCCACTGGCTTTAGGAGGGACTGAGACCGTGAGGCTGCAGAAACGTCGTGTGGTCGGCGCGAGCGTGGTCGCCGTGGGTGCCGCCCTGGCTCTGGCCGGGTGCGGGGCCGGGCAGATCACCCAGACCAACACCATGCTGCCCGCGGTCAACGGCGCCATGGCCCAGGCGGGCAAGCTCGTCCTGCGGGACGCCGGCCTGGTGAACCGCAACGACTGCCAGCAGGCCTACGCGACCGGGTCGAGTGCCCCGCTGACGCTGGTGATCGCCAACGACGGCACCGCCGACGACGAGCTGGTCTCCGTGAGCAGCGCGAACGCGGCGAGCGCCACCGTCGAGGGCCAGAAGGCCATCGTCGCGGGCAGCAAGCTCCTGATCGGCCCGGCCAACGAGGGCGAGTCCGTGCAGCAGCCGGAGTCCAGCTCCGCGGCGCCGAGCTCGACCCAGACCTCGCCCACCTCGTCGGCCTCGCCCACCTCGTCGGCGTCCGCGTCGCCGACCGCCGGCCCCACCGGGCAGCCGACCCGGATCGGTCACGCCGAGGTCGTCCTGCAGGGCATCAAGCAGGTCGTGTGGCCCGGCCAGACCATCCCGGTCACCTTCACCTTCCGCGACGCCGGCCCGGTCACCGTGCAGCTGCCGATCCAGGCGCCCACGGTCGAGCTGAGCTGCCAGCCGTCCGGCGAGGCGGAAGCCGGCGGTCACTAGAACTGTCGGTGGTGCCAGCTAGCGTGACCGACCATGGTCAAGAAGGGCACCAGCTACCGCTGCGGTGAGTGCGGGTACGAGACCGCCAAGTGGGTCGGCCGCTGCCCGGAGTGCCAGGCGTGGGGAACCATCGAGGAGCGCGGTGACGCGCGCCCGGCGATAGCCCGCGTGGCGGCCGGCGCGCCCAGCGCCCCGGCGCGGCCGATCGGCCAGGTCGACATCGAGGCCGCGCGCGCCCGCACCACGGGCGTCGGCGAGCTGGACCGCGTGCTCGGCGGCGGGCTGGTGCCCGGCGCGGTCGTGCTGCTGGCCGGCGAGCCGGGCGTGGGCAAGTCCACCCTCCTGCTCGAGGTGGCCTACCAGTGGGCCCGCGGCGGGTCCGGGCCCGCGCTGTACGTCACCGGTGAGGAGTCCGCGGGGCAGGTCAGGCTGCGCGCCGAGCGGACGAAGAACGTGCACGAGGGCGTGTTCCTGGCGGCGGAGAGCGATCTTTCGGCGATCCTCGGGCACGTCGACGCGGTCAAGCCGGGTGTGCTGATCGTCGACTCGGTGCAGACGATGGCCTCGCCGCAGGTGGAGGGCGCGCCGGGCGGTGTCACGCAGGTCAGGGCGGTCACGGCCGGCCTGGTGGCGCTGGCGAAGGAGCGCGGCCTGCCGGTCGTGCTCGTGGGGCACGTCACGAAGGACGGCTCGGTCGCCGGGCCGCGTGTGCTGGAGCACCTGGTCGACGTGGTGCTGCACTTCGAGGGCGACCGGCACTCCACGCTGCGGATGGTGCGCGGGGTGAAGAACCGGTTCGGGCCCGCGGACGAGATCGGGTGCTTCGAGCTGCGTGAGGACGGCATCGTCGGGGTGCCGGACCCGTCCGGGCTGTTCCTGAACCGGCGGGAGGACGCGGTGCCGGGCACCGCGGTGACGGTCACGGTCGAGGGCAAGCGGCCGCTGCTGTGCGAGGTGCAGGCGCTCGTGTCGAGCGCGGGCGCGCCGCAGCCGAGGCGGGCCGTGAGCGGCCTGGACTCCGCGCGGGTGGCGATGATCCTCGCCGTGCTGGAGAAGCGCGGCAGGATCAAGCTGGGCGACCGGGACGTCTACTCGGCGACGGTCGGTGGGATGAAAGTCACCGAGCCCGCCGTCGACCTGTCGGTGTTGCTGGCGCTGTGGTCGTCGGTGCGGGACGTCGCGTTGTCGCCGCGGCTGGTGGTCGTCGGCGAGGTCGGGCTCGCCGGGGAGGTCCGCCGGGTGACCGGCGCCGGGCGGCGGCTGGCGGAAGCCGCCCGGATGGGGTTCACGCACGCGCTGGTGCCGCCCGACCCGGGCAAGCTGCCGGACGGGATACGGGTGCTGGAGGTCGACTCGGTGGCGGCGGCCCTGCACGCGGCCAACTACGCCTGACGGAGCCTGCCCGGCGTCGGCGCGCGCCGCGATGGTGTTCCCATGAGCGCAACGACCTGGACCGGGATGGGCCCCTTCGAAGACCGGCGCCCTCGCCGTCACCGACCCCCGCGGCCGGTCGCGGCGGTCGGCGGACTACTCCGTCGAGGCGTGCGTCCGCGACGTCGACGCCGTCCTCGACGCGACCGGTGTGGAGCGGCCGACCCTCGTCGGCTGGTCCGACGGCGCACTGGGCGGCCCGCAACCCGGAGCGCGTCGCCGGTGTGGTCGTGGTGGACGGCGCGTTGCCCTACGGCCTGACCGGCGAAGAGGGCCAGGAGCGGATCCAGCAGCTGTTCCACCGCATGCGGTTCCTGCTGCCCCTGGCACGCCCGTTCGGGATGGTCGCGCGGATGTCCGCCGAGCAGCACGCCGAGGTCGACATCGAGTTGAACGAGATCGCCGCGGCTCTCGCGCCGGTGCTGGAGAGCGTGTCCTGCCCGATTCGGCTACGTCCTGGCCACCGGGTCGAATCTCGGCGGTGGCGTGGAGGAGATGGAGGCGTCGCGGGCCTCGCTCGAACCGGTGCTCGCCCGCAACCCGAACCTGCGGATCAGCGCGAAGGTCGCCAGCAACCACTCGAAGATTCTGCAGAAGGACTTCCGGGCCGTCGCCGAGGCCATGCGCGAGGTCGCGGCGGCCGACCGGGTGGCCCGTTGAGACGCGAACGGCCCCTCCGGACGTGCCGGAGGGGCCGTTCGCGCAGTCGGATCAGGCGCCGGACAGCAGCTTGGCGCAGCGGATCAGCCCGAGGTGCGAGTACGCCTGCGGGTGGTTGCCCAGCGAGCGCTCCGCCACCGGGTCGTACTGCTCGGGCAGCAGACCCGTCGGGCCTGCCGCGTCGACCAGCTGCTCGAACAGCTCCTCCGCCTCGGTGCGGCGGCCGGTCAGCAGGTACGCCTCGATCAGCCACGCGGCGCACAGGTGGAACCCGCCCTCGCCGCCGGGCAGGCCGTCGTCGCGGCGGTAGCGGTACACCGTGGAACCGCTGCGCAGCTCGGCCTCGATCGCGGTCACCGTGTGCTGGAACCGCTCGTCCGACGGGTCGATCAGCCCGGCCAGCCCGACGAACAGCGAAGCCGCGTCCAGGTCGGTGCCGTCGTAGGCCGTGGTGAACGCCTGGACCTCGTCGTTCCAGCCGTGGGTCAGCACGTCGGTCGCGATCTCCTCGCGCAGGTCGTGCCACCCGGCCGGGATCTCACGCCCGTACACCTCGCCGAGCTTGATGGCGCGGTCGACGGTCACCCAGCACATGACGCGCGAGTACACCCGGTGGCGCGGCACGTGCCGCTCCTCCCAGATGCCGTGGTCGGGCTCCGACCAGCGCCGCGTGACGGCCTCGGCCATCGCGCGCACCAGCTGCCAGTCCTCGTCCCGCAGCTCGCCGCGCACCTGCGCCAGCTCGGCCACCAGCTCGACGACCGGGCCGAACACGTCCAGCTGCACCTGGTGGTTCGCCAGGTTGCCGACGCGCACCGGCCGCGAACCCGCGTAGCCGGGCAGCGAGTCGATCACGGCCTCGGCGCCCAGCTGGGTGCCGTTGATCGTGTACAGCGGGTGCAGCCGCTCCGGGCCCGCCAGCGTCGACAGCACGCCGTGCAGCCACCGCAGGTAGCCCTCGGCCTCGGCCAGCGAACCCAGCCCGACCAGCTCGCGCACGGTGAACGCCGCGTCGCGGATCCAGCAGTAGCGGTAGTCCCAGTTCCGCACGCCGCCGATCTCCTCCGGCAGCGACGTCGTGGCCGCCGCGAGCACCGCGCCGGTGTCGGCGTTGCACAGCCCGCGCAGCGTCAGCGCCGAGCGCGCGACCAGCTCCGGCTCCACGTTCGGCAGCTTCAGCGTGGTCGCCCAGTCGCTCCAGTAGGCGCCCGCCCGCGCCCGCCGCTCCGGTTCGGACAGTTCGTGCGCGGTCAGGTCGGTGGTGCCGCACCGCAGTTCGAGCACGACCGGCTCGTCCTGGGTGGGCTGGACGAGCGCGGTCGCGGTGTCGTGCAGGCCGTCGGAGGTGATCTCCCACGCCACGCCCGGCGAGCGCAGCACGATCGGCTCCGACGTGCCCAGCACGCGCAGGCCCTCGGGGTCGGGCACCAGCCGGACCGGGACACCGCCGAACTCCGGCCGCGGCGCGAACACCACGGACGCGGCGGCGGTCCCGGAGACCACGCGCACCAGGTCGGTGCGGTGCGGCGGGCCCTCCGGCTCCAGGTAGTCCGTCACCAGCAGCCGTGACCAGCGGGTCTCCACCGTCATCGTGTTCGGCAGGTACCGCTGGCCCAGCGGCAGGCCGTTGTGGTGCGGCTTGATCGAGAAGTGGCCCGCGCTGGTGCCGCCGAGCAGGTCGGCGAACACCGCGGGCGCGTCCGGGCCGGGGTGGCACATCCAGGTCAGCCGGGCGTCGGGCGTGACCAGGGCGACCGCGCGCTCGTTGGACAGCATCGACAGCCGCTCGATCGGCGGCGCCTGCTCGCCGTAGAGCCAGTTGCGGCGCTCCTCCAGCATGAACGCCAGAACCGTGGCGACGTCCTCGGTGCCGGGCACGCGGTAGGCGGCCAGGGTCTCCCCGTCGCCGACCTTGACGCCGACGTCGGGGCCGGACAGCCGCGCGAACGCCTTCTCGTCGGTGACGTCGTCACCGAGGAAGATCGCCGCGGTGGCGCCGACCTGGTGGCGCAGGGTGTCCAGCGCGCGGCCCTTGTCGGTCTGCACGACGGCGAGCTCGACGACCTCCTTGCCGTCGGTGGTCGTCACGCCCTCCCACGTGCACGGTCCACTGTGGACCTCGTCGAGCACGCGGCGGGCGGCGTCGCGGTCGGCGCGGCGGACGTGCACGGCGATGCTGGCCGGCTTGACCTCCAGGCTCACGCCCGGCACGTCACCGGCGATGCGCTCCAGCTCCTGCTCGACCCTGCGGTGCAGGTCGCGGGCCTGGGCGTCGAGCTCGTGCACGAAGCCGATGTCGAATTCGGAACCGTGGCTGCCGACCAGGTGCACCTCGTGCGGCAGTCGCGACAGGATGGCGAGGTCGCGCAGCGCGCGGCCGGAGATGACCGCGGTGGTCGTCTCGTGCAGCCCGGCCAGCGAGCGCAGCGCGCCCACCGACTCGGGCAGCGGGCGCGCCTCGTCCGGGTTGGTCACGATCGGAGCCAAGGTCCCGTCGTAGTCGCAAGCGACCAGCAATCGCGGCGTGCGAGCGATCTGCACGATCGCACGGCGCAGCTCAGCGGGCAGGGACTCGGCGGTCACCACTCCTCCTTAAGGAGCTCAAAAGCTTGTTGCTGCAGGTGGGCCACTCAGGCGGCCGGTTCGGACCCGAGTGCCTCGAGGAACGACCGTGCCCACCTGTCGACGTCGTGGGTGAGGACCTGACGCCGCAACGCGCGCATCCGGCGTCTGCCCTCGGCAGGGTCGAGCGTAATGGCCGCCTCCAACGCGTTCTTAACCCCGTCGAGATCATGCGGGTTGACGAGAAAAGCGCTGGTCAGCTCGGCGGCGGCGCCGGCGAACTCGGACAGCACGAGCGAGCCGCCGAGATCGTGACGGCACGCGACGTACTCCTTGCAGACGAGATTCATCCCATCGCGTAGTGGGGTGACGACCATGACGTCGGCCGCACTGTAGAACGCGGCCAGCTCCTTGCGGTCGACCGACTGGTGCAGGTAGTGCACCACCGGGTGACCGACGCGGGCGAACTCGCCGTTGATGCGGCCCACCATCTGCTCGATCTCGGTGCGCATCCGCTGGTAGTGCTCGACGCGTTCCCGGCTCGGGGTGGCCAGCTGGACGAAGGTGACGTCCTCGGGCTGGACCCGGCCCTCCTGGAGCAGTTCGTGCAGCGCCTGCAGCCTCAGGTCGATGCCCTTGGTGTAGTCCAGGCGGTCGACCCCGAGCAGGACGGTCTTCGGGTTGCCCAGGTCGCGGCGGATCTGCGCGGCCCGCTCCGCGACCTCCTTGGTGCGGGCGAGCGTGTCCAGGCCGGCCGCGTCGATCGAGATCGGGAACGCGCCGACCCGGACCGTGCGGTTGCCGACCTGCATCATGCCCGGCCGGGACCGCACGCCGACCGCGCCGCGGCTGGGCTCCAGCCCGAGCAGCGTGCGGGCCAGCCACAGGAAGTTCTGCGCGCCGCCGGGCCGGTGGAACCCGACCAGGTCGGCGCCGATCAGGCCGCGCACGATCTCCGCACGCCACGGCAGCTGCATGAACAGCTCGACCGGCGGGAACGGGATGTGCAGGAAGAAGCCGATGCGCAGGTCGGGGCGCAGCTCGCGGAGCATGCTCGGCACCAGCTGCAGCTGGTAGTCCTGCACCCACACGGTGGCGCCCTCGGCCGAGACCTGCGCGCTGGCCTCGGCGAAGCGGCGGTTGACCTGGACGTAGCTCTCCCACCAGCCGCGGTCGAACACCGGCGGCGCGACCACGTCGTGGTAGAGCGGCCACAGCGTGGCGTTGGAGAAGCCCTCGTAATAGTCGCGGACCTCTTCGGTGGACAGCGAGACGGGGTAGAGGACCATGCCCTCGTCGCTGAACGGGTCGACGTCGACACCCGGCACGCCCGGCCAGCCCACCCAGGCGCCCTTGCGCGAACGCAGGAACGGCTCCAGCGCCGACACCAAGCCGCCCGGACTCGCGGTCCAGCGCTGGTTGCCGTCGGCCGTCCGTTCGAGGTCGACGGGCAGCCGGTTGGCGACCACGACGAAGTCCGCCGAAGCCGTGCCGATCCCTGGTTCGCTCACGTGGCCATGCTCCCTTGTCGTCCGCTCGAACACTATCTCGCGACGGCGAACCAAGATCCACCGCGCGGTGGCCCACCAGCGGCTACTCCAGTCGCCGATCGGTCGTCCGCAGCGGACCCGCCATCCGGGGGCCGGCGAGCTTCCGTTCGAGCCGGCCGAGACCGGTCCGGACCGGCTGCGCGAGGTACTCCCCGAGTACCACGCCGGCGGCCAGCGCAAGCCCGATCGCCGCGGCTTTGATCAGCGTGGAGAGGTTGCCGTTGCTCTGCGTGGCCAGCTCATATAGGCCACGGTACGTCGACAGACCGGGCAGCAGGGGCGTGATTCCCGACACCGCCACGACCAGCGGCGTCACCTTCAGGCGGCGGGCCAGAACGCCGCCGGAGAAGCCGATCACGACGGCCGCGACGGCGGAGGAGGTGATGACGTCGAACCGGCCGACGATCACCAGCGCGCCGTAGACACCGGCGCCGATCGCGCCCGCGGCGGCGGCCACGAGCATCGACCGCAACGTCGAGTAGGAGGCGACGGCGAAGCAGGCCGCCGCGGCCGCGCCCGCGGGCACGATCACCAGCAGGCTGTCGGCGGTCTGCGCGGGCAGCACGGGTTCGGCCGGGGTGAAGCCGAGCGCCTTGGCGATGTTCAGCGCGAGGGCGACGCCGGTGATCAGGCCCGCGGACATGAGGATCGTTTCCATCGTGCGGCCCGCGGCGGTGACGTTGTAGCCGGTGATGGCGTCCTGCACCGCGGACACGGTGGACAGACCGGAGAGGAGCACGGTGATCGCCGCGGCGGCGACCAGCGTGGAGAACCGGGTCGGCACAAGACCGGTGTTGACGGCGAAGGTGGCCAGCCCCGTCGCGACCAGCCCGCCGACGGCCTGCTGGAAGAAGAACGGCAGCGCGACGCGGTTGAGGAGGCGCCCGAGCCGGTCGATGAGGGCGGAGATGATCAGCGCGCCGACCGCGACGTCCAGGGTGCCGCTGAGCAGCAGGGTGATGAAGAAGGCCATGCCGCCCCAGGCCAGCGTGGCGAACCAGCGCGGGTACGGGTGCGGCGCGGTGGTGATCTTGTGCAGCTCGGTGTAGGCCTCTTCCGCGCTGAGGTTGCCGCGCAGGATCTGCTGGACCAGCATCTCCGTCTGCGACAGGCGGGTGTAGTCGAGGCTGCGCGAGCGGACGACGCGCAGTGCCGTGATCGGGTTCGCGTCGGTGCCCCGGTGGCAGGTGACGGTGATGGACGTGAAGATGACGTCCACCTCGCAGTGCGGGAGACCGAAGGCCGCGGTGAGGGAGAGGATGGTGGCGGTCACGTCGGAGGCGCCGGCGCCGCTGGCCATCTGCACCTCGCCGACCCGGAGGACCAGGTCGAGGACGAAGTTGACCGTCGCCTCGTCCGGCAGGGCGGGACCGAGTTCGGTGGTCGCGTCCGGCGCCGGCTGCTCGCCGGTCGGCGCTTCCAGGATGTGCCAGGCCCGGCGACGCGGCTCGGTCGCCCGCCGCCGCCGGTTCGCCTTCTCGACGCCCGGGTCCTCCGGCGCTTCGAGGATGTGCCAGCCGCGCCTGCGGGTCACCGGGCCCCGGACGCGCTGGGTGCTGTTCATACGGCCGTCACCTCCTTGATTGGCCTCCCGGGTGCCCATCGCCTGGATCACGCCGGTCGTTGCAAAGGGGCAACCGTGGCGTGCGCCACTTCGCCGATCATCCACGAATCCGGGGGGCCCGGCAGCGGTTGCTAGGATGACCCCGATCAGGCCGACTTAGCTCAGCTGGTAGAGCAGCTGTCTTGTAAACAGCAGGTCAGGGGTTCGAGCCCCCTAGTCGGCTCCCCGTCTGACCAGGGTGTTTCCCTGTGGTGGGAAACACCCTGGTCAGGGCTCGTCTCAGTTTCCGTCTCAGTTGGTCGTTCAGGCCGGTACCGAAGCGGCTGTCGGTTCGTCGCCGTCACCGTCGTCTGGGCCTGTCCAGAGCAGTCCGCCGAGCTGCGTCGCGATGCTCTGCCGTAGCTCGTCGGGCACGTGCTGGTACCGCTGGGCCATGTCGATCTTGGACCAGCCCATCACGTCCATGACCGCCCGCTGCGCGACGCCGAGCACGAGCAGGAACGTCGCGGCGGTGTGCCGGGCGTCATGGAGCCGCGCCTCGCGCACCCCGGCCGCCTTCAGGACGTCCTTCCACTCGCCGTAGTCGGCTCGCGGGTCGGTCGGCCGGCCAGTTGGCTGGGCGAACATCCACCCGTCGTCCTGCCAGACGTCGGCCGCTCGCTGCCGCTCTGCGTCCTGGACCTTCCGGTGTTCGAGCAGCGCGAGCACCAGCGGCGGCGGCACGCTCAGCACGCGTCGACCGGCGCGGGACTTGGGTTCCACGACGACGAGGCCGCCACTGTGTCGTGCCGGGCAGTCAGCGCCCCGCTTGCGACCGCACTTCTTGTCCGGGTCGCAGCCGTGCTGCCAGGTCTGCCGTTGCAACGCTCGCCGGACCGTCAGCATTCCCGTGACCTGGGCAAACGGACAGTCTTCCGGACGCTTCTTCGCGCACGGCTCCGCCACCCCACACCCGTGGTGCCACTGGCCTTGAGGTCGGTCCACTTGAGGCCGATCGCCTCGCCCTGCCGCAGTCCCAGCGCGAGGGCGATGGCCCAGCGCACGCCGTTTCGCCGGTCATGGGCAACGTGGAGGATTGCCCGCGCGTCGTCCACGGTCAGAGGCTCGATCTCGGTCTCTTCGATCTTCGGTGACCGCACGGCGCGGATCGGATTGCGCGTGATCCGGTTCCGTCGCTCGGCTTCGTTGAGGGACGCGCGCAGAGCGATGTGGACCTGTTACAGGGTTGCCGACTTGGCGCCTTCATTCCGCAGGCGCGCATAGAACCGTTCGATGTGTTCGGATTCGAGCCGCGTCAGCTTGTGCGTGCCGATCCCCGGGACGATGTACTTGTCGACCGCAGTCCAGTAGTAGCTGCGGGTCTTGTAGCGGACGTTCGGCACGGCGATCGTTTCGTACCAGTGCATCACCCACTTCTCGACCGTCCATTCCTGGCCGGGCCTCCGGACCGTGCCCGCGTCGCGCTCTCGTTCGAGTTTCCGGACCTTTTTGATGACCTCGGTTTCCGTCTTGGCTTGAAGGGCTCACCCCAGCACGAAGTACCTCAGCCACAGGTACGGCGCCGCCAGCGTGACGGTCATCAAAGTGACCACCGCGCCTTTCCGGGTGAATTCCCAGAACGAGATCGGTGTGCCGGCGCGCGCGGCGATTCCCAGCATCACCACGTTCGCGCTGGCGCCGATCGCCGTGAGGTTTCCGCCGAAGTCGGCTCCCAGGGCCAGCGCCCACCACAGCGCCTGGGCCTGCCCGGGATCCGGCAGGTCCGCCACCAGGCCCGCCACGAGCGGGCTCATCGTCGCCACGTAGGGGATGTTGTCGATGAAACCGGAGAGCACCGCGGAGACCACCAGGATCAGCATCACGGCCAGCAGCGCGTTCCCGCCGGTCGCGTCCGCCGCGAGTCGCGCCAGGCGGCCGATCACTCCGGTGTGCACGAGCGCGCCGATCATGATGAACAGGCCCGCGAAGAACAGCAGCGTCTCCCATTCGACCGCGGCCAGGTAGTCCCGCGGCCGGGTGCCCGAGACGAGCACGAGGACCCCGGCGCCGAGCAGCGCCACGACCGACGGGTCCAGGTGGAACACCGAATGCCCGATAAACCCGGTGAACACCAGCGCCAGCACGACGCCGCACTTCACCAGCAACCGCTTGTCGCGGATGGCTTCGCGCTCGTCGAGGGTCATCACCTCGGCGATGCGCGCCGGGTCCGCGTCGAATGCGCCGCGGAACAGCCAGCGCAGCACCAGCGCGAACACGGCGACCTCGACGACCACGATCGGCGCCAGGTGCACGAGGAAGTCGTTGAACGTCAGGCCGGCGCGGCTGCCGATGATGATGTTCGGCGGATCGCCGATCAGCGTCGCGGTGCCGCCGATGTTCGACGCGAACACCTCGGCGATCAGGAACGGCACCGGGCTGATCCCGAGCCGGTCGCACACCAGCAGCGTCACCGGTGCGATCAGCAGGACCGTGGTGACGTTGTCCAGGAACGCCGACGCCGTCGCCGTCAGCAGGACCAGCAGGACCATCACCCGCAGCGGCGAGCCCTTCGCGCGCTTGGCCGCCCAGATCGCGGTGAACTCGAAGACACCGGTGCGGCGCAGGATCCCGACGATGATCATCATGCCGAGCAGCAGGAACACGACGTCCCAGTCGATGCCGGTGTCGTGCGAGTAGAACGCCTCGTCCGAACCGACCACGCCCGCCGCGAGCACGATCCCGGCGCCACCCAGCGCCGCGGCCGCCTTCGGGACGCGGTCGGTCGCGATCAGCAGGTAGGCGACCGCGAACACGACGATCGCGAGCACGGTCACCGCACACCGCCTACCGCAGCGCCAGCTCCAGCAGCCGCGACGCGGTGATCACCCCGGTGAGCCCGTCGCCGTCCACCACCGCCACCAGGGGACAGCGCAACCGCGCCATCGCCGCAGCGACCTCCACGATCGTGTCGTCGGCCTTGACCACGGGCAGCTCCGGCCGGTCCTCGGGCAGCAGAGCCCGGACGGTCTTGCCGTGCAGCTTCTCCGCCACCCGGTCGGCCATCGACTCCGACAGCACCCCCGCGAGCGACGGGTCGTCCTGGACGTAGTGCGGCACCAGCAACCGCACCACCTGCGACGCGGGCAGGACCGCCACCGGACGGCCGCGCGGATCGGTGACGACCAGGCCGGGCAGCCGGTTCGCGGCCAGCAGGCGGGCCGCCTCGAGAGCGTCCGAATCCGACGCGACGACCGGGAAGTCCTCGGCCATCTCCGACGCGTGCATGCCCGCAGCGTACGACGATCTCGCCGCGGTCACCGGTTCTTGCCGGGATCCTGACGAGCACCACCGCGCCACTCCTGCCGTCGACCGTTCGCCCGGCCCTGCTCAGGACGGGTGTGCCGACCAGACTTCCCGGCGCGCCGACCGTAAAGATGCCGCACGGAGGCGACCGCGGCAAGCCGGGCGGCGTCGACGGTGCACGGAATGACGCGGGTATCGGAATACCTATTGCCAATCGCTCATTCGGCGGAATCGCGGCCGCCCTCCTGGACATAAAGTCCGGCGGGGAGGTTTTCCGTGGGCAGAAGAATCGGCGGTAAGGGCGGTGGTTCCGACCCCGGTCCCGGTAAGAAGACCGGCCGGGTCGTGGCTGCGGCCGCACTGGTCGGCGTGGTCGGCGTGACCAGCGGGACGGTCAGCCTGGGTGGCAGTGCCGCGATCGAGGGCGCGGTCGCGGACTCGGGCGCGAACGCGGTGGCTGGACGTGGCCTGAACAGCCGGAAGGCCGACAGCAAGCGTTCCGCAGGCCGAGGACGTCCGGATGAGGCGTGGCAGCGTCTGGGACTGCGCGGCATGCGGAAAACCGCGAAGCGGGATGCCTCGTGCCTGATTCATTCGCACGGCGAAATCCGCGAATTCTTCCTGCGCACGCCGTGCACTTCGCTGGACCGTCAATTGCTCGCGATCGGTGACGGCAACGGGAACACCGCGCTGGTGTCCGTCGTCTGGGTGAGTTTCCGCTCTCGTGGCCAAGCGCGCGACTTCGAGCGCCTGGAGAAGATCCACGGCAACGGTGACATCACGCCACTGGCGGCCTCGCTGATCCAGATGGCCGACGTGCGGTTCACGGCGCACCACTTCGACTCCCGGTTGGCGGGCAACACCGTCGTCATCGCCGAGAGTGAACGGGCGACCGGGCAGGTCAGCGAAGCCGTGCTGGACGCGCTGGCCGAGGTGGCCGTCCACCTGCCGCGCGCCTGAGCGGGGTAACGCCGCCTGGCGTCGGGCCGATTTCTGGTCACCGGGCTTAGCGGAGGTGCCATGCGGACGCGGACCGCGACTTGGAAGGTGTCCTGGCGGTGGGCGTGGGTGCTCGTGCTCGTCGTGGGGCTCGGGTTGTTCGAGCTCGTCCGGCGGGTTCTGCTGGACACCGAGAACCCCAACCTGGTGCCCTCCCTGATCCTGCTCGGCGCCGTCGTCGGGCCGGCCACCTTCGTCACCTTCGTGTGGGGGCGGCGGCTCTCCTTCGGGGTCGATCCGGTGCTCGTCGGGCTCGTCGCCATCGTGGGCGGTGTGGTCGGCGTCGTCACGGCCGGGGCGCTCGAGTACGACGTTCTCAAGGACCTCGGTCCCTTCCAGATGGCCGGGGTCGGCGTCATCGAGGAGACCGCGAAGCTCATCGCGCCCGCCGTCGTCCTCCTGGTCGTCCGCGACCGCCGCGCGGCGACCGGGCTCCTGCTCGGCGTCGCGTCCGGGGCGGGCTTCGCGGCGCTCGAAACGATGGGCTACGCCCTCGTCGCGTTCCTCAAGTCCCAGGGCGAGATCAGCGCCGTCGACCAGACGCTGCTGATCCGCGGCGTGCTCAGCCCGGCCACGCACATGGCCTGGACGGGGCTGACCGCCGCCGCGTTGTGGGCGGCGGTCCGGCACCGCGGGCGGTCCCGCTGGATGGGCCGCTTCGCCGTGACGTTCGTCGTCGCCGTGGCGCTGCACGCCGCGTGGGACGGGATCGGCACGACGCTCAGCTACGTCGTGCTCGCCGCCCTCAGCCTCGGGCTGCTCGCGCTGGCCGTGCACCGCATCGGCCACCACCGCTCGCCCTACAGCCGCCGCGTCCGCGCCGCGCGATAAAGAGCCCTAAGCCTCTGGCCGTGCCGCGCGCGCCGGGTGTGCACTGCGGGTCGCGGCCGCGGCAGTACTCAGCGGGCGCCGCCCGCCCCGGCGCGGCCGGAAGGAGGCACCTCATGACTTCCGACGAGCGGCGCGAACGGTTGCGCCGGGTGCTGGACCTGATGTGGAACCAGGGCGAGCTCGACGCCTGCGAAGAGCTGTGCGCGCCGCACTGCACGTTCCACGACCCGACCTTCGAAGTGGACGGCGTCGCCGGGTTCCAGCGCCAGGTCAGCGACCTGCGCACCGCCAACCCGGACCTGCACATGGACATCCACGACGTGCTCGTCGACGGCGACCTGTGCGCGGTCCGGTTCACCATGGGCGGCACGTCGCGGGCGGAATTCCGCGGCCTGCCCGCGACCGGCAAGACGTACGTGATGACCGGCATGATGTGCGCCAAGTGGGCCGACGACCGGATCGTGGAGATGTGGGTCAACTACGACATGCTCGGCGCGTTGCAGCAGCTGGGCATCATCCCGGAGATGGCGCCCCGCGAGACGGCCGGCTGAAAACCGGCGCGCCTCAGCCCAGTTCGGCGAGGCGCAGGCGCAGGTGGGCGGCCTGCGGTTCGCTCATCCCGAGCGCCAGCGCCTGCCGGTACGCGGTCCGCGCCTCGGCTGCCGCACCCAGCCGGTGCAGCAGTTCGGCGCGGGCCGCGTGCCACCACGGGTACGAAGTCAGCCCGGGGATCGCGTCCACCAACGCCAGGCCGGCCGCCGGGCCGTCCCGCTCGGCCACCGCCACCGCGTGGTTCAGGCGGACCACCGGCGTGTCGGAGATGCGCAGCAACACGTCGTACCAGGAGATCACGGCGTCCCAGTCCGTCTCGGCGTAGGACGGCGCCAGCGCGTGGCAGGCGGCGATCGCGGCCTGGACGACGTACCGGTCCGGTTCCACCGCGCGCCGCAGGCCGCGGCCCACCAGCGACACGCCCTCCTTGATCGCGGAGCGGTCCCACCGCGACCGGTCCTGGTCCGGCAGCAGCACCGGCACCCCGTCGGCGTCCACCCGCGCGTCGCGTCGGGAGTTCTGCAGCAGCAACAACGCGAGCAGCCCCAGCACCGTCGGCTCGTCGGGCATCAGCGAAGCCAGCAGCCGCGCGAGCCGGATCGCCTCCGCGGTCAGCTCGGCGCGCACCAGGTCGGCGCCCGCCGCGGCGGCGTAGCCCTCGTTGAAGATCAGGTACACCGTCGCGGCGACCGCCGTCAGCCGGTCCGGCAGCTCGGCCGCCTCCGGCACGCGGTACGGGATCCGCGCCCGCGCGATCTTCTGCTTCGCCCGCGTCAGGCGCTTCGCCATCGTCGCCTCGGGCACCAGCAGCGCCCGCGCGACCTCGGCGGTCGACAACCCGCCGAGGGTCCGCAAGGCGAGCGCCACCTGAGCCTCCAGCGACAACGCCGGGTGGCAGCAGGTGAACACGAGGCGCAACAGGTCGTCCGCGACCACCTCGGCCGGCTCCGGTTCGACGAACGGCATCGCCGCCGCCTCCTTCCCGGATCGCGCGGCCTCGCGGCGGAACAGGTCCACGGCCCGCCGCTTCGCGGTGACCAGCAGCCAGCCACGCGGGTTGTCCGGCACGCCGTCGCGCGGCCAGGTCTCCAGCGCCCGCACGACGGCGTCCTGCACCGCGTCCTCGGCGAGGCCGACGCTGCCGGTGACGCGGATCAGCGTGGCCAGCACGCGGGTCCCCTCGTCCCGCACCAGCCGCGCGACCGCGTCACCGGCCTCCACGGTCAGAACTCGATCACCGGGCGGACCTCGACGACGCCGTCCCAGGCGGCCGGGAGCTGCGCGGCGAGCTTCACCGCCTCGTCGAGGTCGGCGCACTCGAGCAGGTAGAAGCCGGTCAGGGCCTCCTTGGTCTCCACGTAGGGGCCGTCGCTGGTCAGGATTTCGCCGCCCTTCCCGCCGGACACCCGCACGGTGGTCGCGGTCGAGGTCGGGTACAGCGCCTTCCCGCCCCTGATGACGGCGGCGGCGGCTTCGCCGAACTCCCGGTACTCCTTGATCGTCTCCGCGTACTCGGGCTGCGACCAGTCGACGTCCGCGGCGTACAGCAGGGCGGCATAGGTGGGCATTGGCTGCTCCTCCCGTGTGGGCACCGGCGCCGGTCGCCGGTGTTCACGATAAGGACGAACAGCCTCCCACCGCGCGGGACACCGGGCCGGACTTTTTTCAGCTCAGCCGCACCAGCGCCTGCACCGGCACGTGGTCGGACGGGTAGCGGCCGTCCACGCGGAACGTGTTGATCGCCGCAGCCAGGACCGACACCCGCGAGTTCGCCAGCACCCAGTCGATCCGGTTCGCGCCCAGCACCGGGTCGCGGTAGTTCGGGAACGTGCCCCACTCCGGCGTGAGCTGCTTCGCCGCCGTGCGCCAGGTGTCGGACAGCCCGCCCTCGATCAGCGTCCGGTACGACACCGAGTCGGCCGGGGTGTTGAAGTCGCCGGTCAGCACCACCGGCAGCGCCGGGTCGAAGCCGGCGATCCGGTCGCGCACCAAGCCCGCGCTGCGCTGCCGCGCGTTCTCCGACTGGTGGTCGAAGTGGGTGTTGACGTGCACGAACTCCTTGCCGGTGCGGGCATCGCGGAAGCGCACCCAGGTGACCATCCGCACGACGTTGTTGCCCCAGGACTTCGACCCGATCACGTACGGCGTGTCGGACAGCCAGAAGTGGTCGAAGTCGAGCGGCTCGACGCGGCGCGTGTCGTAGTAGATCGCCATGAACTCGCCGCGCCCGCCGCCCTCGCGGCCGAGGCCGATCCACTCGTAGTGCTTGGGCAGGTCCGCCGCGATCTCCTTGACCTGGTGGTACAGGCCCTCCTGGATGCCCAGCACGGTGGGCTGCTCGATCTCCAGGAACCGCGCGAGCACCGGCCGCCGGTCGGTCCACGAGTCCGGCGTGCCCGGCGCGGCCTTGGTGTCCAGGCGGATGTTGAACGTGGTCACGTGCAGCGTGTCGCCGGCGGCGCGGCCGATCACCGCGTCGTCCCCGGGCCGGGCCTGCGCCCCGCTCGCGGTCATCAACGTCACCGCACCCGCGCCGGCGAGGCCGAGTGCACCCCTTCGAGTGATGTCAGACATGTGCGCACTTTGTCCGTTCCGCGTGTGGCGGTGCCGGCCGTCAGGCGACGCCCGGGCGAACAACGCGCGTCGATCTCACTCGAGTTCGTTGCCCCGGGTCTCGCGCAGGAACCAGACGCACACCGCGCAAATCACCGCTATCCCCGCGACGTACCCGGAAACCGGCAGGGACGAACCCGTCGCGGCGATGAGTTGCGTGGCCAGGATCGGGCTCACCCCACCGCCGATCACGCCGCTGGCGTTGTACGCGATCGACGCGCCGGTGTAGCGGTAGCGGGTCGCGAACAGCTCCGGCAGGAACGCGCCCATCGGCGCGAACAACGCGGCGAACGCGATCATCCCGACCGCCATCGCGAGCGCGATCAGCACCGGGTTGCCCGTGTTGATCAGCGCGAACAGCGGGAACGCCCAGGCCACCGCGAGCACCGCGGCGCCGAGGCACACCCGGCGGCGGCCGACCCGGTCCGACCACGTCGCGAGCAGCGGGGTCGCCAGGCCCATCACGAGCGCGCTGATCATGGCGCAGATCAGCAGCATGTTCTTGTCCAGCTTGAGCACCGTGGTGCCGTAGGACAGCGAGAACGTGGTGATCGTGTAGAAGAGCGTGTGCGCCAGGATGAACGCGCACGTGCTGAGGAACAGGGTCTTCGGCTGCCGCTGCAGGACCTCGACGATCGGCACCTTCGCCTTGTCGTGCTCGGCCATCGCGCGCTCGAACACCGGCGTCTCGGCGATCTTCATCCGGATGTAGTAGCCGATGACGATGAGCAGCGAGCTGGCCAGGAACGGGATGCGCCAGCCCCAGTCGTCGAAGGACTCCTGCGACATCGTCCCGCCCAGCACCAGGAACGCGCCGCCCGCGATGATGAACCCGATCGCCGGCCCCATCTGCGGGAAGCTCGACCACAGGCCGCGCCGGTTGCGTGGCGCGTACTCGGTGGCCAGCAGCACCGCGCCGCCCCACTCGCCGCCGAGCCCGAAGCCCTGCAGGAACCGGCACAGCACGAGCAGGATCGGCGCGCCGATGCCGATCGCGCTGTAGGTGGGCAGCGCGCCGATCGCGACCGTGCCGGTGCCCATGACCAGCAGCGACGCGACGAGCATCGCCTTGCGCCCGATCCGGTCGCCGAAGTGCCCGAACACGACCGCGCCGACCGGCCGCGCGACGAACCCGACCCCGAAGGTCGCGAACGCGGCCAGCGTGCCGGCTAGCGGGGAGAACGTCGGGAAGAACTGGTGCCCGAACACCAGCGCCGCGGCCGTGCCGTAGAGGTAGAAGTCGTAGAACTCGATGGCTGTGCCGATGAAACTGGCGATCGCGATCCGCGAGGCCGACACCGGGGCGGCGGACGTCTGCGCGGCGGTACTCATCGGCTGCTCCTTCGGGGCCGGTTGATCCGGTGGGAGTATCTGCGCAACCCCGGCGGGTGACGACCTACGGTGGTCGGGTTTTGCCGGCCGCGATTCCTCATCCTGTCGAAACGGGCAGGTCAGTCGCGTACCAGGGGGAGCAGTTTCAGGCCGAGGTGCAGGGTGAGCCGGTGTTCGCCGTCGGCGAGGTCGAGTCCGGTGATCTCCTCGATCCGGTGCAGCCGGTAGTACAGCGACGTGCGGTGGATGTGCAGCGCGGCGGCCGTGTCCAGGCTCGATCCGGCGTGGTCGAGGTAGGCGGCGAGGGTTTCCACGAGCCGTCCGCCCGGGTCCTTGGCGACCAGCGCGAGCAGCGGCTCGGGCAGGTGCGCCCTGGCCGGCGCGGGGACGCGCAGGAGCAGGCCGTAGGCGCCGAGGTCGTTCCAGTGCGCGATGCCGTCGAAGCGGGGCAGCGTCGCGGCGGCCCGGACGGCGACGGCGGCGCGGTCCCGGGCGACCCACGCCTGGCCGTCGGCGGACGTGCCGATGCCTGCCACGCAGCGGGCGCCCGCGCCGAGGACGTCCTCGGCCTGCTTGACGATCGCCGCGGCGTTCGCGGCGCCGAGCAGCACGCCCTGCCGTCCGCGCACGTAGAAGGACGGTTCGCGGCCGCGGGTGGCGGCCTCCAGCGCGGTCCGCAGCGCCACTTCGATCCGGGCGGTTTCGCCGGAGAGGACCTCGGCGATCAGCACCGTGGACGTGTCCGGGAAGTCGTGCGTGACCGCGCGCTCGGCCGGGTCCGCGCTGAGCAGCCGTTGCAGGGTCTCCTCGCGCGCCGCGCGTTCGGAGTCGGCGACCAGGAAGTCCCGGTAGAGCAGGGCGGCCATGGGCTCGGCGGCGGTCTTGATCGCGTCCAGGTCGGCGGCGGTGAGCGTGCCGTCCGGGTCGATCACCATCAGCAGGCCGAGGAGGGTGCCGCGCCAGCGCAACGGCATGCTGACGCGGGCGAGCATGTCCAGGTCGGGCCGGGGCGGGATGACGCCGGGGCCGGTCCACCGGGTCACCCCCTGGGCCAGGATGTGGCCGATCGCCTCGCTGCCCGCGCTGCGCTGCAGCATCGCGCGCACCCGCACGGCGTCCTCGTCGCCGAAGTGCCTGCTCGCGCACAGCAGCCGGACCGACGGGTCGTTGATCGCCACCGACCGGCCGAGATCCTCCGCGAGCGCGTCGACCCTCCGCTGCAGTTCGCTCCCGACCATGGACCCATGATCCACCAGGCCGTTCCTCCGGTTTTCGGAACGGCCGCCGCGCGGTCTTCGACGTCCGTCGGTTCCGGGCAGGCCGGTGGCGTGCCGATACTGCGGGGCATGGGGAGACTGGCCGGCAAGGTGGCGCTCGTCTTCGGCGCGGGCTCCAGCGGTGACGGGATGAGCAACGGCAAGGCGGCCGCGCTCGCCTTCGCGCGGGAGGGGGCGCGGGTCGCGGCGATCGACATCCGGGCCGCGGAGGCGACGCGCACTGCCGCGGAGATCACGGCGGCGGGCGGTGACGCGCTGGCGCTGACCGCGGACGTCACGGACGAAGCGCAGGTGGCCGAAGCGGTCGAGGCCGCGTCCGAGCTGGGGCCGCCGTCGGTGCTGCACAACAACGTCGGCGCGACGCGGGTCGGGGACGTGGCGGACCTGTCACTGGCGGAGTGGGACGCCGCGCTCGCGGTGAACCTGCGGCCGGTGTTCCTGACCTGCAAGCACGTGGTGCCGCGGATGCTCACGGCAGGCGGCGGCGCGATCGTGAACGTCTCGTCGATCGCCGCGATCCGCGACACCGGTTACGTCTACCCGGCCTACAGCTCGGCGAAGGCGGCGGTGAACCAGCTGACGGTCGCGCTGGCGCTGCGGTACGCGGATGCCGGGATCCGGGTCAACGCGATCCTGCCGGGGCTGATCGAGACGCCGCTGGTGACACGCGGCATCGCGGCCGATCCCGGTGAGCTGGCGCGGCGGCACGCGGCCAGCCCGACGGGGCGGATGGGCAGCCCGTGGGACGTGGCCGCCGCGGCGGTGTTCCTGGCCTCGGACGAGGCGGCCTACGTCAACGGGGTCTGCCTGCCGGTGGACGGCGGGCTGACCGCGCGCTGCGCCTGACTCACTTCCGGATCCGGGCGAGGGCGCGGACGACCGCGATGCACCGGTCCTCGACGTAGTTCAGCCCGCCGGACTCGGCGATGCGCCGGGCCTCCGCCGAGACGATGCCCTGCTGCAGCCACAACGTCTTCGCCCCGATCGCGACAGCCTGCTCCGCCACCCCCGGCGCCTCGCGCGCCGGGCGGAAGACGTCGACGATGTCCACGGGCTCGGGGATGTCGGCGAGGCTCCGGTAGACCTTCTCGCCGAGGAGCTCGTCGGCGGAGGGGTGCACCGGGATCACCCGGAACCCGGCGGCCTGCATCGCGGCCGGAACCGAGTGCGCGGCCTTCGCCGGGTCACGGCTCAGGCCCACCACGGCGATGGTGTTCGCGGCTTTCAGGACTTCTTCGGCAAGGTCGGCCATATCCGTGGAAACCGCCGCCGAACAGGCGCTATTCCACGGCGAGCCCGCGGGCGGCGCGGAAGGAGGCGAGCAGGTCCATCGACACCCGCGGGTCGAACGCCATCTGCTGCCGGGCCAGCGCGAGCAGCTGCGGTTCGCCGCCGGGCACACCGTAGAGCCGGTCGCGGGTGAGGTCGTCGGTGAACACCTCCAGGATCGTCGCGCTGAACAGCAGGTACGCGGCGGCCTGCGTGCGCAGCGCGGCGAGCCCGTCGCCCGAGTCGATCTTCGTCGCCAGCGCGCGCAGCTCCCCGGGTCCGCGCACGGTCGGGATCGACACCAGGTCCGCGATGAGCCCGGACCGCTCCGGCGAGGGTTCGATGCCGCGCGCGGCCCCGGTGAAGGCGTGCGCCTTGCGGTCCAGCTCGCGCCGGACCAGCACCTCGACGACCGCGCTCAGCTGCTGCCCGGCAGGCACGTCGAGCAGTTCGACGACCGTGCGCCGCAGGTCCCGGGGCAGGCCGCCGGACAGGCAGTGGCACAGGCAGACGAACTGCTCCGGCAGCCCGAGCACGCGGCGGCTGATCCAGTTCCGCGTGTCGTCCGGGGTGAAGTTGTCCAGCCGCACCATCTCGGAGAAGGCGCTGTCGAACGCGTCGCGCGCCGGGATGCCGCGGCGCTCGAAGGAGACGATCGCGTCGTCCGACACCGACACCAGGAACAGGCACCCGGGCACGTCGAAGACGCCCTTGATGTCGTTGATCAGCTCCTGGGCCTTCTCCGGCTCGGCGATCTTGTCCAGCTCGTCGATCGCGATGACCACCCGCTCGGTCACGCCGGTGGCCCGCAGTACCTCGGCCGCGTGCTCGGCGAAGGCGCGGAACTCGTCGACGACCTCGGGGTAGCTGAGCTGCTGTTCGGCGCTCTGCGTGGAGCGGGTCCACCCGGCCTCGCTCTTCAGCGGCAGGGTGAGCTTGCCGGACCAGCCGGTGGTGTAGGTCTGCAGGAACCGGATGCGCCGCAATTGCTGCCCGGCGACCGCGCGCAGCTCACGCAGGCGCGGGTCGGCCGGCCGCAACGGACGCAGTCCGCGCGCCGCCCGCCAGGCGAACGCGCTCAGGTCGGCGACGACGGCCAGCGCGACGAGCGCGGCGAGCACCAGGACCGCGATCCGCCAGCCGGTCAGATCGCGGAACAGCGGCGGCGGATCGGTGACGAACTCCAGCGGCGTCCGCCCCCACGCCCAGGCGCCGAGCAGCACCGGCACCGCGATCGCGACGAGGTGGGCCAGCAGGGAGCGCACCACGTGCGCGGCCCGTTCCCGTCGCCGGACCGGGGCCGCCAGGCGGGCGAACGTCGCCCACCGCTGCGGTTGCCCGGCGCCATGGGTGCGGGTGATGACCTCCTTGCACAGCAGGGCGTGCAGGTAGAGGACGAAGTCGCGGGCGTCGTAGCGGGCGGGCGCGGACGCGACCACGGCGAGCGGCGGCCGGTCCGGATCACCGAGCACCCCGCCTGCCACGAACCGGATCGCGGTGGTCTTGCCGACCCCGCGGTGCCCGGCGAGCGCGATCGCCCCGGTCTCCGACCGCGCGACGGCGGTGCGCAGACGCTCCCCGGCGCCCGTGATGACCGGCGTCGCGGAGGGGGATTCGCGGTAGAGGCCGTCGACCGCGCGGTAGGCGAACTCGGTGCTGTCCGGCGGAGTCCGCTTCTCCTCGACGTAGCGGACCAGCGCCGGCCACACGATCTGCTCGACCGCGTACACCCGCCACAGGTCCTCGACGGGCAACGCGCCGACGCGGCGGAACAGCCCGCGCAGCGGCGCGATCCAGCGGTACCCGATGCGGCAGGCGATCGCGAGCACGGCGAGGTAGGCGGCCACCGCGAACGCGGCGAACCCCCACGGCAGCTGCGGCCACGCCCGGACCAGCAGCAGGTGGTAGCCGAACACGACGGCGAAGGCGGCGGCGAGCCGGAGGTCGACGAGCCGGTGCTCGGGCAGCCTCGACGTGATCACGCCCTCGAAGGCGGGGTCGCGCAGGAAGGTGTCGCGCCCGGTGGTCAGCCGTTCGCGCAGCTCCGGGTCCGCGGACAACGCCTCGCGCGCCTCGCGCAGCGGGATCCGCTCCTCGGCGAGCAGGTCGCGCGCGTCGTCACCGAATAGGACGCCTGCGATCAGCTCGTCGTCCCCCATGGCGATCAGGTTAGATCAGCGCACCACCACGACGTGCTCCCCGCGCGGGACGAACTCGCCGATCACCGGGGCGCCCGGGATCTCGCCTGCCAGCAGGAGGCCGCCCGAGGTCTGGGCGTCGGCCAGGAGCAGGGCCTCCTCCTCGGCCACCGCGGACAGGTCGGCGTGCGGCCGCACCCAGTCGAGGTTGCGCCGTGTGCCGCCGCTGACGTAGCCCTCGGCCAGCGCCGCCCGTGCGCCGTCCACATAGGACACCGCGGCGGAGTTCACGACGGCCGTCACCCCGCTGGCGCGCGCCATCTTGTACAGGTGCCCGAGCAGGCCGAAGCCGGTCACGTCGGTGGCCGCGGGGATGCCGGCGTCCAGCGCGGCACTGGCGGCCGGGGCGTTCAGCGTGGTCATCACCTCGATCGCCTCCGGAAAGCGCTCGCCGGTCGCCTTGTGCCGCGAGTTCAGCACCCCGATGCCGAGCGGCTTGGTCAGCGACAACGCCATCCCGGGCCGGGCGGAATCGTTGCGCAGGAGGCGATCCGGATCGCCGACGCCGGTGACCGCGAGCCCGTACTTCGGCTCCGGGTCGTCGACGCTGTGCCCGCCGGCGAGGTGGCACCCGGCGTCGGCGCAGACGTCCGCCCCGCCGCGCAGCGCCTCCGCCGCCAGCTCGAACGGCAGCACGTCCCGCGGCCAGCCGAGCAGGTTCACCGCCACCACCGGGCGGCCGCCCATCGCGTAGACGTCGGACAACGCGTTGGCCGCCGCGATGCGCCCCCAGTCGTAGGCGTCGTCGACGACGGGCGTGAAGAAGTCCGTGGTGGCGATCAACGCGAGCCCGCCGGAGATCCGCACCGCGGCCGCGTCGTCGCCGTCGTCCAGGCCGACCAGCAGTTCGCCTGCCGGATCGGACGGCTGCCTGCCGACCAGCCCGCGCACCACGTCCTCCAGCTCGCCCGGCGGGATCTTGCACGCGCACCCGCCGCCGTGCGCGTACTGCGTCAGTCGATGGCCCATGCCCACATCGTGCCGCGTTCGCGCTGCGCGGGCCGCGTGAAGTTGCGATCATGGGGTGTCCCCCGAGGAGGCGTATCCGGTCTGGTGACCGGCGCGGTCTTCAAAACCGTTGGGCGGCAGCCGCTGTCGCCGGCGGGTTCGATTCCCGTCCGCCTCCGCCACCCAGGGAGGAGCGAGGAGTGACGGACCCCCGTCGCCGCGTGCCGCGGACCGACGTGCTGCTCGCGCACCCGCGCCTGGCCGAGGCGGAGCGCGTGCTCGGCCGCGCCCTGGTCAAGGCCGCGGTCGTGGCGGCGCAGGACCGTGCGCGGGCCGGGGAGATCGAGCCGGAGCAGGTGGCCGAGCAGGCCATCGCGGCGCTGCCGTCGTCCGCGACCACGCTGCGGCCGGTGGTGAACGCGACCGGGGTCGTCGTGCACACCAACCTCGGCCGGGCGCCGCTGTCGCAGGCGGCGCTGGACGCCGTGGTCACCGCGGGGCGCAGCACGGACGTCGAGTTCGACCTCGCCACCGGCCGCCGGGCCCGCCGCGGCCGTGGCGCGCTGGCCGCGCTCGCCGAGGCGGTGCCGGCCGCGGGCGGGGTGCACGTGGTGAACAACAACGCCGCGGCGCTGCTGCTGGTCGCGCTCGCGCTGGCGCCCGGCAAGGAGATCGTGATCAGCCGCGGCGAGCTGGTCGAGATCGGCGACGGGTTCCGCATTCCCGAGCTGCTGGCGTCCACCGGCGCGCGGCTGCGCGAGGTCGGCACCACGAACCGGACCAGCCTGCGTGACTACTCCGCGGCGCTCGGCCCGGACACCGGCTTCGTGCTGAAGGTGCACCCGTCGAACTTCCGCGTCACCGGCTTCACCGCGGAGGCGTCGGTGCGCGAGCTCGCCACGCTGGACGTGCCGCTGGTCGTCGACATCGGGTCCGGGCTGCTCGCGCCGCACCCGGTCCTGCCGGACGAGCCGGACGCCACCACGGTCCTGCGCGACGGCGCCGACCTGGTGACGGCGAGCGGTGACAAGCTGCTCGGCGGCCCGCAGGCCGGGCTGCTGCTGGGCTCGGCCGAGCTGGTGGAGCGGCTGCGCAGGCATCCCGCCGCCCGGGCGCTGCGCGTCGACAAGCTGACTCTCGCCGCGCTGGAGGCGACCCTGCGCGGGCCCGAACCGCCGGTCGCGCGGGCCCTGGTCGCCGACGTGGCGGAACTGCGCCGGAGGGCGGACGCGCTGGCCTCGCGGATTCCCGGTGCGAGCGTGGTGTCGTGCCGTTCGGCTGTCGGTGGCGGCGGCGCGCCCGGGGTTGAGCTGCCATCGGTCGCGGTGAGCCTGCCGGAGTCGTTGGCGGAGCCGCTGCGCACCGGGACGCCGTCGGTGGTGGGCCGGGTCGAGCACGGCCGGTGCCTGCTGGACCTGCGCACGGTCGGCCCGGACGAGGACGAACTGCTGCTCGCGGCGGTGCGCGCGTGTACGTCGTAGCGACCGCGGGGCACGTGGACCACGGCAAGTCGACGCTGGTCGAGCGGCTCACCGGCACCTGGCCGGACCGGCTGGCGGAGGAGCAGCGCCGCGGGCTGACGATCGAGCTGGGGTTCGCCTGGACGGAGATCGACGGGCGGCGGCTCGCGTTCGTGGACGTGCCGGGGCACGAGCGGTTCGTGCCGAACATGCTCGCCGGAGTCGGCCCGGTGCCCGCCGTGGTGTTCGTCGTCGCCGCGGACGAGGGGTGGATGCCGCAGTCGGCGGAACACCTGGCGGCGCTCGACGCGCTCGGCGTCCGGCACGCGCTGCTCGTCGTGACCAAGGCCGACCTCGCCGATCCCGGGCCCGCGACGGCGGAAGCGCTTTCCCACCTCGCGGTCCTCGGGAGCTGCGACGTGGTGTCGATCGGGCGCGGCGGGGACCTGGAGCCGGTGCGCAGGGCGTTGTGCGCGCTCGTCGACCGGCTGCCCGCGCCGGATCCGGCGGCGGACGTGCGGCTGTGGGTGGACCGGGCGTTCACGGTGCGCGGCGCGGGCACGGTGGTGACCGGGACGCTCGCCGGCGGCACCCTGCGCGCGGGGGACGAGCTGGAGCTGGCCGGGGAGCGGGTGACCGTGCGCGGGCTGCAGTCGCTCGGTGCGGCCGAAACCGAGGTGACCGCGGTGGCGCGGGTCGCGGTGAACCTGCGCGGGGTGGACCGCGACCGGGTGCGGCGCGGGGACGCGCTGCTGACGCCGGGGGCGTGGGTGCACACCTCGGAGGTGGACGTCGCGGTGCGCGCGCAGGGGGAGCTGCACCGGGAGCTGGTGCTGCACCTCGGCGCGGCGGCGGTACCGGTGCACGTCCGTCCACTGGGGACGAACGCGGCGCGGCTGCGGCTGCGGGAACCGTTGCCGCTGCGCATCGGGGACACCGGACTGCTGCGGGACCCCGGCGAGCACCGGATCGCGGCCGGGATCACGGTGCTGGACGTGCGGCCGCCGCCGCTGCGGCGTCGTGGTGCGGCGCGTGCGCGGGCGGCGGAGCTGGCTGCCGGGCGGGTGGCGCCGCCGCCGTTCGCCCGCGCGAGCGAGCTGCGGGCGATGGGATTCCCGTTGACGGGCAAGCGGATCGGCGAGTGGGTCGTGGACGACGCGGCCCTCGCGCGGGCGCGCGAGGAGGCGCTGTCGCGCTTCGACGAGTGGTCATCTCGCAACCCCGTGGTGGCTGGGATGCCGGTGGAGGCGTTGCGCCAGGCGGCCGGCCTGCCCGCGGCCGAGCTGGTGCCGGCCGCGCTGGACGGCACCGGGCTGGTGATCGCCGACGGCCTCGTGCGGCGCCCGGGCGCGGGGTTGCCCGCGCCGGTGCTGTCCGCGCTGGCGCGGCTGGACGAGCGGTTCCGGTCGCAGCCGTTCCGCGCGCCCGAGGCCGACGACCTCACCGAGCTGGGGCTGGGCGCGCGGGAACTGGCGGCGGCGGTGCGCGCCGGGCGGCTGACCCGGATCGCCGACGGGGTGTTCCTCGGCCCCGACGCGGTTCCGCGCGCCGCCGAGGTGCTGGGGACGCTGCCGCAGCCGTTCACGGTCAGCGAGGCCCGGCGAGCGCTGGACACGACCCGCCGGGTCGCGGTGCCGTTGCTGGAGCTGCTCGACGCCCGCGCGATCACCGCCCGGACCCCGGATTCGCGGCGCCACCTGCGCTGAGCTGCCACGACTCGCGGGTTTCGCTCGGAAGCGTGACGGGTACTCGACTCACGGTGAGGAGAGGAGCTCGTCATGGACACGAACGCCTATGTGGCCTTCCTCGTGATAGGCGCGCTGATCGTCCTGGTCGACGGTCAGTTCGTCTACCACAGCGGGAAGCGGTACCTGGCGAACGGGCAGGGCGAATCGGAATCGGGGGCGTCCATGGCCCGGCTGGTCGCGGTGCTGTTCCACATCGCGACGCTGGGCGTGCTCGCGCTCATCTCGACGATCGACTTCCCCGGCGGCACCACGCCGACGGCGATCGTGGGACGCATCGGCGTGTTCCTGCTGGTGCTGGCGCTGGCCCACGGCATCACCATCGCCGTGCTGTCGCGCCAGCGCGAGGAACAGGTCGTCGAGCAGATCAACACGCGGATGAACGCCCCGCGCCCGGCGGACCACTCGCTCAACGACCCGGTCGTCTCGCCGGTGCCCGGGCAGGAGGGCCGCGACCCGCGGGTCAGCCCGAGCATCGAGAGCGGCACGCCGTACACCACGGACCGGTACTAGGAGTTCAGGCTCCGCCGGCGATCCGACGACAGCGGCGGTGAACTCGGTGGCTCCGGCGTCCATGTGACGCCGGAGCTTCCTGCGCGCGGCCAGCGTGATCGAGTGCTGCGGCCAGGTCGGCGCGGTTCGAAGGCGCCTCGCACGGTCGCGGCGAGTCGACAGTCACCACGGTCCGGACGCCGGTGCGGCCTCCGCGTCGCTCTCCGGCCACGGTGGCGTCGTCACCGCGACCACCGTCAGCCCGTCCGCGCCCGCCCGGAACTGGAACGCCGTGCCGAGCGGGATCGTCAGGCACACCCCGGGCGCCAGGTCGGTGACCTCCTCGCGCGTGCCCTGCCTGCGCCACATCCGGCCGCTGCCGCCGACGACGTACCAGATCTCCTCCACGGTCGCGTGCGCCACGGCCCGCGACACCTGATCCCGCTCCAGCGCGAAGTGCGCGAAACTCGCCACGCCCGGAAGTGTGCACAGTGGACGGACGGTGGAGCCGTCCGGTGCGGTCACCTCGACGGCGTCCGCGAGACGCCTGGTCTGGAACGGTTTCACGACACGGCCTTCCGGTAGCGCCGCGACAGGACCCGCAGCCGATCGACGAGTTCTGGCGGCCCGGTCACGGTGAAATCCACGTCCAGCAGACCCAGGTGCACGGCGATGCTCTGCACGGTGTCCGCGCCGGTGTGCAGCACGCACGTCGTCGCGTCGAGCGCTTCGACCGTGCCCACCGCCGGGTTGATCCGCTCACACACCACGTCCGCCGGAGCGTGCACGGTCACCTCCGCGCGGTACCGCCACGCTGCCGCCGACACCCCGCGGCGCACCCGGTCGGTCACCTCTTCGGGCAGCTCACGCGGGGTGAACCGCGGGCCGGACGGGATCTTCGGCTCCATCCGGTCCACCCGGAACGTGCGCCAATCGCGGCGGTCGCAGTCCCACGCCACGAGGTACCAGCGGCTTCCCCAGTTCACCAGCCGGTACGGGTCCGCCACGCGCCGACCGGTCGTGCCGTCGTGCCCGGTGTAGTCGAACCGCAGCCGCTCGTGGTCGCGGCACGCGGCGGCGAGGAGGCTCAAGGTTTCGGCGCTCACGCGCGGGCCTTCGCTGTCGGCAGGCGCACGAACGGCGTAGGTGCTCAGCGCTTGCACGCGCCGCCGCAACCGCGACGGCAGGACCTGCTCCAGCTTCGCCAGCGCACGCAACGCCGTCTCCTCGACGCCGGTGAGGGAGCCGGCCGCTGTGCGCAGGCTGATCGCCACCGCGACGGCCTCTTCGTCGTCGAGCAGGAGCGGCGGTAGCGCGGCGCCCGCGCCCAGCCGGTAGCCGCCGACCGAGCCGCGCGTGCCGTGCACCGGGTAGCCGAGGTTGCGCAGCCGCTCGACGTCGTTGCGGACGGTGCGGGTGCTCACCTCGAGACGTTCGGCCAGTTCAGCGCCGGTCCAGTCGCGGGGCGTCTGCAGCAGGGACAGCAGGCGGAGCAGTCGGGCGGAGGTCTCCAGCATTTTTCCGAGTCTGCCGGATCAATAGGAACGAAGTCTTCCTATTGGCCGCCTAGCTTGGTGTCATGACCGAGATCAAGCCCTTCCGCATCAACGTCCCGCAGGCCGACCTGGACGACCTGGCCGACCGCCTCGCCCGCACCCGGTTCAGCGAAGAACTCGCCGACGGCGGCGACGACTACGGCGTGCCGGTCGCCCGCGTGCGTGAGCTGGTCGAGTACTGGCGCGACGGCTACGACTGGCGCGCCTTCGAAGCGAGATTGAACGCCTATCCGCAGTTCACCACCGAGATCGACGGCCAGAACGTGCACTTCCTGCACGTCCGGTCGGCGCGCGAGGACGCGCTGCCGCTGATCCTCACGCACGGCTGGCCCGGTTCGGTCGTGGAGTACCTCGACGTGATCGAGCCGTTGTCCCGCGACTTCCACCTGGTGATCCCGTCGATCCCGGGGTTCGGCTTCTCCGGCCCGACCCGCGAGCGCGGCTGGAACCGGTACCGGGTCGCGAAGGCGTGGGCCGAGCTGATGGCCCGCCTCGGCTACGAGCGCTACGGCGCGGTCGGCAACGACGGCGGCTCGCTGATCTCACCCGAGGTCGGCCGGGTGGACCCGGAGCACGTCGTCGGTGTGCACGTCACGCAGATCTTCTCGTTCCCGTCGGGCGATCCCGCCGAGGTGGCCGACCTGACGCCCGAGGAGGCCGCCGCGCTGGAGCACCTGCAGTGGTTCTGGTCGAAGATGGGCGCGTTCAACCAGCTGCAGGCCCAGCAGCCGCAGACGCTGGCGCACGCACTGGCCGACTCACCGGCCGGCTTGGCCGGGTGGAACGGCCAGCTGCTCGCCGGCCTCGACGACGACTTCGTGGTGACGAACCTGGCGATCTACTGGCTGACGGGCACGACGGCGTCCTCGATGCGGTTCTACTGGGAGGACGCGCAGACCGAGCCGCCCGCCGAGCCGACCACGGTGCCGCTGGCGCTGGCCGGCTTCGCGAACGACTTCCAGTCCATCCGCCGCTTCGCCGAGCGCGACCACAAGAACATCGTCAGCTGGCACACCTACGAGGTCGGCGGCCACTACGCGGCGCACCAGGCCCCCGCGGAGCTGGCGCAGGACATCCGGCAGTTCTTCGGCTCGCTCTAGTTGCAGACGGGCCGGACCGCGGGTCCGCGGTCCGGCCGCGGCGTCAGGCGTAGAGCGTCGGCGAGTACAGGCGCGCGTCGTTGCCCACGCCGTCGACTCCGAAGCGGATCGTGCTGTCCTCGCGGAAGTCCTTGTCGCACACGCCCCAGTGGCCGGAGCCGAGGTTGTTCCGGCACGTGCCCTGGCGGTAGGGCGCCCCGTTCAGGTTGTTGTACCAGCGGACCTCGGCCGCTTGCCCGTTCGCCTTCGTGTCGCGGACGTAGAACAGGTCGCCGTAGGGCTGGTAGCAGCCCTCCACCCCGGTGTCCGTCACGCAGTAGTACCAGTAGTTGCCGCTCGGGCCGTTCGAGGCCGTCGCGATGTTGTAGTCCGAAGCCGCGGCCGTTCCCGGGACGAGCAGCGCGAGCACCGCGCCGATCGAGGTGGCCAGGGCAACGAACAACGAGCGTCGCGCACGCATGTGTGGGAACCCCTTCGCCAGGATGGGCGCACTGTGTGCCGCCCCAGTGGCGGAGGACACTATTCGATTGTTGAACGATCCGACAATACTACGGGTGGCTAGGTCGCGGAACTGTTTGAGCCGGTTGGAGCAGCGTTCGACCATGTTGCGCCGCTTGTAGGTCGCGGCATCGAAGGCGGGTGGTCGTCCGCCGCGTGAAGCTCTGGCGGCGCGGTGTGCGGTCTGATCCTCGCGCTCGGGAGTGACGAACCGGATCCGCCGATCTCGCATCGCTTGCCGGGTTGAGGGGTGCTCGTAGGCCTTGTCCGCGACCACACGATCGGGTCGGCATCGCGGTCTGCCTGGTCCGATTCGGGCGACCGCGATGCCGTCGAGCAGTGGCAATAGTTGTGGGTTGTCGCCGGCGCGGCCGCCGGTGAGCAGCACCCGCATCGGCAGCCCGCGGCCATCGACGGCGAGGTGGATTGTCGCGAGCGCCTCGACGCCGGGGGCGCAGCCCCCTTTTTCCGGGCGCCCGCAGACGCCACGGAGCGCCGGTGCGTGGCTTCCACAGAATCGCGTTGAGCACCTGCCGGTGATCCCGCCACCGCCGACCCCGACCCACACCGGCAACAACGGCTCGATCCGCGCCCACGCCCGATCCGTCAACACTACGTCTAGTTGCAGACGGCCCCCTGGGCGGCGGAGCCGACCAGACGGGCGTACTTGGCCAGCACGCCGGTGCGGCGCGGGGGCGGGGGCGCTTCCCAGCCGGACCGGCGTTCGGCCATCTCCTCCTCGGAAATCCCCACGTCGAGCGTGCGCGTCTCCATGTCGAGCACGATCGGGTCGCCGTCGCGGACGAAGGCGATCGGGCCGCCGTGCGCGGCCTCCGGGGCGACGTGCCCGATGCACAGCCCGGTGGTCCCGCCGGAGAACCGGCCGTCGGTGAGCAGCAGGACGTCCTTGCCCAGCCCGGCGCCCTTGATCGCGCCCGTCACGGCCAGCATCTCGCGCATCCCGGGCCCGCCGCGCGGCCCCTCGTACCGGATCACCACCACGTCGCCGGGCTGCAGCGTCGGCAGCGCGTCCATCGCCGCCTGCTCGCCGTCGAACACCCGCGCCGTGCCCTCGAACCGCGACGAGTCGAACCCGGCGCTCTTCACCACCGCGCCCTCCGGCGCGAGACTGCCGTGCAGGATCGTGAGCCCACCGGTCGGGTGGATCGGGTCCGACAGCTTCCGCACGACCTCGCCGTCCAGCTCCGGCGGCGCCAGCTCGGCCAGGTTCTCGGCCAGCGTCTTGCCCGTCACGGTGAGGCAGTCGCCGTGCAGCAGACCCGCGTCCAGCAGCGCCTTCATCACCACCGGCACGCCGCCGACCCGGTCGACCGCGGTCATCACGTGCCGCCCGAACGGCTTCACGTCGGCCAGGTGCGGCACCCGGTCACCGATCCGGGTGAAGTCGTCCAGCGTCAGCTCGACCTCGGCCTCGTGCGCGATCGCCAGCAGGTGCAGCACCGCGTTGGTGGACCCGCCAAGCGCCATCACGACGGCGATCGCGTTCTCGAACGCCTCGCGGGTCAGCACGTCCCGCGCGGTGATCCCCGCGGCGAGCATCCCGACCACGGCCTCGCCGCTCTCCCGCGCGAACCGGTCGCGCCGCCGGTCCACCGACGGCGGGCTCGCCGAGCCGGGCAGCGACATGCCCAGGGCCTCCGCCGCGCAGGCCATCGTGTTCGCCGTGTACATCCCGCCGCACGCGCCCTCACCGGGGCAGATGGCGCGTTCGATCTTGTCGACCTCCTCGCGGGAGATCAGGCCGCGGGCGCACGCGCCGACCGCCTCGAACGCGTCGATGATCGTCACCTCGCGGCCGTCCACGTTGCCCGGCAGGATCGACCCGGCGTAGAGGAACACCGCCGCGACGTCCAGCCGCGCGGCGGCCATCAGCATCCCGGGCAGGCTCTTGTCGCAGCCGGCCAGCAGCACCGCGCCGTCCAGCCGCTCGGCCTCCATCACCGTCTCCACCGAGTCGGCGATGATCTCCCGCGACACCAGCGAGAAGTGCATGCCCTCGTGGCCCATGGAGATGCCGTCGGACACGGAGATCGTGCCGAACTCCATCGGGTAGCCGCCGCCCGCGTGCACTCCCTGCTTGCTCGCCTGCGCCAGCCGTTGCAGGGAGAGGTTGCACGGTGTTATCTCGTTCCATGACGAGGCGATGCCGATCTGCGGTTTGGCGAAGTCCTCGTCGCCCATTCCGACCGCGCGCAGCATGCCACGCGCCGCCGCGCGTTCCAGCCCGTCCGTCACGTCCCGCGACCGGGGTTTGAGGTCAGCCATGCTGACGACTGTATGCGCCGCGGAGGAACGGGCGGAACACCTGGCCGTCCCCCATCCGGATGCCGACCTCGTGGCGCAGCTCGTCACCGGCCGACCGGCGCGCGCCGCTGGTGGTGCTCACCGCCAGGAGGCGCTGGACCGGCTCGAATCCGCGCGGGAGGACTGGGCGCGCGAGCTGGCCGGGGACGTCCGGGCGGACGAGCTGGCCTGCGCGCTGGAGGTGCTCCGCGCCGTCCGGCGACGGCGCGCGGAGCAGGCCCGAGATCCACTCTCTACACAACGTTGACGACCGAGAACAAGTTGTAGAGAATCGATGTCATGACGACGGTGTCATTCGATCGGCATCCGGATTCCTACCGGCACTGGCGGCTCCGGATCGAGCCGCCGCTGGCGTGGCTGGAGATGGACGTCGACGAGCAGGGCGGCCTGGTCCCCGGCTACGAGCTGAAGCTCAACTCCTACGACCTGGGCGTGGACATCGAGCTCTACGACGCCGTCCAGCGGCTGCGCTTCGAGCACCCCGAGGTGCGCGCGGTGATCCTGACCAGCGCCAAGGACAAGGTGTTCTGCGCCGGCGCGAACATCCGGATGCTGGCCGGCTCCCCGCACGAGTGGAAGGTGAACTTCTGCAAGTTCACCAACGAGACCCGCAACGGCATCGAGGACGCCACCGAGAACTCCGGCCAGATCTACCTCGCCGCGGTCAACGGCAGCTGCGCCGGCGGCGGCTACGAAATCGCCCTGGCCTGCGAGAAGATCCTGCTGGTCGACGACAACTCCTCGACCGTCGCGCTGCCCGAGGTGCCGCTGCTCGGCGTGCTGCCCGGCACCGGCGGCCTCACCCGGGTCACCGACAAGCGCCGGGTCCGCAAGGACCGCGCCGATGTGTTCGCCACCCGCCCGGACGGCGTGAAGGGCCGCACCGCGGTCGACTGGCGGCTGGTCGACGAGCTGGTCCCGCGCCAGGAGTTCCGCGCGGTCGTCGAGCAACGCGCCCGGGAACTCGCCGCCCGGAGCAACCGGCCGCGGGACGCGCAGGGCATCGTGCTCGAACCGCTCGACCGCACCGAAGAAGACGACCGCATCACCTACCCCAACACCACCGCCGAGCTGGACCGCGCCGCCGGCGTCGTCACGATCACCGTCCGCGGACCGCAAGCAGACGGCTGGCTGCTCGCCCTGACCCGCGAGCTGGACGACCTCGTCCTGCGCCTGCGCACCAACGAACCCGAGCTGGGCACCTGGGTCTTCCGCACCGAGGGCGACCCGGACGCCGTGCTCGCCGCCGAACGGGAGGTGCTCACCGGCACAGACTGGCTGTCCAACGAGGTCCTGCACTACTACAAGCGCACGCTGAAACGCCTCGACGTCACCAGCCGCAGCCTCATCGCCCTGATCGAACCCGGCAGTTGCTTCGCGGGGGTGCTGCTGGAGCTCGCGCTGGCCTGCGACCGCCAGTACATGCTGGACGGCCCGCCGATCGACGACGAGGACAGCGAGGAACGCGCGTGCCTCGTGCTGTCGGACGCGAACTTCGGCGCCTTCCCGATGGGCAACGGCCTGTCCCGCCTGGAATCCCGGTTCTACGGCGAGCACGACCACCTGGACTGGCTCAAGCGAGAGCGCGACCGGCGGCTGTCCGCGGGCGAGGCCGTGGAGCTGGGCCTGGTCACCGAGGCCCCGGACGACATCGACTGGGAGGACGAGATCCGGATCGTGCTGGAGGGTCGCGCCGCGCTGTCGCCGGACGCGCTCACCGGCATGGAGGCCAACCACCGGTTCGTCGGCCCGGAAACCATCGAGACCAAGATCTTCGGCCGCCTGACGGCCTGGCAGAACTGGATCTTCACGAGACCGAACGCCTCCGGGCCGGAGGGCGCGCTGCGCCGCTACGGCACCGGCCAGAAGGCTTCCTTCGACCGCAAGCGGGTGTGAGATGCCGACCAGGATCGACTACGACGCCAAGATCCCGAACAACGTCGAACTGTCCGACAACCGGAGGCTGCAGCGGGCGCTGGAGGGCTGGCAGCCGAAGTTCATGCACTGGTGGGCCGAGATGGGCCCGGCGCTGGAAACCCAGGGCGTGTACCTGCGCACGGCGGTCAGCGTCGGCCGCGACGGCTGGGCGCACTTCGACCACGTCGTGCCGCAGGACTACCGCTGGGGCATCTTCCTCTCCGAACGCGACCCGGACCGCCGCATCGCGTTCGGCGAGCACCGTGGCGAGCCCGCGTGGCAGCAGGTGCCCGGCGAGTACCGCGCCGACCTGCAGCGGCTGATCGTCATCCAGGGCGACACCGAGCCGGCGTCGGTGGAGCAGCAGAAACTGCTCGGCCTGACCGCGCCCAGCCTGTACGACCTGCGCAACCTCTTCCAGGTCAACGTGGAGGAGGGCCGCCACCTGTGGGCGATGGTCTACCTGCTGCACGCCTACTTCGGCAAGGAGGGCCGCGAGGAGGCGGAGGCGCTGCTCCACCGCAACTCGGGCAGCCCGGACACGCCCCGCATCCTCGGCGCGTTCAACGAGGAGACCGCGGACTGGCTCGCGTTCTACATGTTCACCTACTTCACCGACCGCGACGGCAAGTACCAGCTGGGCACGCTGAAGGAGTCCGCATTCGACCCGCTGTCGCGCACCTGCGAGTTCATGCTCAAGGAGGAGGCGCACCACATGTTCGTCGGCACCACCGGTGTCGACCGCGTGGTGACGCGCAGCGCCGAGCTGATCCGCGAGCACGACACCATGGACATCGCCGCGCACGGCGGCATCCCGCTGGACATCATCCAGCGCTACCTGAACTTCCACTACACCGTCTCACTCGACCTGTTCGGCAGCGAGACGTCGACCAACGCGGCCAACTACTACACCTCCGGGCTCAAGGGCCGCTGGATGGAGACCCGCCGCAAGGACGACCACCAGCTGACCGAGGACGCGGCGCTGCTGGAGAAACCGCAGGACGACGGCACCTGGACCACCGAGGAGATGCAGAAGATCCTGCTGCTCAACCTCGACCTGCGTGGCGAGTACATCGCCGACTGCTCCTCCGGTGTCAAGCGCTGGAACAAGATCCTCGCCGACGCCGGCATCGACTTCCGGTTCCGCCTGCCGCACCCTGGTTTCAACCGGAAAGTCGGCATAAACTCCGGCCACCACATCACGCCGGACGGGACGATCGTGGACGAAGCGACCTGGGAGCGCAGCCGCAGGCACTGGCTGCCGACCGACGAGGACCTCGCGTTCGTCCGCTCGCTCATGCACCCGGTGTACGAACGGGGCAAGATCGCGAGCTGGGTCGCCCCGCCGCGACAGGGCATCAACGGGAAGCCGTTCGACTACGAGTACGTGTACCTGTAAACCTGCGGAGGGCGGGCGCGATGGTCGAGTTCAACGCCGCGGACTACCTGGTCGACCGGCACGTCCGGGACGGCAACGGCGCCCGCACCGCGGTCGTCACGGTCTCGCGCACGCTGTCCTACGCCGAGCTTTCCGAAGCGGTGCACCGCGTCGCCGGCGGGCTGGCGGACATCGGGGTGCGGCCCGAGGAACGGGTCATGCTGTGCATGGTCGACGGCGTCGAGATGCTCACCGGGATCCTCGGCGCGATGTGCGCCGGGGCGGTCCCGGTGCCGGTGTCGACCATGGTGACCGGGCCCGAGCTGGGCCGGGTGCTCGCCGACTCGCGGGCCAGGGTGCTGTGCGTGTCCGGGGAGTTCACCGCGGCCGCGAAGGAGGCGGTCGAGCTGGCGCCGGAGGTCACCGACGTCGTGCTGGACCGCGCGGACGCCGCCCAGTTCTCCCGGGTGTCCACACACGACTGGACACGACTGTCCACAGCAGACCCGCGGGAAACGTATGACACGTGGGCGGATTCGCCCGCGCTGTGGCTGTACACCTCCGGCACCACCGGCCAGCCCAAGGGCGCGATGCATCGGCACGCGAGCATCCGGGCGGTGTGCGAGACCTACGGCAGGCAGGTGCTCGGGATCGGCCCCGACGACAAGTGCTTCTCCGTCGCCAAGCTGTTCTTCGCCTACGGCATCGGCAATTCCGCGTTCTTCCCGTTGTCGGCCGGCGCGAGCACGGTGTTCGAGCCGGGCCGTCCGACGCCGCAGCTGGTCGCCGACCGGGTGCGCGCCGAGCGGCCGACGCTGTTCTTCGGGGTGCCGACGTTCTACTCCGCCCTGCTGGCCGCCGACCTGCCGCCGGACACGTTCTCCTCGGTGCGGCAGGCGGTGTCCGCGGGCGAGCCGCTGCCCGCGGTGATCTACGAGCGGTTCCGGGACCGGTTCGGGGTGGAGATCCTGGACGGGATCGGGTCCACCGAGGCGCTGCACATCTTCCTGTCCAACCGGCCGGGCGAGGTGGTGCCGGGCACCACGGGTGTCGCGGTGCCGGGCTACGACCTGGAGATCCGCGACCCGCTCGGCACGCTGATCGAGACCACCGGCCAGCCCGGCGAGCTGTACGTGCGCGGGCCGTCCACCGCGTTCGGCTACTGGAGCCGGTACGAGACGTCGAAGCAGGTGTTCCAGGGCGAGTGGCTGCGGACCGGCGACAGCTACGTGCGCAACCCGGACGGCACGTACACGTGCCTGGGCCGGTTCAACGACATGCTAAAGGCGGGCGGGATCTGGGTGTCGCCGGCCGAGGTGGAGCAGCGGTTGCTGCAGCACCCGGACGTCGCCGAGGTCGCGGTGGTGGCGGCGCCGGACTCCGACGGCATCGAGAAACCGGTGGCCTGCGTCGTGCCTGCCGCCGGGCGGGCCGTCGACCCGGACGCGTTGATCGACTTCTGCCGCGAGGGGCTTGCCGCGTTCAAACGGCCACGTGCCGTGGTGGGTGTCGAGGAGCTGCCCAAGACCGCGACGGGCAAGATCCGCCGGAACGTGATCCGCGAGCTGGTGCGGGATTCGCTGCGGCCGGGGGCGCTCACGTGATCGACGGCTGCACCGTGGTCGACGCGCACGTCCACGCGCCGCGGCTGAGCACCTTGAAACCGGCGTGGCTGGAGTGGGCGGAGCGGTTCTCGGGCCCGCACGACTGGCGCTCGGCCTACGACGCGGATGGGAACGTCGTGCCCGCGCGGCTGGACGCGTTGTTCGAGGCCGAGGGCGTCGACCGCGCGTTGTTGTTCTGCGAGTACAGCCCGCGCGCGACCGGGATCCAGCCGATCGAGGACAACCTGCCGCTGGTCGCGGAGAACCCGACGCGGTTCCGGCTGGTGGCGAACGTGAACCCGTACCTGCACCACCCGGTGGCGGCCGAGGTGGAGCGGCAGCTGGACCTCGGCGCGGTGGCGTTGAAGATCCACCCCGTGCACGGCGCGTTCTCGCCGGGGGACAAGGAGTTGTACGCCGCGTACCACGTGTGCGCCGAACGCGGGGTGCCGGTGATCATCCACTCGGGCACGAGCAGCTTCCCCGGCGCCCGCGCGAGCTTCGGCAACCCGGAGCTGATGGCCGACGTCGTGGAGGACTTCCCGTCGGTGCAGTTCGTGTTCGCCCACGGCGGCCGCGGCTGGTGGTACGACGTGGCCGCGTTCCTGGCGCTGGCGCGCGACAACGTGTGGCTGGACCTGTCCGGCCTGCCGCCGCGGAAGCTGCCGGGGTACTACGCGCGGTTCGACTTCACCCGGCTGGCCGGGCGGTTCGTGTTCGGCACGGACTGGCCCGGCGTCCCGGGTGCCGCGCGGAACGTCCGGGCGCTGCTGGAACTGGGCCTGCCGGACGCCGTCGTGCGAGACGTGCTGTCCGGCAACGCCGCGAAGCTCTACCCGGGGCTGGGGATCTAACGCATCGCCTGGTGGAGGCAGAGCCAGTTGCCTTCGGTGTCGGCGAACCAGGCCGCCTTCTCCTTGCCGAGCGTGGCGATGTGCCCCTCGGTGCGCAGGTCGCCGGTGTCGTAGTCGGCGAAGCGCACCCCGCGTTCCTCCAGGTCGCGGACCTCCGCGGAGATGTCCTCGACCTCGAAGCTGAGGACCGTGTTCTCGCTCGGCTTGGTGTCCGGCAGCGGGCGCAGGCCGATCACGTGCCCGGAGCCTGCCTCGAAGTAGCAGGTGCCGTCGGGCCCCGTGTCGGTCTGGCGCAGGCCGAGCTGGTCACCGTAGAAGTGCCGGGCGCGATCGGCATCCTGCGCCGGGAGCATGTGCGTGATGGTCGACTTGGTGAGCATGGCCCGCCTCCTTCACGAGAGCACTAATCGTGCGCCGCGAATTCGCTGGAGGCAACGGGGGTTTCAGCTGGTGCCGTTCACTTCACGCAACGTCCGCATCGCGTCGGCCAGCGCCTGCGAAGCCTCCGGCCCCAGCGGCTCCAGCACACGGCGCCGCAGGATCTCGGCGCACGCCTGGCGCGCCTTTTCCGCCACCTCGCGCCCGTGCTCGGTGAGGCACGCGAACGTCACGCGCCGGTCGTCCGGGCTCGGCTTGCGGGTGATCAGCCCGGCCGCGACCAGCCGGTCCGCCACCTTCGTGAACCCGCCGCTGGACAGCGCCGCCTCGGTGGCCAGGCGCGTCATCGGCATCCGGTGGCCGGGCGTGCGCACCAGCCGCAGCAGGATGTCGAACGGCGCCGGCGCCAGGCCGAACCGCTCGGCGATCTCGCCCATGAGTCGATCCTGCGTGGCGAGGTACCCCTCGATCACGAGGCCCCACCAGGTCACGATCTCGTCATCGCCGGGAGTGGTCACCCCATGACTATACCGACCAGAACTCTTCTCGGAATATATCTTGCTGGCGAGAGGTTCTGCGGGTTAGGTTGAGGCCCCGGCAAAGGAGCAGACGATGTCCATCAAGACGAGCGGCTTGCACCACGTGACCGCGATCGGCGGCGACCCCCAGCGCAACGCCGACTTCTACCTGCGCACGCTCGGCCTGCGCCTGGTGAAGACGACGGTCAACTTCGACGATCCGGGCACCTACCACCTGTACTACGGCGACCAGTCCGGCAAGCCGGGCACGCTGATGACCTTCTTCCCGTGGCCGGACGCTCCCAGCGGCCGCCTCGGCACCGGCCAGGCCACCACGACCGCGTTCTCCGTGCCCGCCGACTCGATCGGCTGGTGGAAGGACCACCTCGCCGAGGCCGGCGTCACCACCGGTCGCATCGCCAACCGGGAGGGCGAGGACGTCCTGACCTTTCGCGACCCGGACGGCCTCCAGCTCGCGCTCGTCGCGCACCCCCAGGGCGACCCGCGCGATCCGTGGGACAACGGGCACGTCCCGGCCGAGCACGCCATCCGCGGCCTGCACTCGGTGACCCTCTCGGTCGCCAAGGAGGACGCGACCGCCGACATGTTCGGCGAGCTGGGCCTGACCTTCAGCAGCCAGGACAGCAACCGCCTGCGCTTCACCGCCGGTGAGGGCGGGCCGGGCGCGATGGTCGACGTCCTGGTCACGCCGGACGCCCCGCGCGGGCTCGTCGCCGCGGGCACCGTGCACCACGTCGCCTGGCGCGCGCCCGACGAGGAAAGCCAGGCCGCGTGGCGCGAGGAGCTCGTCGACCGGGGCGTGAACGTCACCTCGATCCTCGACCGGCAGTACTTCCGCTCGATCTACTTCCGCGAGCCGGGCGGCACGCTGCTGGAGATCGCGACCGACCAGCCCGGGTTCGCCATCGACGAGCCGCTGCTGGAGCTCGGCCGCGCGCTGAAGCTGCCGCCGTGGCTGGAGCCGGACCGCGAACAGATCGAGCGCGCCCTGCCGAAGCTGGACATCCCGGGCGAGAACAACCGATGACGCTCGAGCACAAGTTCATCGAGGGCTCGCCGGATGCGCCGGTGCTGTTGCTGCTGCACGGCACCGGCGGCGGGCCGGACGACCTGGTCGGTCTCGCGCGGGAGCTGAGCCCGTCGGCCGCGTTGCTGGCCCCGGCCGGACCGGTGTCCGAGCACGGCGCCGCGCGGTGGTTCCGGCGGCTGGCGGAGGGCGTCTTCGACTACGACGACGTCCGCGCCCGCACCGAGGAGTTGGCGTCGTTCGTGCTCGACGCACGCCGGGAGTACGGACTGGACGGACGCCGGCTGGTCGCGGTCGGGTTCTCCAACGGCGCCAACATCGGCGGCGCGCTGGTCCTGTTGCGCCCGGACGTGGTGCGGGAGGCGGCGTTGTTCGCGTCGATGCTGCCGGTGCCGGACCCGCCCGCGCACGACCTCAGCGCCACCCGGGTGTTCCTGTCCAATGGGGAACGCGACCCGATGGCGCCGCTGCCGTCGAACGAGCAGTTCATCCAGCTGCTGCGTGAGCGGTCGGCCTCGGTGACGGTGCACCGCCACCACGGCGGGCACCAGATCACGCTGGACGCCCTCCAGGCCGCGCAGGCGTGGCTGACCGCTTAATTTTTGTCGGTGCCTCCTGCGAAGATCACGGCGACTTCGAGGAGGAACCAATGGGAACGTGGGGAATCGGGCACTTCGACAACGACGAGGCCGCCGACTTCGCGAACGAGCTGGACGACCTGCCTGCCGGTGAGCGCGGGGAGTTGATCCGGACGACGCTGGAGGCGGCGGCGGGCAACTCGGGGTACCTGGAGGCGCCCGAGGGAATGCTCGCGGTGGCGGCGGCCGCGCTCGTGGCGTCCCAGGTCCCGGGCGGTGATCCGGTGGACGACAGCTACGGGCCGGAGGAGCCGATCCCGGTGCTGCCAAGCGAGTTGAGAGCACTGGCGGTGCGCGCGATCGACCGGGTGCTCGCGGAGAAGTCCGAACTGGACGAACTCTGGGAGGCGCCGGACCGCCCGTCGTGGCTGTCGGAGATCGACCGGCTGCGCGAGGTGCTGGCGGGGGCTTGACGCCTCGACACGAGCGGCCGGGGCCGCCGCGGCAGCAGGCGGCCTGCTAGTGGGGCGGCCTGCCGGTGCGGGGGCCTGCCGGTGGGGCGGCCTGCCAGTGCGGGGGCCTGCCACTGGGGCTGCTTACCAGTGGGGTGGCCTGCCGGTGCGGGGGCCTGCCGGTGGGGTGGCCTGCCGGTGGGGTGGCCTGCCAGTGCGGCGGCCTGCCACTGGGGCTGCTTGCCGCTGCGGGGGCCTGCCGCTGCGGCCGCCTTCGGCGGTGGTCGCCTGCCGCCGCGGCAGAGCGCCCGTTGCGCTGTGCTGGGCGCGAGCTGAGCCCGAGCAGCAGAGGCCCCCGGCCTGCTGCCGCTGCGGGGTGCGGCGAGCCCCTGGCGGGCCGCCTGCCGCGGTAGGGCGCCGATCCTGTCGGTGCCCAAGCAAAGCGCCCCGGATCAGAACTCCGTCGGCCGCAGCAATGCGTCCGATCCGCCGTCGATCATCAGCTGCGCGCCGTGGATGTAGCCCGCCCCCGGGCCGAGCAGGTAGCGGATCAGCGAGGCGATCTCGTCCGGCCGCCCCCGGCGCGGGATCGGCGCCTGGTAGTTCCGGATCGCGTCCCCGAAGCGGGATGCCAGGCCGGCCTGCAGCAGCGGGGTGTCCACCGCCCCGGGCGCCACCGTGTTCAGCCGCACGCCCGCCGCGCCCCACTGCGCAACCCGTTGCCGCACCGCGACCGTCAGCGCGTTCTTCGACCAGGAGTACGCCAGGTGTCCCGCGTACTCGCCGGCCTCCGCCAGCGCGGCCGCCTCCTCGCCGCGCGCGATCGGGTTGTCCGCCCACTTCACCATCGTCGAGGCCGACGACGACACCGCCACCGCCGCGCCGCGCAGCGCCGGGAACAACCCGTCCAGCACCTCGACCGCGCCCCGGTAGTTGACCTCGACGATCCGCAGCGGATCCGGCACGTGCGGCCCGAGCCCGGCGCACACCACGAGCCCGTCCAACGCAGGCGCCAGCGCGAGCACCCCGTCCACCGCCGCCCGCCGGCCGTCCGCAGTGGACAGATCCGCGCACACCTCCGCGTCCCGCAGGTCGACGCCGACCACCTCGTGCCCGTCCGCCCGTAACGCCGCCACCACGGCCGCCCCGATCCCCGAAGCGGACCCGGTCACGGCGATCACGTCAGCACACATCGCGTCCCCCCGTAGATCGTCGGCATGCAGCGGTTGCAGTGCACGCACAGCGAACGTGCCCCGGCCCGCAAGCGCAGCGGCAGGTCCGGCTCACGCAGCAACGCCCGCGCCATCGCCACGAACTGGAACCCCTCGGCCATCGCCCGCTCCATCGTCTCCAGCCGCGTGATCCCGCCGAGCAGGATCAACGGCAGGTCCACAGCCGCGCGGAACTGGCGCGCCCGGTCCAGCAGGTAGGCCTCCTGGAACGGGTAGCTCTTCAGGAACGCCCCGCCCACGGCACGGATGCCGAGGCGCACCGGCTGCGGGAACGCCGCCGCGAACTCCCGCACCGGCGCGTCCCCGGTGAACAGGTACATCGGGTTCAGCAGCGAACTGCCCGCGGTCAGCTCCAGCGCGTCGACGGTCCCGTCCGCCTCCAGCCACCGCGCGACCTGCACGCTCTCGTCCAGCCAGAACCCGCCCGGCAACCCGTCGTCCATGTTCAGCTTCGCCGTCACGGCGATGCGCGACCCGACCTCGTCCCGCACCGCCCGCGCGACCTCCAGCGCCAGCCGCGCCCGGTTCGCGAGCGACCCGCCGTAGGAGTCGCGGCGCCGGTTCAGCCGCGGGCTGAGGAACGAGCTCACCAGGTAGTTGTGTCCGAAGTGGATTTCCACCGCGTCGAACCCGGCCTCGACCGCGAACCGGGCAGCCGACGCGTGCGCACGCACGACGCGCGCCAGATCGTCCACAGTGGCCGCTCGTGTCATCCGCATTCCCAGCGGGTTGGGGAACCGGCCGGGCGCCAGCGCAGGCAACCGGTTCGACGCCGCGTTCGCGACCGGCCCCGCGTGCCCGATCTGCGCGCTCACCGCCGCGCCCTCCGCGTGCACGGCCTCGGTGAGCCGCCGCAGCCCGGGCAGCGCCTCCTCGCGCATCCAGATCTGGTGCCGGTCGGTGCGCCCCTCCGGCGACACCGCGCAGTAGGCCACCGTCGTCATCCCCACCCCGCCGCGCGCCGGCCGCCGGTGGAACTCGATCAGCCGGTCGGTGACCAGGGCGTCCGGCGTCGCGCCCTCGAAGGTGGCCGCCTTGATGATCCGGTTGCGCAGCTCGACCGGCCCCAGTCGCGCGGGCGCGAAGACGTCGGTCATGACCCCGCCAATCCCGCCGCGACGAACGCCCGCAGCGTGTCCACCGGCACCTCGCCGGGCATCCCGTCGGCGAAGAACTGCAGCACCAGGCCGAACGCGAGCAGCCACCGCTGCGCCGCCTCCGCCTTCGCCAGCTCCGGCCGCGCGTCCCGGAGCAACTCGATCCATGGGCCGAGCCCGAACCACCGCGATGTCCACGCCGGCTCGCGCCTGCCCAGCACGAACCGCGCCAGCAGCCGCAACCGCAGCGCTCCGACGGGGTCCGCGGCCAGTTCGGCCAGCGGGGTGACGACCAGGTCCACCAGTTCGGGCACCGTCGGCGTCCAGCCGCCGCGCCGCCGCTCGGTGACCTCGTCCAGCCGTCGCTGCCACACCGGTGCGAGCCGGGCCTCCAGCAGCGCGGCGATGAGCGCGTCCTTCGACCCGAAGTGGTAGTGCACCGCGGCCGGGTTCATGCCGGCCGCGCTGTTGATCGCCCGCACGGACACCGCGTCGTAGCCGGATTCGAGCAGCAGTCGTTCGGCGACGGTCAGCAGTCGCTCACGGGTGGAAGCGTCGGTGCTCGGCACTCCTCCAGGGAAGCACGGATCCATCACCGAATCAATCACTGATTGACCGGCACAATGAGGACATGGCCGACGCGTTGCGCAGGTGGTCCGAGCAGCTGGCGGACTGGGCGATCCCCGAGCACATCCTGGCCGCGGCGCCCGAATCGCCCTGGGTCGTGCCGAAGCAGGTGTTCGCCCGCCGCGCCGACCGCCAGATAGCGGCGGCCGCGACGCCGACCCACCAGGCCGTGCTGGACGCGTTGCCCGGCACCGTGCTGGACGTCGGCGCGGGCGCCGGGGCCGCGAGCCTGCCGTGCGCGCGGTCGATCACGCGGGTCACCGCCGTCGACACCAGCGCCGGGCTGCTCGCGGAGTTCCGGCGGCGGGCCGAGGCGCTGTCGCTGCCGCACCACACCCTCGAGGGGCGGTGGCCGGACGTCGACGTCGAGCCCGCCGACGTGGTGGTCTGCGCGCACGTCATCTACAACGCCCCCGACCTCGCGCCGTTCGCCGACGCGCTGACCGCCCACGCGCGCCGGAAGGTCGTCGTCGAACTGGCCGAGGCCCACCCGCTGACCACCCTCAACCCGCTGTGGCGGCACTTCCACGGCATCGAGCGCCCGGACGGGCCGACGGCCGACGACGCCGTCGCCGCGCTACGGGAACTCGGCCTGGAGCCCGCGGTCGTGCGCTGGCACAAGCCGGCCAGGCCGGAGTACGCCCGGTTCGACGAGCTGGTCGACGTCACCCGGCGGCGGCTCTGCCTGCCCGTGGACCGGGCGGGTGAGGTCGCCGAGGCGCTGCGTGGTCTCGGTGTCGACCAGCGGACGCCGCCGGACCTGGGCTCCTCGGGTCGCGATGTGGTCACGCTCAGCTGGCCGGTTAGCCGGTCCGTGTGATTTCGACCTGCGCGAATCCACCCACCCGAGCACAATCGGCGTATGACTCACGCGCAGGGGGACGAGCCGGCCACCGGCACCCCACCCCAGCCGCCCGTGACGGAACCCGCGCCCGCGAAGCCGGTCAAGATCAAACGGACCCGCGTCAGCGGGACCTGGGTCGCGATCATCGTCGCCCTGATCATCCTGGTCTTCCTGCTGATCTTCATCCTGCAGAACCTGGACTCGACGACGGTGGCCTTCCTGGGGATGGAGGGCAGCCTGCCGCTGGCCGTGGCCATGCTGTTCTCCGCGATCGCCGGCGCCGTCCTGGTCGCCCTGGTCGGCGGCGCGCGCATCTTCCAGTTGCGCAAGGCGACCCGGAAGGCGAACAAGGCTCTCCGCTGACCCGGCCGTAACATCATCCTGGGAAACGGGGTGATGTGGTTGACCAGCGAGAACCTGCCGAGTTCGCCGGAGGGCGGCGACGAGAACCTGCTGCGCCGGGCGGGCCGGTTCGCCGGGTGGGCCGCACGCACCGGGTTCACGATCGGCAAGCGGCTGCCGCTGCCGGGCCTCGAACTGGCCGGTGAGGGGCTGCGGCAGGTCGAGCGGCAGGTCCTGACCGGGCTGCGCCGCCGCCTCGACGAGGTCGACGACCCGTACGTGGTCGCGCTCAGCGCGGCCGGCACGGAGCACGCCCCGAACGGCGCCGGTGAGCTGGTCCCCGCGCGCGAGCCGCTGCGCGCCGCGATGAAGGAGCTGCTGGACCGGTCCGTCGGCTTCGGCCGCGAGCAGGCCCGCGAGTACCTCTACGCCACGGTGCTGCGCCAGCTCACCCCCGACGAGGCCCGCATCATCGCCACGCTCGCCACCGGCGCGGCGTTCCCTGTGATCGACGTCACTGAGCGTGGGTTCGGCGGCGGCCGCACGATCTTGCGCAACGCCTCCACGGTCGGCAAGGCGGCCGGCGTGACGCTGGCCGACGAGGTGCCCGGCTACCTGACGCGGCTGGCCGGGTTCGGCCTGGTCGAGCTGGACGACGAGTCCGCCGAGCTGGAGTCGCAGTACGAGATCCTGGCGACCGAGGACCTGGTCCGGTCGGCCGCGAAATCCGCGCGCCGCGCGCGGCTGGTGCGCCGGACCGTGCGCCTGTCGCGCTTCGGCGTCCGGTTCTGGGCGGCGTGCGATCCCGGCGAGTGGACTCGCGTCCTGTGAGCGCTGCCACTACCGTGTAACGCGCAGCGCCGGACGAGCGCTCTACGTGATAAGGCCTCACCCAGGTAAGGGGCCATAGCACACCTGGGTTCCGCAGCGCCAGCTTTCTGTTGTCATTCTCACGTGTGTTTCGTCGTTGTTGCAGGTAGCCAGGCTGTGCGCACGACGATGCGCTGAACGACCGAAACAACTCTGTTAGGTTGTTTTGACATGTCCGGAAAGCACTTGATCGAAAATCCGACCAAGGCCGACGGGGCTGCGCTTTGGCGAATCGCACGCGATTCGCAGAAGCTCGATCTCAACTCGCCTTATGCATATCTGTTGTGGTGCCGCGATTTCGCCGACACCTCGGTGGTGGCGCGGGTGGACGGTGACGCGGTCGGATTCGTGATCGCTTATCGCCGTCCCACGGCGCCGGACACCGCGCTCGTCTGGCAGGTCGCCGTCGACGCGTCGCAACGCGGGCAGGGGCTGGCCGGAGCCCTGCTCGACAACCTGTTCACGCGGTTGGTGGCCGACGGGGTGCGTCACCTGGAGACCACCATCACGCCCGACAACAAAGCGTCCATCCGCCTGTTCACCTCCTTCGCGGAACGGTGGGGAGCGGAGCTGGAGCGCACCGAGCTGTTCGGCTCGGCCGACTTTCCGGACGACGGCACACGGCACGAGCCGGAAGACCTTTACCGAATCGGGCCGCTGCTCCCGAGATAACGGCGGAATTGGGCGAGGACGCCCGTGCGATTAGCTGTCGACAAGCACCAGTGAGGGGAAAACCCAAAGTGAGCATCTTCGAAAAGCTCGAATCCGAAGTGCGCAGCTACAGCCGGGGCTGGCCGGTCGTGTTCGACCGCGCGCAGGGCAGCCGCCTCTACGCCGAGGACGGCCGCCCGTACCTCGACTACTTCGCCGGCGCCGGCGCGCTGAACTACGGGCACAACAACCCCGTGCTCAAGAAGGCGCTGATCGACTACATCGAGCGCGACGGCGTCACGCACGCGCTCGACATGTTCACCGTCGCCAAGCGCGACCTGCTCGAGACGCTCGACGAGAAGATCCTCAAGCCGCGCGAGCTGGACTACAAGGTCATCTTCCCCGGCCCCGGTGGCGCCAACGCCGTCGAAGCCGCGCTGAAGCTGGCCCGCAAGGTCACCGGCCGCGAGTCGGTCATCAACTTCACCAACGCCTTCCACGGCATGACCATCGGCGCGCTGTCGGTCACCGGCAACTCGATGAAGCGGCACGGCGCGGGCATCCCGCTGGTGCACGCCACACCGATGCCCTACGACCAGTACTTCGACGGCGTCTACCCGGACTTCCTGTACTTCGAGCGGCTGCTCGAGGACTCCGGCAGCGGGCTCAACGAGCCGGCCGCGGTGATCGTCGAGACCGTGCAGGGCGAGGGCGGCATCAACGCGGCAGGCATCGAGTGGCTGCGTGGCCTGTCCGACCTGTGCAAGCGGCACGACATCCTGCTGATCGTCGACGACGTGCAGATGGGCTGCGGCCGCACCGGCCCGTTCTTCAGCTTCGAGGAAGCCGGCATCAAGCCGGACATGGTGTGCCTGTCCAAGTCGCTGTCCGGCTACGGCATCCCGATGGCGCTGACCCTGATCCGCCCCGACCTCGACGTCTGGGAGCCGGGTGAGCACAACGGCACCTTCCGCGGCATCAGCCCGGCGTTCGTCACCGCCGCCGAGGCGATGCGCACGTACTGGAGCGACGACGAGCTGGAGAAGTCGGTCCGCGCCAAGGGCGAGCGCATCGGCGCCGCGCTGCAGGGCCTCGTCGACGCCTACCCGGAAGCGGAGCTGACCGCGAAGGGCCGCGGCCTCGCCCGCGGTTTGGAGTTCCAGAACGGGGAACTCGCCGGGCGGGTCTGCGCGGCCGCGTTCGAACGCGGCCTGCTCATGGAGACCTCCGGACCGGACAGCGAGGTGGTGAAGCTGCTGCCGCCGCTGACCCTCACGGACGCCGAGGTCGGCGAGGGGCTGGAGATCATCGACGCCTCCGTCAAGGCCGTGCTCGGTAAGTAGAGAAGAACGAGAAGGGGATAAGTTTTGATCGTCCGGACCCTCGACGAGATCACCGACACCGACGCCGACATCAAGACGCCGAACTGGCGCTCGAAGCGGATCATCCTGGCGAAGGAGAAGGTCGGCTTCTCGGTGCACGAGACCACGCTGTACGCGGGGACCGTCAACGACTTCTGGTACGCCAACCACATCGAGGCGGTCTTCGTCTACGAGGGCGAAGGCGAGATCACCAACAAGGCGACCGGCGAGACGTTCCAGCTCAAGCCGGGTTCCCTGTACCTCCTCAACGACCACGACAAGCACCAGGTCCGCCCGAAGACCGACATGAAGACCGTGTGCGTCTTCAACCCGCCGGTCACCGGCCGGGAGGTGCACGACGAGAACGGCGTGTACCCGCTCGTCGTCGAGGAGGACGAGGCGGACGAGAAGTCCGCCTGAGCCACCACGGAGCGAGGCCCCTACCGAAAGGCAACGCATAAAAGGAGGCGAACCGATTTGACGATCATGGAAACCGGTGTCGAGGACAGTTACCCGACCAGGGTTCCTGCCCCGGCCGAGCCCTTCGATCGCGTCGACCCCACTGTCTGGGGCAGTGAGGCCGACGGCCCGATCGATGCGGCGACACTCGCTTCGCACGACGCGAAGGGGTACCACATCGTCGAGGGCCTGCTCTCGCCCGCCGAAGTGCAGGGCTACTGGCAGGAGCTCGTCCGGCTCTCCAGCGACGAGCAGCTGAAGGCCGACGAGCGGGTCATCACCGAGAAGAAGACCGGCAGCGTCCGGTCCATCTTCGAGGTGCACAAGATCAGCGAGCTGATCGCCGAACTCGTGCGCGACCCGCGTGTCCTCGACCGCGCCCGGCAGATCCTCGGCTCCGAGGTGTACATCCACCAGAGCCGCGTGAACTACATGCCGGGTTTCAAGGGCACCGGGTTCTACTGGCACTCCGACTTCGAGACCTGGCACGCCGAGGACGGCATGCCGCGTCCGCGGGCGGTGAGCTGCTCGATCGCGCTGACCGACAACTACCCCTTCAACGGCGGCCTGATGGTCATGCCGGGCTCGCAGCGGACGTTCGTCCCGTGCGTCGGCGAGACCCCGGACGACTACTACAAGTCGTCGCTGAAGGAGCAGGAGATCGGCGTTCCCAGCGAGAACGACATCACCAAGCTCGCCGCGGAGTACGGGATCGACCAGTTCACCGGGCCGGCGGGCTCGGCGCTGTGGTTCGACTCCAACATCATGCACGGGTCCGGCAACAACATCACGCCGTACCCGCGCTCGAACATCTTCCTGGTGTTCAACAGCGTCGAGAACGCGCTCGTCGAGCCGTTCGCGGCGGCGAAGCCGCGGCCGACCTTCATCGGCAGCCGGGACTTCACGCCTGTGACGCGGTAGACACCGGAAGAAGTGCGGGTCGGGTGTAGCCGCTTCATCGCGCCCTGTTACAGTGCCGCCACTGCGAACGGCGGCAGCATGGGTCTTCCTTGCTCGGGGTGAATCCCGTGTGACGCCGGTAGCGATGGCGAGGCGCACCCGGCCCCGTCACTTGTTTCACCGAGTGCGGCCCCGCACCATCAGATCGGGACTGATGGTGCGGGGCCGTACTCGTTTCCTCCGGCGCGGCGCTCGGGGAGGGGCCTGTGCTCAAGGGTTTGCGCGTCCAGCTGCTCGGACCGGTGCAGCTGTGCGCCGGTGACCGGCCGGTGCCGATCGGCGGTCCCGGTGTGCGCGGGCTGCTCGCGTTGCTGGCGCTCCAGCCGAACCGGATCGTCGCGCTCGACGACCTGATCGACGCGCTGTGGGACCACGACCCGCCGCCGACGGCGCGGACGATCGTGCACGGCAACGTCTCCCAGCTGCGGCGCGTGCTGCGGTCGGTCGGCACGCCGGAGGTCCGGATCGACACGGCCGCGCCCGGCTACCGGTTGAACGTCGACCCGCTGCTGGTCGACGTTCACCGCGCCCGCGCGTTGTTCGAGCGCGCCGAGGCCGCGCCGCTGGTGGAACGGGCCTCGCTGCTGCACGAGGCGTGGGCGTTGTGGCAGGGGCCGGAGCTGGGCGGGGTGCCGGAGTCGGTGCGCGCGCCGGAACTGGCGGACCTGCGGATCGCGGTGCACGGCGCCCGGGTCGACGCCGACCTCGCGCTGGGACGACACGAAGAGCTGATCGCCGAGCTGACCACGATCGTCCGGGCGGAGCCGCGGCGTGAGCGGACGGTCGGGCAGCTGATGCGGGCGCTCTACCACTCGGGGCGCCGGGCGGACGCGCTCGAGGTGTACCGGGAGGCCGCGCGGGCGGCGTCGGAGAAGCTCGGCCTCGACCTCGGGCCCGACCTGCGGGCGCTGCACGAACACGTGCTGAACGACGACTTGGCGCCGGTCGTGTCGGCGATCGACGTGAGCCGGGTGGTGCCGCGGCAGCTGCCGCCCGCGGTGCCGCTGCTGGCCGGGCGGTCGGCGGACCTGGCCTGGCTGGACGAGGTGGCGCCGGTCGGCGTGATCACCGGGCCACCCGGGATCGGCAAGAGCGCGCTGGTCGTGTCGTGGGCGCACGGCGCGGTGCCGAAGTTCCCGGACGGGGTCCTGTTCGCCGCGTTGCGCGGGTTCGAGGCGCCGGTGCCGGCCGCGGAGGTGCTGGCGCAGTTCTTGCTCGGGCTCGGCGTGCCCGCGGACGAGGTGCCGGAGCCGGAGGGGGAGCGGCTCGCGTTGTACCGGTCGCTCACCGGTGGACGGCGGATGCTGGTGGTACTGGACGACGCGCGGTCGGCCGAGCAGGTGCGGCCGTTGCTGCCGCCGGGGCCGGGGTCGGTCGCGGTGGTGACCTCGCGGGCGCGGCTGGACGGGCTGACCGTTTCGCACGGCGCGCGGGTGCGGTCGCTGGAGCGGCTGGCGCGGCGGGACTCGGTGCGGCTCATCGCCGACGTCTCGGGCGGGGCGTTCGAGGAGTACCACTCGCAGGTGGCGGCGTTGTGCGGGGACCTGCCGCTGGCGTTGCGGATCGCGGGCGCGCGGCTGGCAGCCGGTCCGTCGTGGACGGTGCCGGAGTTCGTGGCCGAGCTGGCGAGCGAGCGGACGCGGCTGGCCGCGCTGGACGTGGACGACGCCGGGGTGCGGGCGGCTCTGGACGTGTCGGTGCGGGGGCTGCCCGCCGAGGTGGGGGCGATGTTCCGGGCGCTCGGGGCGTTTCCCGGGCCCGCGGTCGGTCCGTTCGTGGCGGCGGCGTTGTGCGGGGTGCCGGTCGTGGAGGCGCGGCGGCGGTTGCGGGTGCTGGCGGCCCACCACCTGCTGACCGAGAGCGCGCCGGAGGTGTTCACGCGGCACGACCTGGTGCGGTTGTACGCGCGCGAGCTGGCTGGTTCGTCGAGTCCGCGACCGGCGGTGCGGTACTACCAGGCGGCGGCTGACGCGGCGCGCCGCCGGTTGCTGCGAATCGTGGACCCGCTGGACTTTTCGTCCGTCGAGGTGCCGGTGCCCGCGTTGTCCGGTTTCGATGACGCGCTGGCGTGGTTCGTGGCCGAGTGGCCGAACCTCTTGGCCGTGCTGGAGGCCGCGGCGGCGGCCGGTCTGCACGAGGACGTGTGGCGGCTGGCGCGGGTGGCGCACACGTACCGGGTGGTGCGCCCGCTGTGGGACGAGTGGCGGCGGCTGGTGGCGCTGGGGATGGCGGCGGCCGAGGCGAGCGGGGATCCGCGGGCGCGGTTCTGGATGTTGATCTCGCGCTGCGCGATGTTCCTGACGTTCGACCTGGGGGCCGACGCGCTGGCGGACGCGTCCGCGGCGCTGGCCATCGCGGCGGACGAGGGGAGCCGCACCTGCGCGATGATCCACCTGGGGTGCGCGTTGAACAGCTGCGGTCGCCACGACGAGGCGGTGGAGTGCCTGACGAAGGCGGCTTCGGCGGCGGGCACGGACGAGCTGCGGGGCCAGGCGCTGGCGAACTGCGCGGAGGCGGAGAAGGCGCGGGGCCGGTACGCGGAGGCGATCGCGCACCAGCTGTCGTCGCTGGAGATCGACCGCCGCCTCGGTGACGACAGCTATGTGGTCGTGTCGCTCAACAACCTGGCCGAGTCGTACCTCGGCCTCGGCGACGACGGGGCGGCGTGGAAGCACGCGTCCGCCGCGGTCGAGTTGGCGTCGCTGCGGGGTTTCCTGCTGCAGGAGGCGGTCGGCCGGCTGACGCTGGGACGGCTCTCCCGCCGCGACGGCGACCTCGACGGCGCACGCCTGCAGGTCGGGCTGGCGGCGGAGCTGCACTCGCGGGTCAGCCCCCGGCCGCCCGCGGAGGTTCTCGCGGAGATGGCGGAGCTGGGGCTACCGGTGGACGCTGCGCGGGGTCACGAGGGGTGACGCTTTCGAGTACAAGGTGCCCCCGCACTTAGCGAATTCTTAGCGATGGATCTTGCGGAGGGCGTATGGTCCGGCTTGGCCGTCTGGCGCAGTGGGGGAGCGTCAGACGGCCGCCTTGGGTTTCGGCTGGTTGGCCCTGGTGGTTGCTCCGCTGGACGGCTGGAAGCGGTGAACGGTCCGTTCATCGCCGCATGGTGGTTTCGGTGACGGGCATCTGGGTGCGGCGCGACCGCGCCGGACCGCGCCGGACCGCACTCAGCGGTGGCCGAATCGCGCTGCGGCAGCCGAGTCGCGCCGCGCGGTGGCTGGACCGAGCCGCGTCGCGCGGTGGCTGGACCGAGCCGGGTCGCGCGGTGGCTGGACCGAGCCGGGTCGCGCGGTGGCTGGACCGAGCCGGGCCCGCCAGCCGGGCCGCGCTGAACGGCGGCACGCCGAACCGCGTCTAGCGGAGCCGCGTCGCACCGAGCAGCGTCGCACCGAGCAGCGTCCCGCGGAAGCGGGCAGTGCCGGACCGCGCCACACCGTCCTGGGCCGCGCCAGGCCGAGCCGCACCGGGGTGGGAAGTGCCGGGGCGGGCTGTGCCGCACTGCACCACGGCACACCGTGCGGGGTCGAGCCGCACCGCAGCGTGCCGCATCGGGGCGAGCTGCCCCGTGCCGCAGCGAGTCGCGCCGTGCTGGACCACGCCGCACCGCATCAAGGCCGTGCCGTGCCTGACCGCGCCGTGCCGCGCCGCACCGCATCAAGGTCGTGTGCCTGACCGTGCCACGCCGCCGGCCGAGCCGCGCCGGGCCGCGTCACGCCGCCGGTCGAGCCAGGCCGGGCCGCGTCACGCCGCCGGCCGAGCCACGCCGGACCGCGCCACGCCGCCGGACCGAGCCGTGCCGCACCGAGCTCCGCAGTGCCAACCCCGCCACGCGGAACCCAGCCCGCGGCCCCACCACCGACCAGGCTCACTGGTCGAACAGGTTCACTTCCGGCGTGATCTCCAGCAGCTCGTGCACCGGGCGGCCGCGCCGGCCGTCGATCGTCGTCGTGCGGACTACCCGCAGGCGGGCCGTCACCGGGCGGTCCAGGTTCTCCTTGATCTGGTCCAGCAGGTCCGGCGCCACCGCACCCTGGATCGTCCCGCCGGACTCGCGCTCCAGGTAGAAGATCCGGCGGCGCGTGCGCACGCCGTCGAGCCGGCCGGAGACCGTCTCGTAGCCGACCTCTTCCCGCGACTCCCGCAGGCTGTTGTGCAGCACCTTCGCCTGGTCGGTCGTCATGCTGCGGGTCACGTCCTCACCAGCGGTGGGCGTCAGCTGCAGCCCGATGCCGGTGTTCTTGACGACCGCGCTGACGATGTCGCTCACCGCGTTGCGCACCGTGTCCCGTTGCAGCAGCACCGCGTCCAGCGCGCCGTCGTCGGAGCCGTTCGCGGGCAGGAAGTCGCACAGCTCCTTCACCGCGCGCTCCGACAGCGTCTCGATCCCGTCGTGGATCAACGCGTCGTCCGGCGCCGGCTCGGGGAAGCCGAAGAAGATCGTGTTGCCCGCCTGGCCGCGCTGGATCAGCGGCGCCTTGTCGCGGTCGGTTTGCTGGACGTAGGTGATCTCGCCCTGCGGGTTGCGGATGATGTGCCCGACCTCGCCGTCGCGTCCTGCAGTGCCCGGCTGATGTCGGAGAACGTGTACGCGTCCAGGTTCGTCGACCCGAGCATCGACACGCGCAGCAACGGCGACCGGGCCGTCCGCTCGAACTTCGCGTGCGCGGCCATCGCCGACGCGCGCGCCAGGTCGTCCAGCCACGTGCCGCCCGGGATCTCGTCGGCGATCCGGCGGAAGTCCATCATCACCACACCACCTCGGGGAACCCGCGGCGCCCTTCGTACGACCAGGTGTTGGCCCACGTCTCCTCGTCACCGGGGAAGCACAGGAACCCGTCGAGCAGACCCCCGACGGGTTGTACCTGATCGAGGTACATCGCGGGCTGCCCGACGATGACCCCGCGCAGGGTCAGCAGCCCGTAAAGCGCGTCCCGCACGCGGCCCGTCATGCGCTTGAGGCTGCCCCAGTCGTCCGGGATCAGCACGACGTCGAGCCCGCTGGGCACGTCCGGGGTGCGAGTGATGAACTGCCCGCCGATCCAGGCGCGGCCGCTCGGGATGATCCGGGCGACCGCGCCGAGATAGCTGTTCAGAGCGCTGAACAGGATCTCACGGGCGTTCTGGTGCGGCGCGTCGAAGACGAGACGTTCGTAGATGTCGGCCACGTCCGCCGGAAGCCGCCCAGTCGGAAGAACCCCCTCCGGGGTCCAATGGGGCAGCGGCATGTCATGAAGTTATCAGCGACGCGCAGCGTCTCCGTTGAGGGTGGCGGTGGGCGACGGGTGGGCCTACCAACAGCTGTGTGACGCTCAGCTCGCCGGGGCGCGGTCGTCCGACACCGGCGGGCGCACCGCGAACGGCTCCAGCTGCGGCCGCTTCGGCGACAGCCCGTCGCCCATCGACTCGCCACGCAGCTGCCGCCGGATCCACGGCAACAGGTGCGTCTTCGTCCACGCCAGGTCCGACCGGCGGTTGGTGATCCAGTCCGCCCGCGCGTCGACGACCGGCCACGGCTCCCGCCAGTCCTCCGATGTCGGCACCCCCAGCACCTCGGCCGCGCGCAACGCGATCCGCCGGTGGCCCTCGGCGGTGAAGTGCAGCCTGTCGTCGCTCCAGGCGCGCGGGTCGTGCAGCGGGTCCATCGCCCACAGGTCGACGATCTTGGCGCCGTGCCGGATCGCGCTGGTCCACAGGTGCGCGTTGTAGATGCCGATCTTGCCGCGCAGCACGCTCATCACCGGCAGGTGCTTGGTGTCCGGCCCGTTGAACACGAGGACGTCGATGCCGGCCGCGCGCAGCTTGCCGATCACCTCGTCGAGCTGCGCCGCGATCTCGTCCACGTCGGAGCCGGGCACGATCACGTCGTTGCCGCCGGCGCACAGCGTCACCAGATCGGGTTTGAGCTCGAGGGCGATGGGTACCTGCTCTTCGATGATTTCGGCGAGCATCTTCCCGCGCAGCGCCAGGTTGGCGTACTGGAAGCCTGGTTGTCCTTCGGCCAGGATCTCGGCGAGCCGGTCGGCCCAGCCTCGGAAGGTCCCGTCCGGGTTGAAGTCGTTGAGACCTTCGGTGAAGCTGTCACCCAGTGCGACATAGCTGTCGTACTCACGCACGCTGCCGTCCCCTTTCGCCAGCACCTGTGTTGATCGCCCCTCGAACAACTCAGCAGGATGCACCTGTAATCCCGACCTACGCCACCGTCGGTTCAGCGCGAGGTCACAGTCTCTTACGTTCTCGGCCTCCTGAGCTTCTCCATTACCGCCGTCCGCCCGGATCGTGTGGCGAAGATCTCGATGGTAGCTGCCCGCACCGACAGTTTTGGGGCACGCTGTAGGGGTGACCGGACAAGCCACGCCGCAGAGGGAGTCGCTGGGCAGCATCCTGGGTGGTCGCAAGGGTGCGATCGACGCGAGCCTGCCGCCGCTGGCGTTCGTGATCGGCTGGCTGGCCGCGGGTTCGTCGATCGCCTGGGGCGCGGCCGCGGCGATCGCCACCGCCGTGGTGGTCGGCGTGGTGCGCCTGACCCGCGGCGACAAGGCGCGGGCCGTCGTGGTCAGCCTCGCCGCGGTGATCGTGGCGGCGTTGATCGCGTTGCACACCGGTCGCGCGCAGGACTTCTTCCTGATCCAGGTGCTGTCCAACGTGGCCAGTGCGTTGCTGTGGGTGACCAGTGTGGTCGTCCGGTGGCCGCTCCTGGGGGTCGTGGTCGGGTTGCTGCTCGGCCAGAAGACCCGCTGGCGCAAGGATCCCGACCTGCTGCGCGCTTACTCGCGGGCGAGTCTGGTGTGGTCGTTGCAGTACGTGCTGCGCGTGGTCGTCTACCTGCCGCTGTGGTGGGCGGGCGAGCTGGTCGCGCTGGGCGTCGCGCGCACGGTGATGACCTGGCCGCTGCAGGCGCTGACGATCGCGGTGAGCGGCTGGGTGCTGTACCGGACGCTGCCGAAGGAGCACCCGGGGCTGCGCGTCGTGCCGGAGTCCGGGCGCGAGTAAGAGCCCCCGGCGAGGGGGAGGTCCGGGGGCCGCCCACACCGTACGACGGGCGGCGGGCCCGGCACTCGTGCTCCGCGCACGAAAAACGCCCGGATCTTTGGTCGGTCAGCCCGGACGGCGCGCCGCGGCCTCCCCGAACGCCTCGACCGCGGCCAGCCAGGCCGCACCGAGTACACCGTCCGAACTGGTGCGGACCTCGAGCCCGGCCAGCTTCGCCCGCACCCGCTCGCCGACCCTGGTGCCGTCGCCGAGGACGCTGCCGACCAGCACCACCGGGGTGTCCTCGTCCGGCTCGCGGGTCGCCAGCGCGGTCGCGACCAGCAGGTCGGCGGCGCGCTCGACGATGTCGGTCGCGGCCGGGTCGTCGACCGCGACCAGCGGCGCGAACCGGGCGAGGCGGACCGGCGGCTCGGCGTTGGCGACCGTGATCAGCCGCCGCCACGCGTACTTCCGGTCGGTCGCGTCGACCCCGGCCTCGGCCAGCACCGCGGTGGCCAGCGGGCCGAGGTCGCCGTCGCGGCCCAGCGCGGCCAGCGTGGCGCGCACGGCCTCCCGGCCCAGCCAGAACCCGGAGCCCTCGTCGCCCAGCAGCCAGCCGTAGCCGCCCTCGGTGGCGACCATGCGGCGCTTGCGAATCCGGCCCGCGATCGAGCCGGTGCCCGCGATCAGCACGGTCCCGTCGGGCGCGTCGGTGGCGGCGGCGAACGCGACCTCCGCGTCGGTCAGCACCACCACGCGGTCCAGGCCCAGGTCGCGCCAGGTGCGCTCGAACAGGGCCGCGACCGCCGGGTCGGTCAGCTTCGCGGTGCCGGCCATGCCGACGACGCAAGCGCTTGCCCGGCCGGGGACTTCGGTGGCCGCGCGGATCGCCGCCGCCAGGTTGGCGACCGCCTCCGCGGGCGGGTGCGAGTTCGGGTTGGCGCCGCCCGCGCGCCCGGCACCGAGCACCGTGCCGTCCGCGGCGACCGCCAGCGCACGCGTGGACGTGCCACCCGCGTCGACCCCGAGGACGAACTTCATCGCGTCCTGGTCACCTTGTTCAGCCCGCGCGGGCGGTCCGGGTCGAAGCCGCGGGCCAGCGCCAGCCCGAGCGCGATCCGCTGCACCGGCAGCACCTCCAGCACTGGCGCGAGTTCCTCGGCCACGGACGGTACCGGGATGCGGACCGCGGCGGGCACCTCGCCCGCCGACGACCCGAGCGCCAGCACGTCGGCGCCGCGCCCGGCCACCGCGGTGAGCACGTCGCGCAGGGCGGCTCCGCCCCGCCCGGCGCCGGTGATCGCCAGCACCGCGGTCTCCTCGTCGACGGCCGCGACCGGCCCGTGCAGCAGGTCCGCGCCGCTGTACGCGCGGGCGGCGAGGTAGCTGGTCTCGGCGAGCTTGAGCGCGGACTCCAGCGCGGTCGCATAGGAGTAGCCGCGACCGGTGGTGATGATCCGGTCGACGAAGCGGTACCGGTCCACGGCGCGCTGCACGTCGACCTCCAGCGCCTGCCGCGCCAGCGGTTCGATCTCGGCCGCGGCGGACGAGTCGCCGCCCCGGACGGCGTCGATGAGCAGGTACAACGCGAGCAGCGTCGCGGAGTACGTCTTGGTGGCGGCCACCGCTGTCTCGGTGCCGGCGCCGATGTCGACGGCCAGTTCGGCGGCGCCGCCCAGCGGCGAGGCCGGGGTGTTGGTGACCGCGACGGTCAGCGCGCCCTGCTTGCGGGCGGTCTGGGTGAACTCCAGCAGGTCGGGCGAGCCGCCGCTCTGGCTGACCGACACCAGCAGCACGTCCCGCAGGTCGGGGCGCGCGCCGTAGAGGGTCACCGTGGAGGGCGAGACGAGCCCGGCCGGCAGCCCGAGCAGGACCTCGATGAGGTACTTCGCGTACAGCGCCGCGTGGTCGCTGGAGCCGCGCGCGGCCAGCAGGGCGAATCGCGGCGGGCGCCGGGAGATGGCGGCGGCGACGTCGGCGATCTCCCCGCGGCGGGCCACCAGGCCGCCCAGAACGGCGGGCTGTTCGGCGATTTCCGCGGCCATGTGCTGTCCGGGGTTGCTCATGCTGGATCCCTTCGGAGGTCTAGACCAATGCTACCCCGGGCGCGGTTCCATCCGGAAAGGGTAGTTTCATCCTGCGCCGGAGGCGCGGTTCGAGGAGGAGTCGGTCATGTTGGAGTCAGCCACGCGCGGTCAGCGCGAACCGAAGTACTGGGCGTTGAAGCAGCATCTGCTCGACCTGCTGGAGACGATGCCGCCGGGTTCGCCGATTCCCACCGAACGCTCGCTGGCCACCGAGTTCGCGGTCTCCCGCACCACGGTGCGGCAGGCCCTGGCGGACCTCACCGCCGAGGGCAGGCTGCACCGGGTGCAGGGCAAGGGCACGTTCGCCGCCGAGCCGAAGCTCGCGCAGCGGCTGCAGCTGTCGTCCTACACGGAGGACATGCGGGCGAAGGGTCGCGAGCCGTCGTCGAAGCTGCTGGAGGTCGAGGAGCTGACGGCCGAGCCCGAGCTGGCGAAGCTGCTCGGCATCCGCAACGGCGCGAAGGTGCTGCGGATGCGCCGTCTCCGGCTGGCCGACGGCGAGCCGATGGCGCTGGAGACCACGCACCTGCCGCTCGGCCGGTTCCGCGGCCTGCGCAAACACGTGTCGGCGGGCGGTTCCCTGTACGCGGTGTTGCGCGAGCACTACGGCGTGGAGATGGACAGCGCCGAGGAGACGATCGAGACCGCGCTGGCCGGGCCGCAGGAGGCGGATCTGCTCGGCGCCGACGTCGGCACCCCGATGCTCCTGCTGTCGCGGCATTCGTTCGCCGCGGACGGCAAACCGGTCGAATTCGTGCGGTCCATCTACCGCGGTGACCGGTACAAGTTCGTGACCACGCTGCGGCGCCCGTAACTCCCCAAGATCCCTTGCGTTGTCAAGGGATCGTTAAGCCCGTCGTGTCCACTGTGGACGTTGAGAGTGGCCTGCGTCACCTTCCGGCAACGCTGGGAGCATCTCAATCGACAAACACGTTGGACACGATGGGGTTAACACGAGAGGGAGAGCGAACACACCGCGATCATGACCGAGGAGAAGGAAGAGAGCGCCGAGAAGAAGTCCGGGCTGTCTCCGGCGCAGGTGGTGGCGTCGGCGCTGGCCGCGGTGACGGCTGCTTTCCTGGGCTCCACGCTGGGGGTGGCGGGCACGGTCATCGGCGCCGGTGTCGCGAGCATCGTGACGACCGTGGGTGGCGAGATCTATCTGCGCTCGCTGCGCAGCACGCGGGCGGCCGCGCGCAAGACGGCCGAGCTGCTGGCCGTGGCCGAGACCCGGCAGCAGACGAAGGTCGTGCCGCCCGCGGTCGCGCCGCGGTCGACGCACCCGTTGATCAGGCACCAGCAGAACGGGGCCGCGCAGCGAAGACCGGCCACGCAGCTGACCGAGATGCCGACGAGGGTCGTGCACCCGATCACGCCACCGCTGTCCGGCGCGACGCGCCGGATGCCGATGGCCGGGCAGGGCGGTTCCGGGGGCGGCGAGAAGACGGTGTTCATCCCGAAGCCGGTGGACCAGCCGGTCGAGGAGGAGGCGCCGCCCGCCGCCGCGAAACCCTGGTGGAAGAGCCGGTGGACGCTCGCGGTCGCGACCAGTGTGGTGGCGTTCGTGGTCGGGATGCTGGCGATCACCGGCTTCGAGGCGGCGACCGGGAGCACCGTGTCCGGCGGCACCGGGACGACGCTGGGCCGGGTGGTCGGCGGTTCCGGCGGCGCCGAGACGACGACCACGCAGGTCACGACGGTCACCGAGAGCTCGACGAGCGAGGACGAGCGGGCGCCGGCGAGCACGAGCAGCGCGCCGACGACGTCGTCCAGCGCCGAGGAGACCGAGTCCCCCGTGACGACGACGCCGAGCACCAGCGTCCAGGAAACGCCGTCCGCCGCGTCCGAAACGGCGACCACGGCACCGAGCAGTCCTTGATCCGAAACCGGCCACAGGCCCTTCGCGAGTTTTCGCGAAGGGCCTGTTTCGTGTCAGCCGGCGAGCAGGACGGCCAGTTCGCGCGGGTCCTCGGGGCCGAGGTGGGGCGCGTCCAGGTCGCGCACGTCGAACCGGTTGCGCGGGGTCGCTTCGTCGGCCTCCCGGATCATCCGGTCCTGCAGCGCGAGGGGGATGGCCCGGTCCCGCGTGCAGCGCAGGTAGGTGCGCGGCACCCGGCCCCACGTCGCCGGGTCGCCGCGCGCGTCACCGGTGGTCAGGGCCCACGATTCGTCGGGCTCCATCGCGTTCAGGGCGGCGCGGAACGTGCTGTCCGCGTAGTCCGCGGCGAGTGCGGCCTTCGCCGCCGCGAGGAACGCGGGGTCCGCCGACCGCCAGTTCGTCCGCGCCACGCCGCTGGCCTGCGGATCCCCGATGCCGGGAATGGCGGGCAGGAGCGAGCCGGCCGCTTCCGGGGCCAGGAAGCAGTCGAGAACGCTGCGCAGGCGGACGCAGCAGAAGGCGGACAGGTAGACCAGCCGGGCGACGAGGCCGGGGACCTGGTTGGCGACGCCGGTGATCGTCGCGCCGCCGAGGCTGTGGCCGACGAGGACCACCGGGCCAAGCGCCGCCGCCCGGCGGACCACGGCGGTGACGTGCGCGACGGTGTCGGCCAGGGTGATCCCCGCGAGCGGTGACGGTTCGGCCGCGAAGACGGCCAGGTCCTGCGGGGTCTGGTAGCTGACCGGGAAGTGTCCCCGCGGACCGTGGCCGGGGAGGTCGACGGCCAGGGCTCGGTGGCCGGCGAGGGTCAGTTCGGCGACCACCGGGGCGAAGGAGCCCGCGTTGCCGTTGGCGCCGTGGACGAGCACGAAGACCGGGTCCGCCGTGATTGCCTTCGGTGGGGTGCAGCCCGCGGCCGCGAGCGCGGTCGTGCCGAGGAAGGCCCGGCGGCCGAGTTCACGCACGGCCGGTCGCCCTGCTGGTTCGGGTGAGTGCGCAGATCAGCAGGATCGCGCCGACGGTGCCGGCCACGTAGTCGAACCAGCCGGGCAAGCCGGCGGCCCGGAGCAGGCCGGCGACGCCGAACGTGGTGTTCCACAGGGCGTCCGTGACGGCCGAGCCGAAGCCCTGGACGAACAGGAGCGTGCCCACGATCCAGCGGGCTTTCTGGGCGTTGGTCATGGCCCCTCCGTTTCCGATGCGACTGCATCGAAACCGTAGCACGATCCGATGCGCTCGCATCGGTACAGTGGCGACATGCCCAGGAAGATCGACCACGACGACCGGCGGCGGCAGATCGCGGACGCCGTGTGCGCGTTGATCAGCCGCCGCGGGCTGGAGGGCGTGAGCCTGCGCGAGGTGGCCGGTGAGGCGGGCGTGTCGATGGGCGCGGTCCAGCGGTGCTTCAGCACCAAGGAGGACATGCTGGTCTTCGCGCAGGAGCACGTGAACCGGCGGATCAGCGAGCGGGCGCAGGCCAGGATCGGCGGTTCCGCGTCACCGGTGACGATGCTCGCGGAGACGCTGACGGCGATGCTCGCGGCCGACGACCCGGTGGAGGCGCGGGTGTGGATGGCGTTCACCGCGCAGTCGGCGGTCGACCCCGCGCTGGCGGAGGTGCAGCGCGGCCACTACGCCGGGCTGGCGGAGTTGCTCGCCGTGTTGTTGCGGGCCGCGCAGGACGCCGGCGAGGTGCGGGCCGGCGTGGATGTCCCGGCGGAGGCGGAGACGCTCATCGCCCTCGCGGATGGCCTCACGGTGCAGATCCTGCTCGGCCGCCGCGCGGCGGAGTCGGCTCGCGCGATGCTGCACGAGCGGCTCGACCGCCTGCGGGTGGCTTGAGAGCCTCCCGCCGGTCTGGGGCCTCCGGTCTGGCTTGACCGCGGCGGAACCACACTCGGCTGCCGCTCGGGCGAGCCAGGGCCGACGAAGGCCCGTGTCAGTCCAGCTGTGCCCGCAGCGGGCGAGTGGCTGCAGCCGGGTCCTCGGTCTCGGTGATCGTGCCTGCCGTGGGCGCCTCGGGCGACCAGTCGAGATGTGTCCGCGGCGCGGGTGGCGGTGATGGCGCGAGCCACGATCCGTGAGGCGGCCGCCGCCAGCTCCTCGGGCAGCCGGTCGCGTGACGGCCGCTGGCTCGCCCGTGTCTGGGCCAGAGAGCCGCGCGCGGGTGGCGGTGAGGGCGCGGCCGTTCGCCAGCGCGTGCGGTCGGGAGCCCGGGGTTCCAGCGTCGAGCTGCCCGGCTCAGTCCAGCTGCGCCCGCAGCGCACGAGCGGCCGCAGCCGGATCCTCGGCCTCCGTGATCGCCCGCACCACCACGATCCGCGTCGCGCCCGCCGCCAGCACTTCCGGCAGCCGCTCGGCGTCGATGCCTCCGATGGCGAACCACGGGCGCGCCGTGCCGAGCGCCGCGGTCGAGCGCACCAAGTCCAGGCCCGGCGCGGGGCGGCCGGGCTTTGTCGGCGTCGGCCAGCAGGGGCCGGTGCAGAAGTAGTCCACACCTTCTTCCACAGCCGCGGCCTCGGCCTGTGGACGGTCGTGCGTCGAGCGGCCGATCACCGGCTCGTCGCCGATCACCCGCCGCGCCAGCGGCACCGGCAGGTCGTCCTGCCCCAGGTGCAGCACGTCGGCGTCGACGGCCGCCGCGATGTCCGCCCGGTCGTTCACCGCCAGCAGCGCCCCGTGCCGCGCGCACGCCTCCGCCAGGATCTCCAGCGCGGCCAGCTCCTGACGGGCCTCCAGCGGCGCCCCGTCCCGCTTGTCCCGCAACTGGATGATGTCCACGCCGCCGGCCAGTGCGGCGTCGGCGAACTCGGCCAGGTCCGGCCGGTCCCCGGTGCACAGGTAGAGCCGCGCCGCGTCGAGGCGTTTCCTGATCTCGTCACCACTGAGCCCTGGCATGGCCTGAACCCTATCTCGCACGTTAGGGTGGAGGTGTCCGCACGGGAGCCCGAGCCACGGGCTGAGAGGGAGCTGCCAGCGCTCCGACCGTGGAACCTGATCCGGATCATGCCGGCGCAGGGAGCGTGATTCTCATGAGCAACCAGCACGTGGCCGTCGTCGGCGGCGGGGTCATCGGCCTGTCCGTGGCCTGGCGCGCCGCGGCGGCCGGGCACCGCGTCACCGTCGTCGACCCCGCGCCCGGCCGCGGCGCGTCCTGGGTCGCCGGCGGCATGCTGGCCCCCGTCACCGAGGCCTGGCCCGGCGAGGAGGACTCCCTCGCTCTCGGCGAGGAGTCCCTCAGGCGCTGGCCCACGTTCGCGCAAGCGCTTGCGGCAGACGGCGGCGACCCGGGGCTGTCCCGGGCCGGCACGATCGTCGTGGCACTGGACCGGGCCGACGCCGACCAGCTGGACATCCTCGCCGGCTACCTGCGGTCGGTCGGCCGCGAGGTCGAGCAGGTCACCGGCCGCAGGCTGCGCTCGCTCGAACCCGGGCTCGGCGCGGTGCGCGGCGGCCTGCTCGTGCCCGGCGACCTGGCGGTCGACAACCGAAAGCTGCTCCGCGCCCTCGAAGCCGCCGCGCTCGAGCACGGCGCCGAGTTCACCGGCGACGAGGCGGTGGCTGTCGAGCCCGGCCGCGTCCGCACGGCCCACTGCGAGGTCCGGTGCGACGTCGTTGTCGTCGCCGCCGGCGCGCACAGCGCCCGGCTGCACCCGGTGCTCGCGCGAGGTGTCCGTCCGCTCAAGGGCGAGATCCTCCGCCTGCGCGCGCGGCGCACGAGCCTGCCACCGCCCACGCGCACGGTGCGCGCCGTCGTCGAGGGGCGACCGGTGTACCTCGTGCCGCGCGAAGGCGGCGAGCTGGTCCTCGGCGCGACGCAGTACGAGGCCGGTTTCGACGACACCGTGAGCGCCCGCGGCGTGCGTGAGCTGCTCGAAGGCGCCGAGCGGATCTTCCCCAGCGTCGACGAGTACGAGCTGATCGAAACCGCGGCCGGGCTGCGCGCGGCCAGCACCGACACGCTCCCGTTCATCGGTGACCTCGGCGACGGCGTCCTCGCCGCGACCGGTCACCACCGCAACGGTCTGCTCATGGCGCCGGTGACCGCCGACGCCGTCGTGGCTTGGCTGGCCGGGGAGAAACCGCCCGAGGAGGCGCTCGCGGCGGACCCGGCCCGGCTCGGAACAGGAGGGGTCTGATGGAAGTGCAGGTCAACGGGCAGTGGCGGGAGGTCCCCGACGACGCGACGGTGACCGACGTGCTCAAGGCGGTCGACGCGCCCGAGCGCGGCGTCGCGGTCGCCCTCAACGGCGAGGTCGTGCGCCGCGGCGAGTGGACGGCCAGGACCGTCCCCGCGGGCGCGCGGCTGGAGATCCTGACGGCGGTGCAAGGTGGGTGAGGTCATGTTCGACGGCGACCAGCTCGTGATCGGCGAGCACAAGCTCGGGTCACGGCTGATCATCGGAACCGGTGGCGCGGCGAACCTGTCGGTGCTGGAACGGGCGCTCGTCGCGTCCGGCACCGAGCTGACGACGGTCGCGCTGCGCCGCGCGGACGCCGAGGGCGGTTCTGGCGTGCTCGACTTGCTGCGCCGCCTCGGCATCCGGCTCCTGCCGAACACCGCGGGCTGCCGCAGCGCCGCGGAGGCCGTGCTGACCGCGCGCCTGGCCCGCGAGGCGCTGGAGACCGACCTGATCAAGCTCGAGGTGCACGCCGACGACCGGACGCTGCTGCCCGACCCGGTCGAGACGCTCGACGCGGCCGAGCAGCTCGTCGCCGACGGCTTCACCGTGTTCGCCTACACGAACGACGACCCGGTGCTCGCGCTGCGGCTGGAGGAGGCCGGGTGCGCCGCGGTGATGCCGCTGGGCGCGCCGATCGGCACCGGGCTGGGCATCCGCAACCCGCACAACATCGAGCTGATCGTGGCCCGCGCGGGCGTGCCGATCATCCTCGACGCGGGCATCGGCACGGCCTCCGACGCGGCCCTCGCGATGGAGCTGGGGTGCGACGCGGTGCTGCTGTCCACGGCGGTGACCAGGGCGCAGGACCCGGAGCGGATGGCGTACGCGATGCGCTCGGCGGTGGTCGCCGGGCGGCTGGCCCGGCAGGCGGGCCGGATCCCGCAGCGGTTCTGGGCGCACGCGTCCAGCCCGCCGCGCTGAAAAACCCGGCTTCACCTCGGTTTGCCGCGGCGAGCACGTATGGTTTAGCGCACCCGAGCGGTCGGCGAGGCGAAGGAGCTCGAGAGTGGTTGAGTCAACCGAGGACGTCGCTGGGCGGTTGTTCCTCGCCGTCGGCCGGCTGTCCCGGTCGCTGCGGCAGGCAGGCACACCCGGGCCCGGCCACGGCTCCATTTCCGCGCTGTCGACGCTGGTCGCCTTCGGGCCGATGCGGCTCGGCGACCTGGCGGCGAAGGAGGGCGTGGCGGCCGCGACGATGTCGCGGATAGTCGCCTCGCTGGTCGACGCCGGCTGGGCGAGCCGCGAGCCCGACCCGATCGACCGGCGCGCCTGGCTGGCGACGGCCACCCCGCAGGGCGAGCGGATGCTGCTGGACCTGCGGTCGACGCGGGTGCACGAGCTGCAGAAGCGGATCGACCGCCTGTCGCCGGAGCACCAGGCCGCGCTGGGTCAGGCGCTGCCGGCGCTGGAGGCGTTGCTGGCCGGCGACGAGAGCTGACCCGCGCCCGGGATGCGCGGTGGCTGGGAGGCGCCGCTCGCGGCCGGGGGTGCTGAATTCGCGCCCGGAGAGCGGGCTCGCGCCGGGGAGAGCGGAACTCGCGCGCGGGTGCTGAATTCCCGCCTGGGAGTGCGACTCCGCCCGAGAGCGTGGGACCCGCGGGAACCCGCGCCCCGGAGCGTGGGCCCCATGGACCGGAGCGCAGACCTCCCAGCCCTGAGCCCGAAACCCGCGGGTGTGGGAACCTCGCGGCTCAGCGATCCTCCGGCGCCAGCCTCCAGAACGCCGACACCGGGCCGACCTTCGCGCCCATCGGGTAGGAGTTCGCGACCGCGTTGCTGACGAACCACTTCCCGAACCGCGCGGCCTCCGGCATCGACATGCCCCGCGCCAGGCCCGCGGTCAGCGCCGACGCCATCGCGTCCCCCGCGCCGTGCGTGTGCGGCGTGGAGAACCGCGGCCCGGGCAGTTCGACGAACGTGCGGCCGTCGTAGAGCAGGTCCACGCACTCCGGGTCGCTGGTCAGGTGACCGCTCTTCACCAGCACGTACTTCGGCCCGAGCTCCTTCAGCGCCACCGCCGCGTCGTGCATGCCCGCGCGGTCGGTCACCTCGATCCCGGTCAGCAGGCGCACCTCGTCCAGGTTGGGCGTGATCACCGCGGCCCGCGGCAGCAGCAGGTCCCGCAGCGCGGCCAGCCCGGCCGCGTCGAACAGCGGGTGCCCGTGCATCGACGCGGCCACCGGGTCGACCACGAACGGCACCTTCGAGTCCCGCCCGATCTCCGCCCGGTCGCACGCCTCCGCGACCGCCTCGATGATCTCCGCGGAGGCCAGCATGCCGGTCTTCGCCGCCTGCATGCCCATGTCCGCGGCCACGGCCTCGATCTGCCCGGCCACGATCCGCGCCGGGATGTCGGACCGGTCGTGCACGCCGAGCGTGTTCTGCACGGTCACCGCCGTGACCGCGACCAGGCCGTGCACCCCGCAGGTCAGGAACGTGCGCAGGTCCGCCTGCAACCCCGCGGCACCACCGGAGTCGGATCCGGCGATGGTCAGGGCGGCAGGCGGACTCGCGTTCTGGCTCATGCCCCCAGTGTCGCAAACCCGCCGATCAAGCGAGCCGCCAGAACGGGGACACCGGCCCGACGCCCTCGCCCAGCGGGTACGCCTCGGCCACGCACCGCTCGATGAACCGCTTGCCCTCGTCCACCGCGTCCGGCACCCCGAGCCCCTTGGCGAGGAACGCGGTGATCGACGAGGCCAGCGTGTCGCCGCCGCCGTGCGTGTGCGGCGTGTCGATCCGCCGCGCGGACAGCTCGATGAACTGCACGCCGTCGGACAGCAGGTCGACGCACTCCGGGTCGTCGTAGAGGTGCCCGCCCTTGACCAGTACCCACATCGGACCGAGGGCCAGCAGCGCCCGTGCCGCGTCGCGCTGGCTGGCCCTGTCGGTGACCTCGACGCCGGTGAGCAGCCGGACCTCGTCCAGGTTCGGGGTCACCAGCGTGGCGCGCGGGAACAGCTCCGTGCGGATGGCTTCCAGCGCCTCCTCACGCAGCAGCGCGTCCCCGTGCATCGACGCCGCCACCGGGTCCACCACGAACGGCACGTCCGCGTTGCGTCCGATGTGGACCTCGTCGAGCGTCTTGGCGACGGCGGTGATGATCTCCGCCGTCGCCAGCATGCCGGTCTTGGCCGCGTCCACGCCCATGTCCCCGGCAACGGCCTTGATCTGCGCCGACACGACGTCCGGCGGGATCTCGGTGAAGCCCTGCACACCGACGGAGTTCTGCACGGTGACCGCGGTGATCGCGGTCATCCCGTGCACCCCGCAGGCGAAGAACGCCCGCAGGTCGGCCTGGATCCCCGCCCCACCGCCGGAATCGCTCCCGGCGATGGTCAGCGCGGTCTTCGGGGTGACGCTCATTACGGCTGGACCACCGGGAGGTAGACCTGCTTGCCGTTCTCGGCGAACTCGGCCGACTTCTCCTGCATCCCGGCCTCGATCGCATCCACAGTGGACAGCCCGTGCTCCTCGGCGTACTTGCGGACGTCCTGGGTGATCCGCATGGAGCAGAACTTCGGCCCGCACATCGAGCAGAAGTGCGCCGTCTTGGCGGGCTCGGCGGGCAGTGTCTCGTCGTGGAACGAGCGCGCGGTGTCCGGGTCGAGCGAGAGGTTGAACTGGTCGGTCCAGCGGAACTCGAAGCGGGCCTTGGACAGCTCGTCGTCCCAGTCCTGGGCGTACTGGTGGCCCTTGGCGAGGTCAGCGGCGTGCGCGGCGATCTTGTACGCGATCACGCCCGCCTTCACGTCGTCCCGGTTGGGCAGGCCCAGGTGCTCCTTCGGCGTCACGTAGCACAGCATCGCCGTGCCGTACCAGCCGATCTGCGCCGCGCCGATGGCGGAGGTGATGTGGTCGTAGGCAGGCGCGATGTCCGTCGTGAGTGGACCGAGCGTGTAGAACGGGGCCTCGCCGCAGAGCCGTTCCTCCAGCTCCACGTTCTCCTTGATCTTGTGCATCGGCACGTGGCCGGGGCCTTCGATCATCACCTGGACGTCGTGGGCGCGCGCGATGTGCGTGAGTTCGCCGAGCGTCTCCAGCTCCGCGAACTGGGCGCGGTCGTTGGCGTCCGCGATCGAGCCGGGGCGCAGGCCGTCGCCGAGCGAGAACGTCACGTCGTAGGCGCGCAGGATCTCGCACAGCTCCTCGAAGTGCGTGTACAGGAACGACTCCTTGTGGTGCGCCAGGCACCACGCGGCCATGATCGAACCGCCGCGGGAGACGATGCCGGTCACCCGGTTCGCGGTCAGCGGGATGTAGCGCAGCAGCACGCCGGCGTGCACGGTCATGTAGTCCACGCCCTGCTCGCACTGCTCGATCACGGTGTCCCGGTAGACCTCCCAGGACAGCTTGGCCGGATCGCCGTCCACCTTCTCCAGGGCCTGGTAGATCGGCACCGTGCCGACCGGCACCGGGGAGTTGCGCATGATCCACTCGCGCGTTTCGTGGATGCGCTTGCCGGTGGACAGGTCCATGATCGTGTCGGCGCCCCAGCGGGTCGCCCACACCATCTTGTCGACCTCCTCCTCGACCGACGACCACACGGCCGAGTTGCCCATGTTCGCGTTGACCTTCACCAGGAAGTTCTTCCCGATGATCGCGGGCTCGCTCTCCGGGTGGTTGCGGTTGACCGGGATGACCGCCCGGCCCGCGGCGACCTCGTCGCGCACGAACTCGGGCGTGACCCGCTCGCGCGCGGCGATGAACTCCATCTCGCGGGTGATCACGCCGGCCTTGGCGAAGCCCAGCTGCGTGTTGTGCTCCCGGTTCGCGATCCAGTCGGCACGCAGCGGCGCCAGTCCACTGTGGACGTCGATCGTGACGTCGGGGTCGGTGTACGGGCCGGAGGTGTCGTAGACGTCGAAGTGGTCGCCGTTGGTCAGCTCGATGCGGCGGGCCGGGACCTTCAGCCCGTTTTCGGTGTGGTGGTAGACCTTCCGGGATCCGGTGATCGGCCCGGTGGTCACGGTCGGCGCGACGTTCTTGCCGTTTTCCAGCGTCGTCACTAGAAATACTCCCTACGCCGGCATTACCCGGTCAGGTTCAGCGGTCGGCGGCGCCGGGTCCCAACGGACACCAGCCGCCCTCTCAGCCCGCCAAGGCGCGAGCTCCCGCGTGTTCGGTTGTCCGTCCGACCATGCCACGTCGCGCGGCAGACCTCAAGAGCACGACGGTGAGACCGCTCACCCGCGCTGGAGTTTCACACCGGTGTCAGCCCCTAGGTTGACGATCATGCGAACCACGGCCGCGCTGATCGCGCTCGGCGCCTGTCTCTTCGTGGTCGTCACGGCGGAGACGCTCGTGATCGGACTGCTGCCCGCGTTGTCGGCCGACCTGCGGGTGCCGGTGCCCTCGGCCGGCCTGCTCGTGGCCGGGTACGCGCTGACGGTGACCATCGGCGGTCCGCTCGTGACCGCCGCGACCCTGCGGGTGCCGCGCAAGGCGGCGCTGCTCGGGCTGGTCGCGGTGTTCGCGGCGGGCAACGCGCTCGCGGCGAGCGCGACCGGGTTCGGCGTGCTGCTGGCCGCGCGGGTCGTCACCGCGCTGACGCACAGCACGTTCTTCGCGATCGCGCTCGTGCTGGCCGCGTCGATGGTCCACCCGTCGAAGCGCGGGTGGGCCATCGCGTTCGTGTCGACCGGGCTGAACCTGGCGACCGTCCTCGGCGCGCCGCTGGGCACCCTCGCGGGTGAGGCGTACGGGTGGCGGACGTCGTTCTGGTTGCTGGCGGCCGTGGCGCTGGCCGCGATGGCGGCGGTGGCGCTGCTGGTGCCCGCCGCCCGGACCGCGGAACCGCCGCGGCTGGGACCGGAGCTGCGGGCGCTGGTGACGCGGCCGGTGCTGGTGCTGCTGGCGGTGACGCTGGTGACGGAGACCGGGTTCTTCGTGGCCTACACCTACCTGTCGCCGATCCTCGGCCGGATCTTCCCGCCCGGCGGGGTGGTCGTGCTGCTCATGGTGTTCGGCGCCGGGGCGCTGTGCGGGAACCTGGCCGGTGGGCGGCTCGCGGACCGGTGGCCGTGGGCTTCGCTGCGGGCGCTCATCTCGGTGCTGGCGGCGGCGATGGTCCCCTTCGCGGCGATCGCTTCGGTGCGAGCCGGGGCGGTAGTCGGCGTGTTCGCACTGGGCGCGGTGGCGTTCGCGCTGGTCCCCGGGTTGCAGACGCGGGTGGTGGTGGCCGCCGCCGGAGCGCCGACGCTGGCGGTCGCGGTCTACACGTCGATCTTCAACCTGGGCATCAGCGCGGGCGCGTGGCTGGGCGGGCGCGCGTTGTCGGCCGGTGCCGCGCTGGGCGCGTTGCCGCTGCTGGGGGCGGCCGGCGTGCTCGGCGGGCTGGCCGTGTCGGCTCTCCACCGCGCCCGAGCTCTTCAGTCCGGCCGGCGCAGCCCGGCGACGAGCATGCCGACCAGGCGGCGCGCGTCGTAGGGGTGCTTGCTGCTCGCGCCCGCACAGAGACCGCCGATGCCGCGCATCAGCTCGTACGCGTCGAGGCCGTCGCGGATCTCGGCCGACGCGGCTTCGAGCAGCTGTGTGCAGACCGGGACGAGCCGCTCCAGGAAGTACGAGTGCAGCGGGTCGTAGCAGGGGTCGTCGGACTGCAGCACGGCGGGCAGGCCCTGCTTGGTGATCACGAAGTCCACGAACCGGTCGAGCCACTCCGCCAGGGCGGCGTACGGCGTCGCGCTCGCGGCGAGCAGCGCCGGACCGGCCTCGGCGAGCGCTTCCACCTGGTGCCGGTAGACCGCGATGATCAGGTCCGCCCTGGTGGGGAAGTGGCGGTAGATCGTGGCGGTCCCGACGCCCGCCTTGGCCGCGATGTCGCGGATCGGCGCCTCCACCCCGGACGCGACGAAGACCGCGGCCGCCGCGTCGAGCAGGGCTTTCTGGTTGCGCCGCGCGTCGGCCCGCTTGGGTGCGCTGTCGTCCACGCCGTCCATTCTCCCACCCGGTGGTAGCTAAGCGGGACACTGTCCCGTATGTTAACCGGGACAGTGTCCCGTTTCTGATCGGAGTGAACGATGACGACCTACCTGCTGGTGCACGGCGCGTGGCACACCGGGGAGTGCTGGACGCGGGTGACGCCGTTGCTGGAGGCGGCCGGGCACCGCGTGCTCGCGCCGACGCTGACCGGCTACGGCGACACGGTGCACCTGGCCGGGCCCGAGGTCGGCCTCGACACGCATGTCGCGGACGTGACCGGGCTGATCCGCGCGGAGGACCTCACCGACGTCGTGCTCGTCGGGCACAGCTACGCCGGGCTGGTGATCTCGTCGGTGGCGAACGAGTTGCCGGACCGGATCGCGCGGCTGGTGTACCTGGACGCGATGGTCCCGGAGGACGGCGAATCCGCGGCGGACGTCCTGCCCGTCACCCAGGGGCTGATCGACCTGGCGCTGGCCTCCGAAAGCGGCTGGCGCGTCCCGCCGATGCCCGAGCTGCCGCCGCCGGCCGGCCTGTTCGGCGTCACGGATCCTGATGACATCGCCTGGCTGCGCACGATGCTGTCCGACCAGCCGGTGCGCTGCCTGCAGCAACCGGTGCGGCTGGACAACCCGGCGACGCGGGCGATCCCGCGGACGCACATCCACTGCACGGTGAAACCGGAGGGCTTCTCGCGCCGCCCCGTGCCCGCCGTGCAGCCCAACGGAACGCCCGCGGAGGTCTGGGAACTGCCCACGGGCCACGACTGCATGATCACGACGCCGGTGGAGCTGAGCGAGCTGCTGCTGAAGCTCGCCTGAAGGCCGCGGACTGACGTGCCGGACCGCGGTTGACCACGGGAAACGCCCTTCTAGGCTGCGGCACGTGGGCGACTGGGAGACCCGGCTTCGCGAGTGGCAGAACCTCGACGTGCCGGAGGGCTGGCGGGCGGAGATCACCGCGGCAGGGGTGACGTTGACGCCGCTCGTCGACAACGGGCACAGCAGGATCGCTGCGTCGGTCCATCGCGCCTTGGTGCGGGCGGTCCCGGAGGACCGGGCCATCGTGCAGAAGCTCGGCGTCTCCATTCGGGGCGCGAGCCGGCTCTACGTGCCCGGCCTGGTCGTGGTTCCGCACCACGAACTGCTGTCGCGCCCGGACAACGTGCCCGTTCCGGCGGAGGCCGCGGAACTGGTGGTGGAGATCGTCTCCCAAGGGAACGCCCGCACGGATTGCGTCGAGAAGCTCTGGGCCTACGCCCAGGCGCCGGTGCCCCTCTACCTCCTGATCGACCGGTACGCCAAGCCGAAGCCGTCGGTCACCCTGTTCTCGGATCCCGTCGACGGGCACTACCGCCGCTCGGAGCAGGTGTCCTTCGGCGAGGAGATCCGCCTGCCCGCGCCGTTCGACCTCGTGCTCGCGACCGCGGCCTTCTAACTCACCAGCTCGCTCGGCGTCGCGAACACGTCGACCATCGCGCCGTTCCTCAGCACCGTGATGGCCAGCCTCGTGCCGATCACCTCGGCGAACAGCTGCCGCTGGATGTCCTGCGCGTCCGTGATCCGCGAGCGCCCCACGGTCAGCACCAGGTCGCCCGGCCGCAGCCCCGCCCGTTCGGCCGGCCCGCCGCGCACCACCTCCACGATCCGCAGCCCCGCGCGCTGCCCGGTGTGCTCGGCGACCTCGTCCGGCAACGGCGCCGGCACCCCGACCACCCCGAGGTACGCGCGCCGCACCCGGCCCTCCACCAGCAGCGTGTCGATGATCCGCCGGGTGGTCTCGTTGATCGGCACCGCCAGACCGAGGCCGAACCCGGCGACCGCCGTGTTGACGCCGACCACCCGGCCCGCCGAGTCCGCCAGTGCGCCGCCCGAGTTGCCCGGGTTCAGCGCCGCGTCGGTCTGGATCACATTCTCGATCACGCGCCCAGCGCTGCGGGTGCGCACCGGCAGCGACCGGCCCAGCGCGCTGACCACGCCCGCGGTCACCGAACCGGCGAGCCCGAGCGGGCTGCCGATCGCCACCACGAGCTGCCCGACAACCAGCTTGTCCGCGTCGCCCATCCGGGCCGCGCTCGGCGCTTCCGACGCGCGCAGCACGGCCAGGTCCGACAACGGATCCGCGCCGACCACCGTGAACCGCGCCTCGGTGCCGTCCGAGTACGTCGCCGTGCCGTGCGTGCCGCCGCCGACCACGTGCGCGTTCGTCACCAGGTGCCCGTCGTCGGCGAACACGACCGCCGAACCACTGCCCCGGGACAGCCGCACGCTCGCCACGTGCGGCGTCACCTCGGCGGCCACCGTGCTCACCGAGCGTGAGTAGGCGTCGAGGGCATCGGTGTCATCCACCGCCACCACCACCCCGCGATTACACGATTACATCAATAACCAGTGTGCGCTCGCGGGCACGCGGAAGCCGCCCCGTTCACCGAGGGCGAAAGCTCACTCCGAGCCGGGCAGCCAGGACAGACCGGGCACGCCCCACTTGTTGCGCTTGAGCATGCGCTTCGCGTCGCGCGCGTGGCGCCCGACCAGGCGGTCCAGGTAGATGTAGCCGTCCAGGTGGTCGGTCTCGTGCTGCAGGCAGCGCGCGAAGTACCCGGTGCCCTCGACCTCGATCGGGTTGCCGTCGAGGTCGAAGCCGGTGACCTTGGCCCAGCTCGCCCGCCCGGTCGGGTACGACTCGCCGGGCGCGGACAGGCAGCCCTCCCAGTCGTCGTCGGGGTCGGGCATGGTCTCCGGGATCTCGGAGGTCTCCAGCTTCGGGTTGACCACCAGGCCCTTGTGCCGCACACCCTGGTCGTCGGGGCAGTCGTAGACGAAGACACGCAGGTCGACGCCGATCTGGTTGGCCGCCAGCCCCACCCCTTCGGCGGCGTACATGGTCTCGAACATGTCGTCGGTGAGGGTGCGCAGCTCGTCGTCGAACTTCTCCACCTCGCGGGTGGGGTTGTGCAGCACCGGGTCGCCGGCGATCCGGATCGGGTGGATGGTCACAATCCGCGATCGTACCCAGCGGACGAGCCGTGACGCGCCGGGCCGTGATCCCACAACCGGACCCTCGACCCGTGGTTGAATGGCGCCCGCGGGATCACAACCGTGTGGTTTGCGACTTGAGGAGTCAGATGGACGCCGCGGAGTCGATGGCCGGAGGCGACCGGCCGTCGCCCGAGCCCACCGGCGACGAGGGCGGGCTCACGCCCCGTGAGCTCAAGGTGCTGGCGTTCGAACGCCAGTGGTGGCGCTACGCGGGGGCCAAGGAACAGGCCGTCCGCGAAGAGTTCGGCCTCTCGCCCACCCGGTACTACCAGCTGCTCAACCAGCTCCTCGACAAAGAGGAAGCGATGCGCGCCGACCCGATGCTGGTGAAGCGGCTGCGCAAGATGCGCTCCGCGCGGCAGCGCAAACGGGTCGCCCGGCGACTGGGGATCGAAGCGCTATGAACTTTCTGCAGGGCCTGTCCCGCCCGCTGCGCCTGGCCGGTGTGGTGCTGATCGGGGTCGCTCTCGTGGCGGTCGTGATCGGCGGCATCACCGCGCTGAACGGCGACGGGGACAACGGCCAGACCGCGGCGCCGAGCCCGACGGCCACGGACGGGACGACAGCGCCCACCGAGACCACGGGCGCGACCCCCACTGAGCCGACACCGCCGAGCCCGGTCCCGCCGACCTCCGAAACGCCGCCGCCGGGCCAGCCGACGGACACCGCGACCCCGGGCGGGCCCGGTGGCACGGCGACCCAGCCGGGCGGCACGACGGGCGCCCCTGGCGCGGGCGACGGCGGAGCGGCCGCCGACCAGACCGCCGCCAAGTGGGTGCCGGTGCGGGTCTACAACAACAGCACGATCCACGGCCTGGCCGCCCGCGCCGCCAACGAGCTGCGCGCGAACGGCTGGAACGTCGTCGAGGTCGGCAACTACCCGCAGGGCATCATCCCGACGACGACGGTGTACTACACGCCGGGCACGGACGAGGAGACCGCGGCGCGCTCGCTGGCCACCGCGTTCGGCATGAAGGTCGAGCCGCGGTTCGACGGCATCCAGGACGCGAGCCCGGGTGTCATCGTGATCGTCACCAACGACTACAAGGGCTCGCAGGTCAAGGGTTCCTGAACCCGGGTTTCCGGAAAGGGCGGCCGGCGCTACCGGCCGCCCTTTCCGCGTGTCAGGCCCGGTTCTTCGCGTAGGCCTCCAGCGCGGCCAGCTGCGCCGGGTCCAGCGAGGGCCGCACCGCCTTGCGCGCCGTCTCCAAGTGCGCCGCCGTGACCTCGGCGGCCTCCAGCGACTCGCGCATCGCGGTGAGCGCGGCCTCCCGGATCAGCGCCGCGCAGTCCGCCGCCGAGTAGCCGTCCAGGCTCGCCGCCACCTCGTCCAGGTCCACATCGGACGCCAGCGGGGTGTGGCGGGCGGTGGCGCGGAGGATGTCGGCCCGCGCCTGCGCGTCCGGCGGCGGCACGTACACCAGCCGCTCCAGCCGCCCGGGCCGCAGCAGGGCCGGGTCGACCAGCTCGGGCCGGTTGGTCGCGCCGAGCACGACCACGTCCCGCATCGGCTCGACCCCGTCCAGCTCGGTGAGCAGCGCGGCGACCACCCGGTCGGACACCCCGGAGTCACCGGACTGGCCGCGGCGCGGCGCGAGCGCGTCGATCTCGTCCAGGAACACCAGCGACGGCGAGGCGTCGGCGGCCTTGCGGAACAGCTCCCGCACCGCCCGCTCCGACTCGCCGACCCACTTGTCCAGCAGCTCGGCGCCCTTGACCGCGAACACGTTGAGCGCGCCGGTGCCGGCCAGCGCCCGCACCAGGAACGTCTTGCCGCCACCGGGCGGCCCGTACAGCAGCACCCCGCGCGGCGGCGCGATCCCCAGCCGCGCGAACGAGTCCGGGTACCGCAGCGGCCACAGGACCGCCTCCGTCAGCGACTGCTTGACGTCGGTCATGTCGCCGACGTCCTCCAGCGTCAGCCCGCCGGTCGCCAGGCTGTCCGAAGTGGACATCGAGATCGGGCGAACCGACTGCAGGGCGTCCAGCAGGTCCTGCTGCGAGATGCGCGGCTCCTCGACGTCCCGCTGCCGCAGCGCGGCACGCACCGCGGCGTCCCGGCGCAGCGCCAGCAGGTCCGCGGCCACGAAACCCGGTGTCCGGTCGGCGATGCCGCCGAGGTCCACAGTGGATTCCAGCGGCACGTCGCGCAGCAGCACGCGCAGCAGCTCGGTGCGGATCCGGGCGTCCGGCTGCGGGATGGCCAACTCGCGGTCGAGCAGGTCGGCCGCGCGCAACCGCGGGTCACAGGCCTCCGGGCGAGCGGTGGTGGCGACCACCGCGAGGTCCGGGCGCGTCAGCGCGCCACGCAGCTCGTCGAGCACCACGGTCGCGACGGGCGGCGGCTGCGTCGCCGGCAGCAGCGTGTCGATGTCGGTGAGCAGCAGCACCGCCGGACCGCCCGCGGCGGCCTGGTCGATCGCCTCACGCAGCCGGGTGGCGATCGCGTTCGGCTCCAGCACGGCGATCGACGGCGCGGCCAGCGTGACCAGGCGCAGGTCCTCGGCCGCGGCGACCGACCGGACGAGCGTCGTCTTGCCCACGCCCTCCGCGCCGGACAGCAGCACCCCCAGCCGGGCCGAGGTGCCCAGCCGGGCCAGCAGGTCGGGGCGGCGGAACGTCAGGTCGACCCACTCGGCCAGCGTGCGGGCCTGGTCCTGCGCGCCGCACAGGTCGCTGACCGGCGGGGCGGGCTCCTCCGGTTCGGCGATCACCTCGGGTTCCACGCGCGGGGCCACCGTCGCCGGTGCGCTCGACCGTGCGCTCGACTGGACGCTCGACTCGGCGCTCGACTGGGCGCCGTCCCGCCAGCTGACCACGGTGGACGGGCAGATCACGACCGGTCCGCCGGGTTCGGTCGCCGTGACCGTGAGCAGTTCGGTGGTCCAGCCGGCGCCGATCGCGCGGGACAGCTGGCCGCGCACGGTCGTCACGTCCGAGCCCGGCGCGGGGGCGAGGTCCTGCGGGAGGAGCGACACCGCGTCGCCGACCGTGAGGACCTTCCCGGTGAGCGCGAGCCGGAGCGTGTTCGGCGACACCGACGCGCTGGCCAGCCGCGACCCGGCGACGGTGACCGAGCGGGCCTGCGTGACGTCCGCGGGCGCGACCACGACCTCCGAGCCCTCGGTGACGCCGAGGTTGGACAGGGTGACGTCGTCGGCGAAGACGAACCCGGGCGTCCCGGACGCGTCGCCGGGCGCGGCGAGCGCGGCGCTCACCCGGGCGCCGGTGAGGTGCACGGCGTCCCAGGCGCGCAGGCCGAGCGCGTCGAGGACCTCCGGATGCAGGCGGACGATGCCGCGCCGGGTGTCGAGTGCGGACGGCGTGTGCCGGATGGTCAACGTGATCTGGGGCGCGCTCACGCCCTCACTCTAGGGCGAGCGCGGCCGGAAGGGTGCCGAACGCGCGGTTGACGAGTACCGGCAGCAGGTCCCGCTCGCCGGACGGGCTCCACTCGGCGAGCGCGCAGTTCCACGTCCCGACCACGACCTCGACCAGCAGCCGCAACTCGAGATCGGGGCCGCCGCCGAGGACGCGGACGATCTCGGACTTGACCTCCGCGCAGTACCGCAGCGAGTGCGCGTGCAGCGCGGCGCAACCCTCGGTCAGCCGGACCGTCGGCAGGAACTGCCGGTACCAGTGGTCGTCCAGCCTGCCGAGGGTCGTCAGCAGGGCGTCCTTCAGCACGCCGAGCAGCGGCCCGGACGGCGGCCGCTCCGCGAGCACACCGAGGTAGGTCTCCCACAGCTGCTTGATCGCGGTGAGCGCGACGTCCTCTTTGGACGAAAAGTTGCGGAAGAACGTCCGCTTGGAGACCTCGACCGCGTCGACCAGCTCGTCGAGCGTGGTCGCGTCGAAGCCGCGCTCGGTGAACATGGCGACGGCGGTCTCGGCCAGCGCCTGGCGCGTGCGCAGCTTCTTGCGTTCCCGCAGCGGGAGTGACTGCTCGGTCGTGGTCATCGCGATCAGTCTAGTTGATGCGCCTTGATGGCAAGTGCCACTCAGTGGCACTATGGGCGCAAGATCGCTTTCGGAGGAGAGAACATGCGTGCGCTCGTCGTCGACCGATCCGCGGAATCCCGGCTGGTGCTGGCCGAAGCGCCCGATCCGGTGCCCGCGCCGGACGAGGCCCTGGTGCGGGTCGAGGCCGTCTCGCTCAACTACGGCGAGGCCTTCATGGTGGACACCGGCCAGCTGCCCGAAGGGAGCGTGCCGGGCTGGGACGCGACGGGCGTGGTGGTGCGGGCCGCCGCCGATGGCTCGGGACCGGCCGCCGGAACGCGTGTGATCACGCTCGGCATGACCGGCGCCTGGGCCGAACTGCGGGCCGTGCGGACCACCGCGATCGGCACCGTGCCGGAGGGGGCGGACGGCGGCGCGATCAGCACGATCCCGGTGGCCGGGCTGACCGCGCTGCACGTGCTGCGGCGGTTCGGGCAGACCCTGGGCAAGCGAATCATGATCACCGGGGCGTCCGGCGGCGTCGGCCGCTTCGCGGTGCAGCTCGCGGCTCGGGCGGGCGCCGAGGTTGTCGCGGTCAGCGCGGATCCGGCTCAGGTGAGCGTGCTCGAAGCGCTCGGGGCGCACGAGGTGATCAAGCACCCGGCCGAGGTGAGCCGGCCCGTCCACGGCGTGCTCGACAACGTGGAGGGCGAGCAGATGGTGGCCGCGTTCACGGCGTTGCGCGCCGGCGGACGGTTGGTCAGCGTCGGGCATTCGGCGGGGGAGGACGTCGTGTTCCCGGTCGGCGCGTTCGTGCCCACCGACGGCCGCCACGACCGGTCGATCAGCACGTTCTTCCTGCTCGCCGACCCGCGGACCGACTTCACCGAGGACCTCACCTGGCTCGCCACCGAGGTGGCCGGGGGCCGCCTCGACGCCGGGATCACCTGGCGCGGCGACTGGTCCCGGCATGCCGAGGCGACCGCGGCGCTGCTCGGTCGCCGGCTGCGCGGCAAGGCTGTCCTGGAACTCAGCTGACGCGGGCGCCCCACCGGTCGAGGTAGGTGATCTCCTCGACCGGTGGCCGCGCGGCGGGCTGGAAGTCCTTCTGCGTCGTGTAGGCGACCGGCAGCAACGCGACCTGGGTGAAGCCCTCGGAGATGCCGAGGAGGCGCGCGACCTCCTCCTCGTGGCCGAACAGGTGGAAGCCGGTGATCGTGCTGCCGAGGCCGCGGGCGCGCAGCGCGAGTTGGAAGCTCCGGATCGCCGGGTCGATCGACCCGTAGAACCCGGTCAGCTCCGTCCGGCCGCCCGGCCAGGCAGGCGAACGCGAGCGCCGGGACGCGGTGGATGTTGTCCAGCAGGAACTTCGCCGACGCGAGCGAGCGCGGCGCGACCAGGTGGCCGTACTGGCGCTGGGCGGCTTCACCCACCTCGCGGACCGGCCCGGCGACGCGGGCCTTCAGCTCCGGGTCCCGGACGACGAGCCAGCGGATCGCGTCCAGCTGGTTGCCCGCGATCGGCGCCTGCATCACGACGCGCAGGCCTTCGGTGATCACCTCCTGCTCCACCGGCCGTCCAGGTCCAGCTTCCGCCGCACCGAGCGGGTGGTGGTCAGCAGCTCGTCCGCGTCCATCTGCGCACAAGCAGGACCTGCTGGACGGCATCGCGGCGCGGGTCTTCGAGCAGGTCGAGCGGCTGCGCGCGCTCGGGCTCAACGCGTTCGAGACGCTCAACCGCCACCCGGCCGTCGAGTGGTTCCGCCGCACCGTGACGCCGCAGCGGCACCCGAACCTGCACCGCGTGATGCCCGCCCTGGCCGGCATCGACGGCGTGCAGGACTTCCGCTACCAGCTCGACCTGTTCGTCCGGGGCCTGCGCTAGCGGTTGCGCTGGCGCAGGCCGATGCGGCGCCAGCTGCGGCGGCGGGAGCGGTCCTGGCTCTCGGCGGCCGGGTACGTGCGCACCCCGCGCACCACGTGGTCCGGCGTCCGGCGGACGCCGAGCCGCTGGTTGCCCGCCACGCGGATCCGCGGCCGCCGCAGGCGCAGGCGGCTCGTGCTGCGCCGGATCGCCCGGCGCTCGCGCAGCGGCACGCCCCACGCCTCGGGGTGGTTGGCCAGCCACTGGTAGCGCCGCACCGCGTACGGGATGTGCGCCAGGTACAGCAGCAGCGCGACGGCCAGCGCGATCAGCGGGTACTGGATGATCGCCGCCGCCGCGAGACCGACCCCGACCAGCAGCGGCGCGGCGGCCTTCGCGGGCACCTTGACCGACTTCAGCGACAGCGTCGGCAGCCTGCTGATCAGCAGCAGCGCGATCGCCACCGTCCACACGTAGACGACCGGCGCCGACGACCACCAGCCCTCGCCGAACTCCAGCGTCAGGATCACCGGCATCAGCGCGCACAGGCCACCCGCGGGCGCGGGCACGCCGACGAAGAACTCCTTCGCGTACGGCGGTTTCTCCACGTCCAGGAGCGTGTTGAAGCGGGCCAGCCGCAGCACGATGCACACGGCGAAGGTCAGCGACACGATCCAGCCGATGCCGGAGGTGTCACCGAACCAGATGTAGAGCACGAGCGCCGGGGAGACACCGAAGGAGATCGCGTCGGACAGCGAGTCCAGCTCGGCGCCCATCTTCGACGTCGCGTCGAGCAGCCGGGCGATGCGGCCGTCCAGGCTGTCCAGGACGGCCGCGACGCCGATCGCGCCGATCGCCAGCACGAACTGCCGGTTGAGCGCGAACTGCGCGGCGGACAGGCCCGCGCACAGCGCGAGGACCGTGATCGCGTTGGGCAGCAGCCGCACCGACGGAGTCATCACCCGGACCATGATCAGGCTCCTCGCTCCGGCAGCGCAGCCAGGGGCGTCTCGCCGCCGATCGTCCGCTGGCCCTTGCGCACCAGCACCTCGCTGCCCGGCGGCAGGTAGATGTCCACCCGCGAGCCGAACCGGATCAGGCCGTAGGTGTCCCCGGCCTGGACCTTCTCGCCGTCGGCGACCTGGCACAGGATGCGGCGCGCGACCAGCCCGGCGATCTGCACGACCACCAGCTCGTGCCCGGCCTCGGTGCGCAGCAGCACCGAGTTGCGCTCGTTGTCGTCGCTGGCCTTGTCCAGGTCGGCGGAGAGGAACTTGCCCGGGCGGTAGGCGACGCGCTCGACCACCCCGGTGGCCGGCACGCGCTGCACGTGCACGTCGAAGACCGAGAGGAAGACGCTGACCCGCATCCGCGGTTCGGCGGGCAGGCCCAGCTCCGCGGGCGGCGTGGCCTCCTCGATCAGCGAGACGATGCCGTCCGCCGCGGCGAGGACGAGGTCGTCCCGCTCCGGCGGCACGCGCTTCGGCTCGCGGAAGAACGCGGCGGTCGCCAGGGTCGCCAGCGCGCCGACGGCGCCCAGCGGCTTCCAGGCCCGCCGCAGCAGCAGCGTGGCCGCGACCCCGCCGGCGACGAACGGCCGCCCGGCGGGGTGCATGGGTGGCAAGGTCTCGCGCGCGAGGTTCAGGGCATGGGTGATCGGATTGCTCGCCTTGTCCGGCGCAGTGCTGCTCATCGAAGCGGTGTCCCGATTGGTTCGTGTCCAAGGTGTGACCGGTCCGTGACGCCAGGCCAGGCGTGCCGATTCGCCGATCCGGGTATCCACGCTACCGCCAGGTCTGCGTGGCCCGTTCCGCATCCCGCCGAACGGGCCCCCGAGCGGGGCGGGCGTTGCTGACAATTCGTGGCGACGGCCGATGCAGACCGTAGTAACAGCAGAGAGGAACCGTCATGTCGGCCCCGGAGCGCATCCGTGAAGAGCGCCTTTCCGAGCTGTTCCAGGCATGGCGTGCGGACATCGACAGTGTTCCGCTACCCCGGCTGGTGTCCACCGAAACCGCGGTCGCGCTGGTGCGCTGCGCGCGAGCTCTCGATTCGTCGCGCCGGGCCGCTGAACCCCCCGACGGCCCAGCGGCCCGGCGTGACGGGCTGGTGCCGTAGGGGGTGAATCTTAGCCTCCGCAAGCGAATCAGTAACCAGTCGTAGGTCAACTGTTACAAGAAGTCACACTGAGGTACCAGTCGGCAGGAGCAGCACGTCCACCTCGCTGCCCTCCGGCGCGTCGACCACGTCCTCCGGCAGCTCGATCAGGCAGTTGGCCTGCGCGAACGCGGCCAGCAGGTGCGAGCCGGGGCCACCGCGCGGGCCGACCTCGCCGGTCACCTCGCCGTCGTGGTGCGAGTAGAACCCGCGGCGGAACTGCCGCCGCCCGGCGGGCGAGCGCAGGGACTCGGTGAGCCGCGCCCGCACCCGCAGCCGGTCCACCTGACGGTGGCCGAGCGCGGTGAGGATCGCGGGCCGCAGGAACACCTCGAACGACACCAGCACGCTCACCGGGTTGCCGGGCAGGGTCACCACGGGCACCCCGTGCCACCGGCCGTTGCCCTGCGGGCCGCCCGGCTGCATCGCCACCTTGACGAACTCGACGCCCGCGCCGGTCAGCGAGTCCTTCACCACCTCGTAGGCGCCCGCGCTGACCCCGCCGGAAGTCACCACCAGGTCGGTGTCCGCCAGCCGTGGCTCGATGGCCGACCGGAACTCCTCGACGTCGTCGACCACGCTGCGCACCACCTCGACCCGGCAGCCCAGCGCGCGGATCGCGGCGGCCAGCATGATGCTGTTCGACTCGTAGATCTGCCCGTGCCGCAGCTCCTGGGGCGGGGTCACCAGCTCCGAGCCGGTCGACACCACGAGCACCCGCAGCGGCGCGTGCACGGTCAGCCGGTCCAGGCCGACCGCGGCGGCCAGCCCGAGCTGCGCCGGCCCGAGGACGGTGCCGGCGTGCAGCGCGACCGTGCCCGCGGTGACGTCCTCGCCCGTGCGGCGCAGGTGCGTGCCGACCGCGGCCGGTTCCCGGATGGACACCTTCTCGATGCCGCCGTCGGTGTCCTCGACCTTCACCACGGCGTCCGCGCCCGGCGGCATCGGCGCGCCGGTCATGATGCGGTGCGCGGTGCCCGGCAGCAGCGGCGGCACGTCGGTGCGCCCGGCCGGGATGTCCTCGGCGACCGGCAGTTCGACCGGGGTCGCGGCGGTGGCGGAGGCGACGTCGACCGCGCGCACCGCGTAGCCGTCCATGGCCGAGTTGTCGAACGGCGGCAGCGAGACGCCCGCGGGGACGTCCTCGGCCAGCACCAGCCCGGGGCACTCGGCCAGCGGGAGCGCGGTCGCCGCGGCGGTGCCGAGCAGCTCGGTGACGGCGGCGCGGTAGGTGTCGACGGAAATCACGCGGACCATCCTGCCTCGCCGGGGTGGCCGTGCAACACTTCCCCCGCTCGTTGATCTGGAGGGGGAGGCATGCAGGTCCGCACCCGGCACACGCCCGCGTTCGGCGTCGCCCGAGTGATCCTGGGTCCCGGCGAGGCCGTGCAGGCGCGGGGCGAGTCGATGTTCGCGAGCAGCTTCGGCCTCACCGAGGTGGCCGGCGGGCGCAAGGCGCCGTCGGTGTTCACCGCGCCCAAGGAAGGCGGCTGGCTCGACCTCGCGCCGGCCGGCGCCGGCGACGTGTACCCGCTGGAGTTCGACGGCCGCACCGGCTGGTGCGTGGCGCGGCACGCCGTGCTCGCGCGCCCGGCGTCGGTGCGGACCGACTCCTGGCCGGGCCTGCAGGCGATGTTCGGCGCCGAGCACGGGTTCCTGGAGCACTACAGCGGAACGGGCCCGCTCGTGCTCGCATGCGCCGGGCCGGTGGACCAGTTCCAGCTCGCGGCCGGCGAGCTGATCTCCGTGCGGCCGGGGCACCTGCTGGCCTACCCGGACAGCGTCCAGTGCCGCCTGCGGGCGTTGGACCCTTCGGGCCAACAGTCGATCCGGACGGGCGAAGGACTCATGATCGACTTCGCGGGGCCGGGCACGCTTTTGGTGCAAGCGCGTAAATCTCGCTGAATCTTATTGATCCTTCGCGTTTCTCCGGTACCGTGACTTCCACTTCGGGAGCCGGGCGGGCACGGCTCCCGGTGGTTTTCGCAAGGAGGAAACCGTGGCTGTTGGCACGGTCAAGTGGTTCAATTCCGAAAAAGGCTACGGGTTCATCGCGTCCCCCGAGGGACCTGATGTGTTCGTGCATTACTCGGCCATCCAGTCGGACGGATTCCGCACTCTGGACGAGGGCGATCAAGTCGAGTTCCAGATCGAGGCGGGCCGGGACGGCCGGACACAGGCAGCGGACGTCCGCAAGGTGTCCTAGGGCCGGCCGCTTCCGCCACCACCCTCGACGGAGACGCTTCGCGTCGCTGTGGAAGCCGGCAGTAGGCTGCCCCGTGTGACAGGCGATGTGTCGGGGGACCTCACCGGTCGCCGGCTGGGCAACTACCGCATAGACGGAGTGCTCGGCAAGGGTGGCATGAGCGTCATGTACAAGGCCACCGACGTGCGGCTCGGCCGCAAGGTGGCCTTGAAGGTGATCGGCGAGCACCTCGGTGCCGACGCCGAGTTCCGCGAACGGTTCGTGGACGAGGCGCGCAACACCTCCGCCGTGGACCACGCGAACGTCGTGCCGTTGTACGACTTCGGTGAGCTCGACGGGATGCTCTACATCGCCATGCGCCTCGTCGACGGGGCCGATCTGGCGAGTCTCATCGCGGACGGACCGATCTCCCCCGACCGCACGCTGCGGTTGCTGGACCAGGTCGCGGACGCGCTGGACTGCCTGCACGAGCGCGGCCTGGTCCACCTCGACGTCAAACCGGCCAACGTGCTGGTCACCAGCCGGGAGTCGGCGCGCGAGCACGTCTACGTCGCCGACTTCGGGCTGACCCGGCGCGGCGCGACCGGTCACCGCACCCGTGGCGGCGACTTCCTCGGGTCGCCGACCTACGCCGCGCCGGAACACCTGCGCGGGGAGCCGCTGGACGGGCGCACCGACCAGTACGCGCTGGCGTGCGTGCTGTACGCGTGCCTCACCGGGCAGCCCCCGTTCAGCGGCGACGTGCCGACGGTCATCAAGGGGCACCTGGCCGTGGAACCGCCCGCGGTGTCGGGCGTGGTGGGGCTGCCCGCCGCGGTCGACGAGGTCGTGCGCAAGGGCATGGCCAAGGCCCCGGCGGACCGCTACGACAACTGCGTCGAGCTGATCACCGCGGCGCGCAAGGCCCTCGGCCCGGCCGCCGCCTCGACGACACCGCCGGGCCCGCCCCAGGCTGCGACACGGGAGGCCGGCATGCAGCCGTACCCGCCGGGACAGCCGGGCGGCCACCCCGGCCCGCACGGCGCCGGCCAACCGGGCGCTGGTGGTCCGGGCGCCGGGCAAGGGGGTGTCGGTGGCCCAGGTACCGGGCAGCCGGGCCCGGGTGCCTCTGGCGTCGGCGGCCCTGGCGTCGGCCAGGCAGGCGGGCAGCCGGGGGCCGGTCAACCAGGGCAGCCCGGTTCGGGCGGCCAGCTAGGCGCCGGCGGCCCTGGCATCGGCCAGGCCGGTGGGCAATCGGGCGCCGGCGTGCCGGGCCAGCCGGGTCAGCCCGGCCCGGGCGGCCAGCAGGGCGCAGTCCCCAGCGGTGGCCACCCCGGCCAGCAAGGCCCAGGACACCAGCCCGGTCCCGGCGGCCCGCAGGGCCACGGCGACCAGCCGGGCCGCCCCGGCGCCGCTCAACCGGGCCACCCCGGCCAGCCGGGTCCCTACGGCCCGCCGGGCCACCAGCCGCCCGGGAACCCGTACGGCCACCCCGGCATGCAAAGCCACCCCGGCATGCCCGCGCCGCAGTTCCACCCGAACGCCCCGCAGGGCCAGCCGTGGAACCCGGGCTGGCCGCCCCAGCAGCAGCCCTACGGCTACGGCCAGCAGCCGCCGAAGAAGGGTGGCGGCCTCAAGTGGCTGTGGGCGGGCCTGGCCGGGCTCGTCGTCGTCGCGGCGGTCGTCGTGACCCTCGTTCTGGTGAATCGCGGCGGCGGCTCCGCGCCCGCGCCGACCACCGCGCCCAACATCCCCGTCGGTCCCACCGGCGGCGCGACCGGCCCATCCACCGGTGGCGGCCCGCCGCCCGCGACGATCTCCATCAAACCGAGCCCCTGACGTGCGGTTCTTGCACTCGCCCCCGGAGAGTGCTAAACAGGCGTTGGCACTCGGCGGTGTCGAGTGCCAACGCACCAATGGTCGGGACGGTGAGGCCGGCTCGGAGCACCGAGCAGGTCGTCCGTCGCGGGCACCGAGCCTGGCCGAGCTAAGTGTCCTGCTGCCAGTCCTGAAGCAGGTCATGGCAGCGACCACTACCGGAGGACAACACCCCAATGGCCAAACTGATCGCGTTCGACGAGGACGCCCGCCGCGGGCTTGAGCGCGGACTCAACACCCTGGCCGACGCCGTCAAGGTGACGCTTGGCCCCCGTGGCCGCAACGTCGTGCTCGAAAAGAAGTGGGGCGCGCCGACGATCACCAACGACGGTGTCTCCATCGCCAAGGAGATCGAGCTCGAGGACCCGTGGGAGAAGATCGGGGCCGAGCTCGTCAAGGAAGTCGCCAAGAAGACCGACGACGTAGCCGGTGACGGCACCACCACCGCCACCGTGCTGGCCCAGGCGCTCGTGCGCGAAGGTCTGCGCAACGTGGCCGCCGGTGCCGACCCGATCGCCCTCAAGCGTGGCATCGAGCAGGCGGTCGAGGCCGTCGTCGAGCAGCTGCACAAGGCCGCCAAGGAGGTCGAGACCAAGGAGCAGATCGCTGCCACCGCCTCGATCTCGGCCGCGGACCGCACCATCGGCGAGCTGATCGCCGAGGCGCTGGACAAGGTCGGCAAGGAAGGCGTCGTCACCGTCGAGGAGTCGAACACCTTCGGCCTCGAGCTCGAGCTCACCGAGGGTATGCGCTTCGACAAGGGCTACATCTCGGGCTACTTCGTCACCGACGCCGAGCGCCAGGAAGCCGTCCTGGAGGACCCGTACATCCTCCTGTTCGGCTCGAAGGTCTCGAACGTCAAGGACCTGCTGCCGGTCCTGGAGAAGGTCATGCAGTCGGGCAAGCCGCTGCTGATCATCGCCGAGGACGTCGAGGGCGAGGCCCTGGCGACCCTGGTCGTCAACAAGATCCGCGGCACCTTCAAGTCCGTCGCCGTCAAGGCTCCGGGCTTCGGTGACCGCCGCAAGGCCATCCTGCAGGACATCGCGATCCTGACCGGTGGCCAGGTCATCTCCGAGGACGTGGGCCTCAAGCTGGAGAACGCGGACCTGAACCTGCTGGGCAAGGCCCGCAAGGCCGTCATCACCAAGGACGAGACGACCATCGTCGAGGGTGCCGGCGACGCGGACCAGATCCAGGGCCGCGTGAACCAGATCCGCGCCGAGATCGAGAAGTCGGACTCCGACTACGACCGCGAGAAGCTGCAGGAGCGGCTGGCCAAGCTGGCCGGCGGCGTGGCCGTCATCAAGGCCGGTGCCGCCACCGAGGTCGAGCTCAAGGAGCGCAAGCACCGCATCGAGGACGCCGTTCGCAACGCGAAGGCCGCCGTCGAGGAGGGCATCGTCGCCGGTGGTGGCGTGGCCCTGCTGCAGGCGTCCAAGGCTGCCTTCGAGGGCCTGCGCCTCTCGGGTGACGAGGCGACCGGTGCGAACATCGTCAAGGTCGCCGTCGAGGCTCCGCTCAAGCAGATCGCGGTCAACAGCGGTCTCGAGGGCGGCGTCGTGGCGGAGAAGGTCAAGGGTCTGCCGGAGGGCCACGGCCTGAACGCGTCGACCGGCGACTACGAGGACCTGGTCGCGGCCGGCGTCATCGACCCCGCCAAGGTGACCCGTTCGGCGCTGCAGAACGCGGCTTCGATCGCGGGCCTGTTCCTGACCACCGAGGCCGTCGTCGCCGACAAGCCGGAGAAGGCTGCTGCCGCTCCGGGTGGCGACCCGACCGGTGGCATGGGCGGCATGGACTTCTGATCCACTAGTCCGGCGAAAGCCCGGGTGCGCACAGCGCATCCGGGCTTTTTGCTGCGCTACTCCTGCGGCATGAGCATCCAGCAGATCGCGTAGAGCAGGATGGGCGCGCCGAACCCGAGCAGGGTCGCGGCGACGAGGACGATGCGGATGATCGCCGCGTCGACGCCGAGCAGGTCGGCCCAGCCGCCCGCCACGCCGGCGATCATCTTGTCGGTCGAGCTGCGGCGGAGCTTCTTCGTGGTCACTGTGTTCGTCATGTCCCCATCGTCGGCCGCGCGGGTGGTCAGCACATCGGGGACGAACCCGGAGCGCACCCGGAAACCTCTGGGCCAGGGTGCTCCGGGACGGTTAAGGTCGATCACATGGCGGGATCTTTGCTCGGCACCGAGGTCCGGCGGGTCGAGGACCCGGATCTGGTGCGTGGCCGTGGAACCTTCGTCGACAACCTGAAGTTCGAGGGCGTCTGCCATGTCGCGTTCGTCCGGTCGCCGTTCGCGCACGCGCTGGTCAACGGCATCGACACCGCGGAGGCGGCCGCCGTGCCGGGGGTGATCGCGGTGCTCACCGCCGCGGACCTCGACCTGGCCGAGCTGCCGGTGTTCCTGGACCTCAACCCGCGGGCGAAGCGGTACGCGCTGGCCACCGACCGGGTGCGCTTCGCCGGGGAGCCGGTGGCCGCCGTGGTCGCGGAAAGCGCGGCCGCCGCGGTGGACGCACTCGAACTGGTCGATGTGGACTACGAACCGCTGCCCGCCGTGGTCGACCCGGAGCAGGCTCTGGATGACGGCGCGCCGTTGCAGTTCCCGGAAATCGGGTCGAACATCGCGGCCGGCGAGCGGGACGCCGTGGGCGGCGAGGTGCTCGACGGCGCCGACGTCGTGGTGCGAGCGCGGATCGAGAACCAGCGGCTGGCGGTGGCGCCGATGGAGGGCAACGCGATCGTCGCACTGCCCGGCGACGGCGAGTTCGACCTGACGGTCTACGTGTCGACCCAGATGCCACACGGCTTCCGGGCCGCGGCGGCGAAGCTGTTCGGCTACGACGGCGACCGGATCCGCGTGGTCGCGCCGCACGTGGGTGGCGCGTTCGGCGGGAAGGTCGGGGTCACGGCCGAGCACGCGGTGGTGATCGAGGCGGCGCGGCGCTTCGGGCGGCCGGCGAAGTGGACGGAGACGCGGTCGGAGAACCTGCAGGCCTCGCCGCAGGGCCGGGCGCAGGTGCAGTACGGCGAGCTGGGGCTGCGGCGCGACGGGACGATCGTCGGCCTGCGCTGCCGGGTGGTCGGCGACGCGGGCGCGTACGCCGGGTTCGGCGGCGGGCTGGCGCTCGGTCCGACCAGGACGATGGCGCAGGGCGTGTACCGGATCCCGAAGATCAGCTACGCGGCGATAGCGGCGCTGACGAACACCGCGCCGGTCGGCGCGTTCCGCGGTGCGGGCCGTCCGGAGGCGACGGCGATGCTGGAGCGGCTGATGGACCTGGCCGCGGCGGAGCTCGGCATGGACCCGGCGGAGATCCGGCGGCGCAACTTCCTGCGCCCGGAGGAGTTCCCGTACACGACGTTCAGCGGCGCGAGCTACGACAGCGGCGACTACGACCTGCCGCTGCGGAAGGCGTTGGAGGTCGCGGGTTACGACGAGCTGCGGGCCGAGCAGCGGCGGCGCATCGAGGCCGGCGAGTCGCGGCTGCTCGGGATCGGGGTGAGCGCGTACGTCGAGATCACCGGCGGCGGCAGCGGCGAGTTCGCGTCGGTGGAGGTCCGGGCGGACGGTACGGCGGCGATCAAGGTCGGCACGTCCGGGCACGGTCAGGGCCACGCGACGTCGTTCGCGATGCTGGTGGCCGACGCGCTGGGGATCCCGCTGGAGTCGGTCGAGTTCGTGCAGTCGGACACGGCCGCGGTGCCGCGTGGCGCCGGCACGGGTGGTTCGCGGTCGCTGCAGGTGGGCGGCAGCGCGGTGCGGCAGGCGGCGGACCTGGTGCTGGAGCGCGCTCGCGAGCTGGCCGCGTCGCGGCTGGAGGCGGGCGTGGACGACATCGTGCTGACTGACGGGCGGCTCGGCGTGGCGGGCGTCCCGCAGGCGACGATCGGCTGGGCGGAGCTGGCGGAGGCCGCCGCGGCGGAGGGGCGTCCGCTGCTGGAGACGACGGACTTCAAGCCGGGCGGGGCGACGTTCCCGTTCGGGGCGCACGTGTCGGTGGTCGAGGTGGACGTCGAGACGGGCTTCGTGAAACCGTTGCGGCACATCGCCGTGGACGACTGCGGGCGCGTGCTGAACCCGATGATCGTGCGCGGGCAGCAGCACGGCGGCGCGGTGCAGGGGATCGCGCAGGCGTTGTGGGAGCAGGTCTCCTACGACGAGGACGGCAACCCGGTGACCGCCACCTTCGCCGACTACCACCTCCCGACGGCCGCCGACGTGCCGGCGCTGGAGGTCAGCAACACCGAGACGCTGACCGAGCGAAACCCGTTGGGCGCCAAGGGAATCGGCGAGTCGGCGACGGTCGGTTCAACGCCGGCGGTCCAGAACGCGGTGATCGACGCGCTGGCTCATCTGGGCGTGCGGCACATCGACATGCCGCTGACGCCGCAGCGCGTGTGGCGCGCTGTGAGGGCTGGAGAGTCCGTTTCGTGGCGGGAGCCGCCTCCAGCGTTCGAGACGTTGCCCGTGCGCTCGTCGGCGGCGTCTTCGGACGCAGACGAGGCAGTGGCTTAGCCCACCGGTTGTCAGCCGTCGTGTTTACCGTCGACCCTCGACGCGACGGAGCCGATCGAGCCAGGCCTTCGTGGTGACCTCGTCCGCGGCGGTTTCGGCTGCGCGGTCCGGTTCCGGCGCCTGTCGCAGGACCGGCAAGTAACCGTCCACAGGGGACAGTGGTTGACTGGTGGTGTCGTCGGTGAGCAGGGACATCGTGCCCAGCCCGCAGGCGAACTCCAGCTCGGGCAGCGCCCCGGCGAGGGCGAGGCCCGCCGCCAGCCCGACGCTGGTTTCGACCGCGGACGACACCACGCACGGCAGCCCGGCGGCCTCGGCGACCTCGAGCGCCCGCCGGACACCGCCGAGGGGAGCCACCTTGATCACGGCGACGTCGGCCGCGTTGGCGACCGCCACCCGGAGCGGATCCTCGGCCCGCCGGATCGACTCGTCCGCCGCGATGCGCACGTCCACCTTCCGCCGTACGGCGGCCAGCTCGTCGATGGACGGGCACGGCTGTTCGACGTACTCGAGCCCACCCGCGGCGCGGTCCAGCTCGCGGATCGCCTTCACCGCGGTGTCGACATACCAGGCCGTGTTGGCGTCGACGCGGATGGCCCCGCCGGGCCCAAGCGCGTCCCGGACGGCCGCGACGCGCTCGCAGTCCTCCAGAATGGACGCCCGCGGATCGGCGACCTTGACCTTGGCGGTCCGGCACCCCGACGCGGCGACCATCTCGTAGGCGGCGTCGGCGCCCACGACGGGCACGGTGGTGTTCACCTCGACCCGATCCCGCACCGGAGCCGGCCACCCCACCTGGGCAGCCTCCACCGCGGCCGCGAGCCAGGGCGCGGATTCGCGGTCGTCGTAGTCGGCGAACGGGCAGAACTCCCCCCAGCCCGCGGGGCCGCGCAGGAGCACCCCTTCGCGCACGGTGATCCCACGGAACCGGTTCCGCAGGGGGATCGCGTAGACCAGGCGCTCATCCACGGCGACCATCCTCGCACGCTGGGCGGTACGAACCTGCGCAGACGCTGAGGGACGGCAGTGGTGCCCGACTCGGCTTGGTGGGGCTTCCTGTGTGAGGCACTCCCTCACCCTGCGCCTGCCCGAACCACCATCACCGTGCGCCTGCCCGAAACCACCGTCTCCCAACCCTGCCGTGTCGCTCGATTCCAGAGCCCCGCGTCACCCGATCACGGTCAAGGTCATCCCCTCGCACCGGCCCGCCACACCGCCCCGGCCTGCATCGGCCCCTCCGGTGCACCAGCCGTCGGAAGCGCCGGACCATCCGGGCCCGCCTCACAGCTAATGGACTAACTGGTTAATTAGCGGTTAGCATGCGAGGTGCGGACATGTGGAGGTAGCGAATGAAGGCCGTAGTGCTGGCCGAGCCCGAGGTGATGCGGCTCGTCGACCTGCCGGAACCCGAGATCGGGCCGCGTGAGGTGCTCGTGCGCATGCGGGGCCTCGGCCTGTGCGGGTCGGACCTCGGCGTCTACCGCGGTGCCCGCGAGGTGCCCGAGCGGCCGTGGCTGATGGGGCACGAGGGCGTCGGCGAGATCGTGGCCGTCGGGGCGGACGTGGCGGACCGCGTGGTCGGGCAGCAGGTCGCGATCGAGCCGAACTACTGCTGCGGCCGGTGCGCGGCGTGCGTCGCCGGCTTCACCTCCGCCTGTACCGACCGGGTGATCGTCGGCATGAACCACCCCGGGCTGCTGGCCGAGTACGTCGCGGTCCCGGCCGAGTTCGCCTGGCCCGCGGCGGAGACGGTCGCCCTGGAAGACCTCGTCTGCACGGAGGCGCTGACCGTCGCGCGGTCGGCGATTCGCCGGTCCGGCGTCGAGCCTGGTCAGCGGGTCCTCGTGGTCGGCGCCGGCTCGCAGGGCCTGCTGCTGTGCCTGGCGCTGCGGGCGCTCGGTGCGACGGTCGCGGTCCAGGAACCACACGAGGGGCGCGCGGAGCTGGCCCATTCGTTCGGCGCCGAGACCGGCGTCGAGGGCGAGTTCGACCTCCTCTTCGAAACGTCCGGCGTCCCGCAGGCCCTGCGCGCCGGCCTGGAGCGCCTGCGCCGCGGCGGCACCGCCCTGCTCGTCGGCATCAACTCGCGCCCGCTCGACCTGACGACCGCCGACCTGGTCTACCGCCAGCACACCCTCAAGGGCTCGCTCATCTACGACCACCCGGTCGACTTCGAGACGACCGTCGGCCTGCTCAACCGCGACGAGGTCCGGCCGGGCAAGGTGCTGCAGGCGCGGTTCCCGCTGGAAGAGGCCGCGCAGGCGTTCGCGTCGGTGCAGTCGGTCGCCGGCAAGTCCTGGATCAGCTTCGACTGACGCTCACGCCTCCGGCAGGTTCGCCAGATCCGCCTCGATCGACCAGGCCGCGCGCAGCAGCTCGGGCACGTAGTCCCGCTCGACCAGGCCGTGTCCGAGCCGGTCCGGGTGCACCGACGCGGTCACCGCGGCGAGCACCCGTCCGCGCCGGTGCCGCACCGGCGCGGCGATCGCCCGCAGGTCGTCGTCGACGTCGTGTTCGGCCATCGCCCACCCGCGTTCCCGGACCTGCTTGATCTCCTTCGGCAGCCCGGCGATGTCCGGCAGCGCGTCGAGCCTCCGTGCGAGCTCGTCCTCGGGCAACGCGGCGAGCAGGACCTGCCCGCTTGAGGTGACGTGGGCGGGCCGTCGCGCGCCGACGGTGAGCGTCGGCGGAGCGTGCCGGTGCCCGGGCACCACGGCCAGGTTCACCACGTCGCCCCGGTCGAGCAGGGCGAGCGAAGCCGTCTCGTTCAGCCTGTGCGCCAGATCGTGCAGGTGCGGGTGCGCGATCTCAGGCAGGGCGAGCCCGGACAGGTACGAGTAACCCAGGTCGAGGGTCTGCGCCGTGAGCCGGAACGCCTGCCCGTCGTAACGCACGTACCCGAGGTCGGCGAGGGTGAGCAGCAACCGCCGCGCGGTCGCCCGGTCCAGCCCCGTCCGCTTGGCCGCCGCGCCCGCCGTCAGGGCCGGGTGGTCCGCCCCGAAGCAGCGCAGGATCGCGAACGCGCGGCCGACGGCCTGCACGAAATGCGGGCCGTGGCCAGGGCCTTCGCCGGCCGTCGTGCTCGTCATCGAACCCTCCGACTGCCACCCGATCGGCTTGTTCTCATCGTACGTCCGCATGTTTCACGCCCGCCCGGACGCGGGTAGTTCACCGCTGAATCCCCGGAACGGAAGGAGTGCAATCGTGGCGAACACACTCTCCGGTAAGCGAGTGGCCTTCGTCGTCGCGCCGGAGGGCACCGAGCAGGTCGAACTGACCGAGCCCTGGAAGGCGGTCCAGGAAGCGGGCGGGCAGCCTGAGCTGGTGTCCACTTCGCCGGGCAGCATCCAGGCGTTCAACCACCTCGACAAGGCCGACACGTTCCCGGTCGACAAGGTCGTCACCGACGTCTCGCCGGACGACTTCGACGCGCTGGTCCTGCCGGGCGGTGTGGCGAACCCGGACTTCCTCCGCACCGTTCCCGACGCCGTTCGCTTCGTCCGCGGGTTCTTCTCGCAGCAGAAACCCGTCGCGGCGATCTGCCACGCGCCGTGGACGCTCATCGAGGCCGACGTGGTGCGCGGCCGCCGGATGACCTCCTGGCCGAGCCTGCAGACAGACCTGCGCAACGCCGGCGCCGAGTGGGTGGACGAGGAAGTCGTGACCGACTCCGGTTTCGTCACCAGCCGGAAGCCGGACGACCTGCCCGCCTTCTGCCGCAAGCTGGTCGAGGAGTTCGCGGAGGGCAAGCACCGCGCCCAGGCGAAGAGCGCCTGACCCGGTTTCAGGACGCCCGGTCGGCTTGTCAGGACGGCAGGTCGATCGGGCGGCTCGTGACCCCCAGCCGGGTCGCGAGCGCGATGGCGTCGCCGGGCGCCTTCACCTTGATGTCGTTGTCGAAGTAGACGTACACGTCGCGTGTCTTCCCGCCGCCGGTGCGCCGCCAGCGGCGGATCTTGTCGGCCCACCGTTGGAGGGCCTCGTCGGTGTACCCACTCGCGTAGAGCTCCTCGTCGCCGTGCAGGCGGACGTAGACGAAGTCCGCGGTCACCTCCTCGAAACTCGGCCAGGTGCCGGCCGAATCGGCCGCCACCAGTGCGATGTTGTTGTCCTGCAACAGGTTCCGGCACTCGTCCGAGGAGAAACTCGGGTGCCTCGGTTCGAGCGCGTAGCGCAGGGGCCGGTTGGTTCCGGCTTCGGTGTGGGCCTCTCCCTTCAGTTTGTCGTCGTGCTTGCGGGCCAGTTCCGCGGCCGCCCGGGTGTCCCGGGGCAGTCCGGCGAAGAACTCCGCGAACCGTCCGGATTCGAACGCGAAGTTCGCAGGCAGCTGCCAGAGGATCGGCCCGAGCTTGTGGCCCAGCGCCAGCACCCCCGACGCGAAGAAGTTCGCCAGCGGTGTCTCCGTGTCGGCCAGGCGCTTCATGTGGGTGATGAAGCGACCGCCCTTCACAGCGAACACGAAGTCGTCCGGCGTCTGCTCCGCCCAGGCCCGGTACCGCTCCGGACGCTGGAGCGAGTAGAACGAGCCGTTGATCTCCACGGAGTTCACCTGCCGCGAGATGTACTCCAGCTCGCGGCGCTGCGCCAGGCCCTTCGGGTAGAACGTGCCCCGCCACGGCGGGTACCGCCAGCCCGAGGTGCCCACCCGGATTTCGGCGATGGTGACCTCCTCAACCCTTCCGTCAGTCCCAGGAGAACCTCCAGTGCCGCCGGTGCACCAGGCCCGCGGCGTACTCGCGGAGGGTGCCCGGCTGCCCGGAGAAGCTGCGCAGGCTGAACGCGCGGTGCTCGGCGGCCAGCACGAGCGAGCGGTTCTGGTTGCGTGGCGGCGCCGCGACCGAGAGCTCCAGCTCGTCGAACCCGAGCACGACGAGCGTCGCCCCGAACCGGTCCTCCCAGCTGCGCAGGACCGCGGACACGGCGGCGACCTCGTCCGTCGACTTGATCATGCCCGTCCAGCCGAGCGCGGCGGGGACGTCGGCGGGCCGTTCGACCGGCACCAGGCCGAGGCGGTGAGGCGCGCGCCGGACGAGGATCGAGCCGGTGTTGCCCGCCTCGGCCAGCGGGTCCACCCGCAGCTGGGACTTCTTCGCCAGGCCGGGGAAACCGGCGCTGTACGGGCGCAGGCAGCCGGTGCCGTCCGGGCAGCAGAACGGGTCCCACCACCGGGCGAGCGTCGCGGCGACGTCGACGTCGACGACGCGGTGGACGGCGGGCGCGAGACGGCCGCGGTCGGTCAGCCAGTCCTCGCCCGTCGCGGCGAAGCGCGGGTCGTGCGGGATCAGGACGGGCCACAGCCCCGACCGGTCGAACCCGGCGATGCAGGCCCGGTACCGGCCGGGGTCGGCCAGCGGATCGTCGGAGACCCACATCCGCCCGATCCAGCGGCCGGGCGGCAGTTCGATGTCGGTGAGGGCCTCGGCGACGAGGCTTTCCTCGGGTGTGGCGGCGGTGGTCACGAGACCTCCTCGGGATGGACTGCGTCGATGAGGTCGAACAGTAGTTCGAGGGTACGACAGTTTCCGGCCCCGAGATTTGGTTTTCGCCGGTTCACCCGATCGGTCGAACGGGTGTTCGAGATTCGTGGTAGCTTCGGTCACGAGCGGGTCGCACCCCGCCGTTGAACTGGGGTTTCGCCTGCACCTGCGTGAGTACCGGACCGCACGTGCAGGGCGAGGGCGAGCAGCCAGGCCCCCGTCAACGCGAGCGCGAGCGGTAGCAACACGAACAAGTGCTGCCAGGCGACAGCCATCCCGATCGAAGCCAGGAGACACAGGACCAATGACGGCACGACCAGGCGCGGCCACCGGTACCCGGCGACCACCGGAGCCGCCGAGAGCACCAGCCCCGCCAGACCGATCAGCGCCTTCGGCTCACCGCCGGAGAGCCACAGGACCAGCCACACCGTGCTGGGCACGGCCGCGAGCACGAAGCCGGCCCACGACGACGCGAGCGAAAGACGGCGCGCCACCGCCGCGTCCGAGCGACGGGCACGGCGCCACATCGCCGTGGCCGCTACGGCGAACACCACGACGACGAAGCACACCCCTGCCCAAACCACGTCCAGGGGATTCCACGGTTTCGCGCGGACTATGCCTCGCGGGTGCCGCAGTCCACCGTGCGGTCACCGGGTTGTGGCCGCCTCCGCCCGGAGGCGGGGCACGCGCGCGGAGCCTTCTCGGGGCAGCGCTACAGGTAGGCGTCCGCGTCGTGGATCGTGTACGCGTAGCCCTGTTCGGCGAGGAACCGCTGCCGGTGCGCGGCGTACTCGGTGTCGAGCGTGTCCCGCGAGACCACGGAGTAGAAGTGCGCCTGCCTGCCGTCGGCCTTCGGGCGCAACAGCCTGCCGAGCCGCTGGGCCTCTTCCTGGCGGGAGCCGAACGTGCCCGAGACCTGGATGGCGACGGTCGCCTCCGGCAGGTCGATCGAGAAGTTCGCGACCTTCGACACCACGAGCTTGTCGATCTCGCCGCGCCGGAACGCGTCGAACAACGCCTCGCGCTCCTTGTTCCGCGTGGACCCCTGGATCACCGGCGCGTTCAGTTCGGCGCCGAGTTCCTCGAGCTGGTCCAGGTACGCGCCGATGACCAATGTCTGGTCGCCCGCGTGCTTGTCCAGAATGGACTTCACGACCGGGATCTTCGTGCGGGCGGTGGCCGCGAGCTTGTACTTGTCCTCGGATTCGGCGGTGGCGTACAGCAGACGTTCGTTGTCGGTGAGGGTCACCCGCACCTCGATGCACTCCGCCGGCGCGATCCAGCCCTGCGCCTCGATGTCGCGCCACGGCGCGTCGTACCGCTTGGGTCCGATGAGCGAGAACACGTCGCCCTCGCGGCCGTCCTCGCGCACCAGCGTCGCGGTCAGGCCGAGCCGGCGGCGCGACTGCAGGTCCGCGGTCATCCGGAACACGGGCGCGGGCAGCAGGTGCACCTCGTCGTAGACGATCAGGCCCCAGTCCCGGGAGTCGAACAGCTCCAGGTGCTTGTACTCGCCTTTGGACTTGCGCGTGATCACCTGGTAGGTGGCGATGGTGACCGGGCGGATCTCCTTCTTCTCCCCGGAGTACTCGCCGATCTCGTCCTCGGTCAGGGAGGTGCGGGCCACCAGCTCGCGCTTCCACTGGCGTCCCGCGACGGTGTTGGTGACCAGGATGAGGGTGGTGGCCTGCGCGCGGGCCATCGCGGCTGCGCCGACGAGCGTCTTGCCCGCGCCGCAAGGCAGCACGACGACGCCGGAGCCGCCCGCCCAGAACGCCTCCGCGGCCTGCCGCTGGTAGTCGCGCAGGCCCCAGCCGGTCTCGGCCAGCTGCATCGGGTGCGCTTCGCCGTCGACGTAGCCGGCCAGGTCCTCGGCGGGCCAGCCCACCTTGAGCAGCGCCTGCTTGAGCCGGCCCCGCTCGGAGGGGTGCACCAGGACGGTGTCGTCGTCGATCCGGGTGCCCAGCATCGGGCTGATCTTCTTGTTGCGCAGCACCTCTTCCAGCACCGCGCGGTCGGTCGTGGTCATGACCAGGCCGTGGGCGGGGTTGTTGGTGATCTGCAGCCGCCCGAACCGCGCCATCGTGTCGACGATGTCGATCAGCAACGGTTGCGGAACCGGGAAGCGCGAATAGGTGGTGAGGGCGTCCACCACCTGCTCGGCGTCGTGGCCGGCGGCGCGGGCGTTCCACAGCGCGAGCGGGGTCACGCGGTAGGTGTGCACGTGCTCCGGGGCCCGTTCCAGTTCGGCGAACGGGGCGATCGCGATCCGGGCGTCGTCGGCCATCGGGTGGTCGACTTCGAGCAGCACGGTCTTGTCGGATTGGACGATCAACGGGCCATCGGTCACGTCTTCCTTTATACGGCGTTGCGGGAGGCCGAGCCGTGCTGGTCATCGGCGGGGGCGCCGAACCAGCGGGTCAGCGCGGTGTCCAGGGGACCGCCGTCCGGGGTCCAGCACCGGTAGCCGTCCGGCCGGATCAGCAGGGCGGACTCGGTGAGCTGGTGGTCCGGTTCGGCCCGGACCCGGTCGACGCGATCGGACCAGCCCGGCGGCAGTGGGTGGCCGCCGGTGAGGTCGAGCAGCAGGCCGCGGCCGGAGCGCAGGAGCGCCGACAGGCGGGTGCTTCCGGCGCCGGTGCGCAGGTCGGCGTCGGGCACCCGGCCCGCGGCGTCCAAACCGGACATCATCCCGGCCAGGTAGTGGTTCGTGTCGGGCAGTCGCAGGAGGTCGGTGAAGATGTCGCGCAGCGCGGCGACGTCTTCGGACGGGTTCGGCACGGCGAGCACGCGCTGGGCCGAGGTGTGGTGGAGCACGCGGGCCGCCGCCGGATGCCGTTCCTCCTGGTAGGTGTCCAGCAGGTCGTCCGGGGCCCAGCCGTGCACGGTGGCCGCCAGCTTCCAGCCGAGGTTGACGGCGTCCTGCACGCCGAGGTTCAGGCCCTGGCCGCCCAGTGGCGGATGGATGTGCGCCGCATCCCCCGCGAACAGGATCTGGTCATGCCGGTACCGCTCCAGCTGCCGGGTCGCGTCACTCCACCGGGACGCGGTGAGGACGCGCGCGAGCTCGGTGTCCTGGCCGTAGACCGCGGTCAGGGCGTCGGTGATCTCGTTGTCCGTCACCGGGCCGTGGGCGGTGGACTGGTCCTCGCGGCCGAAGGTGAATCGGTAGCGGTCGCCGCCGACCGGGACGAGCATCGACCAGTAGCCGCCGGTGTGCCGAGTCAGGTCGCTGATATGGCCGGCGCGCCGGGGCACCAGCGCGGACGCCGAGGCGAGCCGGATTTCGGCCAGCACGGCCTGGAAGGTGCCGGGCCGGCCGGGGAAGGACAGGCCGAGCAGCTTGCGGACGCGGCTGTGCGCGCCGTCGCAGGCGACGAGGTAGCAGGCGCGAAGCGTGTCGTCGCCGGCGGTGACCGTGACGCCTTCGGTGTCCTGCGCGACGCCGGTGACCGGCTGTCCGCGCCGCAGTTCCGCGCCACGGGCGAGGGCGGCTTGTTCCAGGACCTCTTCCACGAGGTCCTGGCGAATGGAAAGGGGGAAGGGGTGCCGCGTCGGCCAGGACGAGTAGTCGAGCGGGACCGGCAGGGTGGCGAAGTGACCGCCCACCGGTTCGCGTTCGTGGGCGCGGTCCCGCATGGCGTCGAGCAGGCCGCGCTGTTCGAGCAGTTCGGCAGTCCGGGGCTGGATCGTGCCGCCCTTGGTCTGCTCGATCCGGTCGGTCAGTGGTTCGACGACCACGGTTCCGACTCCGGCCAGCGCGAGTTCGTGAGCGAGGGCGAGGCCGGTCGGTCCGGCTCCGGCGATGACGACGTCGGCGTCCATGGATCCTCCTGAGTGCAAAAGTAGACTGAATGCAAATTACTACCGAGTGAAGGGAGTTGGTAGTCTGGGGTGATGACCGAGCCGGCCGGACTTCGCGAGCGGAAGAAGCAGCGCACTCGCGAGGCGATCTCCAGCGCCGCGATCCGCCTGTTCCTCGAGCACGGGTTCGACCAGGTGTCCATCGCGCAGATCGCCGACGTGGCGGAGGTTTCGCGACGCACCCTGTTCGCCTACTTCCCGACGAAGGAGTCGCTGGTCGTCCACCGGTTCGCCGACCACGAGACGGAAAGCGCCCGGGTGGTCCGGGGACGTCCGGGCGACCGGACGCCGCTGGAGGCACTCCGGGACCACTTCTTCGACGGGCTCGACCGGCGGGACCCGATCACCGGGCTCAACGACGCCCCGGAGATCCTCGCGCTGTACCGGATGATCTTCGCCACGCAGGCGTTGCTCGCGCGGATGCTCGAGTTCAACCAGGCGGCGGAGGAGGCCTTGGCAGACGCCCTGGCGGACACTGCCGGGGTGGGGCCCGGCGAGGCGCGGGTGGCCGCGGCGGCGATCGTCTCGGTGCTGTGGGCCCTGGCGCGCGAGAACCACCGGTCCATCGCGTCCGGCCGGTCGGCCGACGAGGTGTTTCCGCAGGCCAGGGCGGACGCGGACGAGGCGTTCAGGCTGCTGGACAGTGGCTTCGGCAGGCTCGGCGCGTGGTAGATCGTGGCGAAGGCCACAGCGGGGGAACGACACGGGGAGTGTCGGACGTCTTGCCCAGCGAAAGATTTCGGCTGGTGGGTGGAAGCCGCGCTCCCGGGCCAATACGATCGCCCGGCGGACCTCTTCACGAGTAGCGCGGACGGGGCGCGTGTGTCCGGGGTCGCTACCCTCTCCGGGGTTGGCGACCCAGCCGGTGCCGATCCGAGTCCGGCAGAACGGCTAGAGAAGGAAGTCAGGTGGCCCGGCGGCACAAGCGTCCCGAGAGCGGTGAGGCGCTGGACCGGCGGCCGGACAACAGGGCAGGCAGCCGGTGGCGGCTGCGGAACTGGCGGCTGCGCACGAAGCTGATCGCCGTCCTGCTCATCCCGATGCTGACCGTGCTGGCGCTCATCACCCTCCACGTGCGCTCCGACCTCGGGCACGCGGAACAGCTGGCCGAGCTCGCCGCGCACGCTCGTGTCGATGCGGGCGTCAACGCGGTGGTCAACGAACTGCAGCGCGAGCGTGACGTCACCGTGCGGTACGTCGCCGGGCAGCGACGGAACGGGCTCAGCGACGTGCGGGACCAGCGCACCCGCGTGGACCAGGCCGCCGGTGCGTTCGCGCGCGAACTCGCCGCCCAGCAGTCGCGGCTCTCCCCGGCCAGCGCCGCGGGGCTGAAGGAAGCCCAGTCCCGGCTCGACGCACTGCCAGGACTGCGTTACTCGGGTGAGTTCTCGAACTCGTCGGCGGATTCGATCCTGACCTCCTACAGCGACCTCATCTCGGGTGTCCTCGACCTGTCGGACCAGGCCGTCGCCGAGATCGCGGACGCCGAGGTCGCGCGGCTTCGGCTGGCCGCCAACGCGCTCGCCCGCGTGAAGGACCAGATGTCGGTCAAGCGCGCGGTGCTCGGGCAGGCGTTCGCGGAGGGCGAGGTCTCCGACGACCGGCTGCGGAAGCTCCTCGGCGCGGACGCCCAGCTCGCCGCCGCGCAGAACGACTACCGCAAGTTCGCCACCGCGGCCGAGCAGCGCTCCTACGAGCAGACCGTCGCCGGACCGGCCGTGCAGTCGGCGAACGCGCTCTTCGAGCTGGCCATCACCAGGACGGAGAACGGGCAGAGCCTGTCCGGCCTCGACTCCCGCCAGTGGGACCAGGCGATCACCGGGACCATCGACCTCGCCTACCAGTTCCAGCAGACCCTGCAGGTGCAGACGCAGCAGCGGTGCGACGCGCTCGCCACCGACGCCCGGCGCTCGGCGATCGTCAACGCGGCGGTGGTCTTCGGGGTGCTGCTGCTGTGCGCGGTGCTCGCCGTGGTCATCGGGCGATCGCTGCTGCGGCCGCTGCGGATCCTGCGCAACAACGCGTTCGACGTCGCCGAGCACCGGCTGCCCGCGGCGGTGGACGAGATCCTCGCCGACCCGCATCCGGACTTCATGACCGCGCACCGCGGTGTGGCGCCGGTGCCGGTGTTCACGCGTGAGGAGGTCGGCCAGGTCGCCCGCGCGTTCGACGCCGTGCACGGGCAGGCGGTGCGGCTGGCCGGTGAGCAGGCGCTTCTGCGGGAGAACATCAACGCGATGTTCGTGAACCTGTCCAAGCGCAGCCAGGACCTGGTCGAACGGCAGCTGGCCGTGCTGGACCGGATGGAGGCGGACGAGCAGGACCCGGAGACCCTCGGCGGCCTGTTCGAACTCGACCACCTCGCGACGCGGATGCGCCGCAACAGCGAGAACCTGCTCGTCCTGTCCGGGCACGACTTCGGTGACGAGAAGGCCGAACCGGTGGCCGCCGAGGAGATCATCGGCGCGGCGTTGTCCGAGGTGGAGCACTACCAGCGGATCGAGCTGACCGCGATGCCGGAGATCGCGATCCGCGGCGAGGCGTGCAACGACCTGGTGCACGTCGTGTCCGAGCTGCTGGAGAACGCGACCCTCTACTCGCCGTCGGACAAGACGGTGACGGTGGTCAGCTCGCTCGCCGAGGACGGCGCCTGGCACGTGCACATCACCGACCAGGGCGCGGGCATGCCGCAGCCGGAGATCGACCGCGCCAACAAGCGACTGGCGAACCCGCCCGCGGTGGACGTCGAGGTGTCGCGGCGGATGGGCCTGTTCGTGGTCGCGACGCTGGCGAAGCGGCACGACATCCAGGTGCGATTGCGGTCGGCGGACGGTGGCGGGCTGGTCGCGACGGTCGTCGTCCCTGCGGGGCTGGTGATCGAGAACGTGGCGCCGGTGCCGGAGCCGCTGCCCGCGCCGGTGGCCGCTCCCGAGCCGCCGCCGGTGCCGGTTTCGCTGCCGTCGCTCAAGCCGATCCCGCTGCCCGAGCCGCCGCCAGAAACCGAGCCCGAGCCGGAACCGGAGCCGGAGCCGGAGCCGGACGACACGGTGCTGATCCCGGTGGTGCGGGACGAGCCGCGCCGCGCGCGCACCGAGGACCGGGTCGACTGGCCGACGGCGGACAACGACGCCTTCCCGCCGGAGGACGAGGAGCCGACCGAGCGGATGCCGGCGTACCAGGCGGTGTTGTCGCGGTGGTTCACGACGGGCGAGCACTGGCCGATCCGGCGCGACGTCGCGGGCAACGGGCAGCCGGATTGGCCGGCCGAGCCGGAGTGGCCGTCGGCGGACGACGACGAGGTGGACGGGAAGGCGCCGGACTTCCCGCAGCAGGTGCGGCGGCGGCCCGACTCGTTCGACCCGCCTACGCTCTCACTCGATCCCGACGAGGTTCGTCACCGGATGTCGCGGCTGCAGAACGGGTTCGCCCGAGCCCGCGACGCGCGGGAGAGCTGACGGGTTCGATCCCGGCGAGCCGCTGCCGGGCGTCGATCGCGCGGGCCAGGCGGGACAGGGCGTAGTTGATCGCGAAGTAGAGCAGCGCGATGATCAGGTAGGTCTGGATCAGGAGCCGGTTGTAGCCGGCGAGGACCTTGCCGCTCTGCAGGAGTTCGGCGTAGCTGACGACGATCCCGAGCGAGGTGTCCTTGACGACGCCGGCGGCCTGGCTGATGAGCGCGGGCACCACGCGGCGGATGGCCTGCGGGAAGATCACGTACCGCATCGACTGGGAGGGCCGCATCCCGAGCGCGGCCGCGGCCTCGCCCTGGCCGGCTTCGAGTGAGCGGAAGCCGCTGCGGAAGATCTCGGCGAACTGGGCCGCGCGGGACACCGCGATCGGCAGGACGAGTTTCCAGAGCAGCGGCAGGTCCAGGCCGTACCGGGGCAGCGCGAACATGGCGAAGTAGATCAGCAGGAGCAGCGGGACGACGCGGACGACCTCGACGTACGCCCGGGCCGGCGCGCGGACCACGGCGTGCCGGGAGATGCGCCCGAAGGCGAGCACGAGCCCGGCCGCCACCGCGATGGCAATGGCCAGCACCGCGGCGAGGGCCGTGCCGCCGAGGCCGCCGAGGAGGTAGCGCCACATGGGCCAGGAGCCGTAGGGCGCCCAGCGCTCCGCCGAGAGCTCCCCGTTGATCGCGAACTGCCGCACCGCCAGCACGACGAGCACAAGACCAGCCAGGACCGCGACCACGGTGGCGATGCGGATGCGCCGCCGGGCGCGCGGACCGGGATCGTCGAAGAGCACGGAGGTCATGGCCGGCCTGCCTGTTTCAGCACGATTGGCCCTCTCGTGGAGCGGTGGTCGGACGGTTCATGCGCGGGCGGGTGAGTGGGTAGGTCGTGCCGCTGCGATTGGGCCGGTGGCGTTGGCGTGGCGCGGCGGTGGGTGTGACTGGGCGGGCCTGCCGGCGCGGCTGGGCGGCTGGCGTGGCGTGGCGCGGCGGCGGGTGAGGCTGGGCGGGCCCGCTGGCGTGCTGGGCGGCTGGCGTGGCGTGGCGGCGGGTGAGGCTGGGCGGCCGGCTGACGTGGCTGGGGTGGACCGGCTGGCGTGGCCTGGCTGGGCTGGTGGCGCGGCGGGTGAGGATGGGCGGGCCGGCTGACGTGGCTGGGCGGACCGGCTGGGGCAGCCTGCCTGGGTGGGCGGCACGGCGGCGCGGCGGAGCGTGCGACTGCGCGGGTCGTGTGGCGGCTGGGCCGGTCGCGCGTCGGTTGAGTCAGTCGTGTGGCGCTGATGATTCCACCAATTGGCGCGGTCTCCTTCAAACGAACCGCCGCCGTGCTCGCCGTGCCCGGCGTACCCATCGCGCCCGCCGTGCCCGGCGCACCCATCGCGCCCGCCGTGCCCAGCGCAGCCGTCGCCACCCCTCTCACCTCGGGATCGCCAGCTTCCGGTCCAGCACGCCGGCCCCTGTGGAGATCACCAGCGCCAGCACGGCGTAGCAAACCCCCGCGCCGATGTACAGCGGCAGCGGCTCCGCCAGCGCGAGGTTGACCCTGTTCGTCGCCTCCGTCAGTTCGACCACTCCGACCGCCGCGGCCAGGGCGGTGTTCATCAGCATCTGGATGGTGACGTTCCCGAGCGGCTGGATGATCGTGCGCAGCGCCTGCGGCAGCACCACCGCCGACAGTGACTGTCCGAAGCCGAGTCCCAGTGCGCGCGCCGCCTCGGCTTGGCCTCGCTCCACGCCGTTCACGCCGGCCCGCAGTGTTTCCGCGTAATACGAAGCCATGTACAACGCGGTCGCGAGGATGGCCGTCGTGAACAGTTCGAACCGGATTCCCACCGTCGGCAGGCCGAATACGAACAGCACCAGCCACACCGCGAGCGGAATGTTCTGGAACAACTCGACGTAACCGGTGCCAAAAGCCCGCAGCGGGCGAACCGGGCAAATCCGGAATGCGGTGATGACCACCGCGAGCACCACGGCGCCAACAGCGCTGAACACGGTGAGCAGCACCGTGTTCAGCGCGCCCTCGGCGAATTCCCCGAGGTGATCGCCCCACCCGGTCACGAGCCCGGGACGGAACCCGTCTTGGGCGGAACAGGCGCGTCACCCGGGATGACCGACCCCAGCGTCTGCTTGTACGCCTCCTGCCACAGCCCCGCGGCCTGGATCTTCTCCAGCCACGTGTTGACGAACCGCTTGAACGTCTCGTCGCCGTGGTGGATGCCGATGCCGTACGGGTCCTGCCCGAAGGTCCCGCTGACGATCTGCACCTTGTCGTTCGTCTGCGCGTTCCCGGCCAGCTGCGTCAGGTCGTTCACGTACGCGTCGCCGCGCCCCTGCTCCAGCGCCGTCACGCACTCCGAGTTCGTGCTCAGCGTGATCACCTGCGCCGGCTCGAACTGCTGGACCATGGCCGAGCCGGTCGAGTTCGTCACCGCCAGCACCCGCTTGCCCTTCAGGTCCTGGGGCTTGGTGACGCTCGAATCGCCCTTGCGCGTCATGATCGCGGGCCCGGACACGAAATACGGCCCGGCGAAGGACACCTTCTCCGCGCGGGCGGGGGTGATCGAATAGGTGTGCAGAACCACGTCGACGGTGTTGTTCTGCAGCAACGCCTCGCGGATCTGCGAGGTGGAATTGACGATCTTGACGTTCGGCCGGCCCAGGATGTACTTCGCCAGCAACCGGCCGAGGATCGCGTCGAACCCCTCGGTCTGGCCGGTCGTCGGGTTCTGCTGGGACAGCAGCGGCGTGTCCAGCTGGCTGCCGATGAGGATCTGCCCGCGCTGCTTGATCGCCTGCGCCGTCGGGCTGATCGCGAGGTCCGCGTCGGACGCCACCGGCGCGCGGTCGAGGAGGCTCTGCTCCTGGTCCGCGCTCCCGCCGCTGTCCGGTACCGCGCCCCCGCTCGAGGTGCAGGCGGTCACCGCGCCGAGCGCGACCGCCGTGAGCAGGACCGCGAGGCGCCGTCGCCGTGTCGAAGCCGTCATGGTGTGGCCGGATCCCTCCTGGAAGTGGAGCCTGTCGCCCCTATCTACTCTCGGTGACGCAAGGGGTACCCGAACGGGTGGCAGTAGATCACGAGGTAAGGCGCAGGATCGTGCAGTTCCAACGGCCGCGTCAAGCCCCTGTGAGGTTCCGGGGGGCACTGTGGGACATTTCCGGGCAACGTGTCACAGGCCTGTCCCGCCTTCCGGATAGTGAGATAGGTAACACTGGACAAGGGCCCTGCGACTGCACGCAGCGTGACGTGCAGTCGCTCTGTTCCTGAGACAGTTGGTGAGAATTCGTCACCGGGGTGACCGCTAAAGTTCGTGGTGAGAGGCATCTGCCCGGCTTCCCTTTCATCCCGGCAGCCGATAGCCTCTACCCCCAATCGGGTGGCCCCGTGTTAACCATTCACGTCCTGGTTCTCATGGCGTGGAACCCGAGCGCGGAAACGCGGAAACTGGACAGCTCGAACCGGGAAGGAAGTCCTCGGTGCCCCAGCCCACGAGCGGGGAGCGCGGTCGCAAGGCAGTGTCCCCGGCGGAGTCGCCTGTCGCGCAGAGTAACGACGTCGGCGCGCAGGACAACGCGATCGGAGCATCGACCGGTGGTGACGGCGGCCGTCGGGTCCGCGGTCTCGCGAACTGGCGCGTCAACGCCAAGATCGCCGCGGTGGTCGCCGTGCCGACCGCCGCCGCGCTGTCCCTGGCCGGCCTGCGCGTGTACGACAGCTTCGACACGATGACCGTCTACCAGCACGCCGAACAACGCATCGAACTCAGCCAGAAGGTCGCCGCCGAGGTCGACGCGCTGCAGCGCGAGCGGGACGCGATGTCGGCCTGGATCGCCTCCGGCCGTCCGGCCGACCGGGCCGAGCTCGACGACGCCATCAGCACCGCGGAGAACGCGGCCGACACCGTGCGCGGCGCGGTCAGCGAGGTCGCCGCGATCAGCGACGACGCCACGTCCGCGCGCTACCAGCAGGGCCTCGCCCGGCTCGACGGCCTGAGCCAGCTGCGCTCCTCGGCGGGGGCCGCGGACTTCCCGAGCCTCGCCGCGCAGGCCGGCTACACCGGGGTCATCGACGCGCTGCAGCTGATCGCCGACGAGTTCGACGCCGACATCACCGACCAGGGCCTGCAGGACCGGCACGAGGCGCTCGGCTTCCTCGCCGACGCCAAGGAGTTCTCCGCGCAGCAGAACTCCTACCTGCGCAGCGCCGCGATCCGCGGCAGGTTCGACCCGGCCGAGCTGAAGAACCTCACCACCGCGCAGTCGAACCTGGTCGCCGCCATCGACCGGTTCAACGCCGTCGCCACCCCGCAGGCCCAGCTGGACTACTCGACCACCCTGTCCGGCCCGCAGGTCTCCCAGCGGTTCACCCTGCAGCAGCTGGCGTTGCTGCGCGCACAGGCGAACCCGCCGCTCGCGCTGGCGATCGACCCGGGCGCGGTCGCGCAGTCCTCGTCGCAGACGCTCGACCTGATCAGCCAGGTCCAGAACCGGCTGCTCGACGACGCCAGGACCTACACCGAAGGGCTGATCAGCGCACAGCAGCAGAACCTGCTGATCACGGTCGCGATCATCCTCGCCGGGCTCCTGCTGGTGCTCACGCTGATGTACGTCGTGGCGCGTTCGCTGATCCGGCCGCTGCGGACACTGCGCTCGACCGCCCTGCAGGTCGCCGAGGTGCACCTGCCCGACGCGGTGGAGCGGATCATGCGCGAGGCCGACCCGGCCGCGGCCGCCGCCAAGGCGATCGAGCCGGTGCCGGTCCACACCACCGAGGAGATCGGGCAGGTCGCCAGGTCCTTCGACGTGGTGCACGGCCAGGCCGTCCGCCTCGCCGCCGAGCAGGCCCTGCTCCGCGACAACGTCAACGGCATCTTCGTAAACCTCTCGCGCCGGTCGCAGCGGCTGGTGGAGCGCCAGCTCGCGGTGATCGACCTGCTGGAGGCCGACGAGCAGGACCCCGACCACCTCGCGAGCCTGTTCGAGCTGGACCACCTGGCGACCCGGCTGCGCCGCAACGGCGAGAGCCTGCTGGTGCTCTCCGGCGCGGGGTTGAGCAAGTCGATGCCCAAACCGGTCTCCGCCGCGGACGTGATCGGCGCGGCGGTGTCCGAGATCGAGCAGTACGCGCGGGTCGACGTCGGCGCGATCCCCGAGGTCGCGGTGCGCGGCCCGTCCGTGCACGACCTGGTGCACCTGCTCGCCGAGCTGCTGGACAACGCCACCTACTTCTCCGAGCCGGAGACGAAGGTCAGCGTCCGGGCCGTGGTCACGCGCAAGAAGGCGCTGGCCATCCAGATCACCGACCGCGGTGTCGGCATGTCGCCCGAGCAGATCGCCGAGGCCAACCGGCGCCTCGCCGACCCGCCGGACCTGGACGTGTCGGTGACCCGGCGGATGGGCCTGTACGTGGTCGCGCGACTGGCCCAGCGGCAGGGCATCGAGGTGCGCCTGCGGGAGAACGAGGACATCGACGGCGGCGTGATCGCCCGCATCGTCGTGCCGCCGGACCTGCTCGGCCCCGTCGCGCGGGAGCCGATGCCCCGGCCCGCGGAGACCTCGTCGCCGAACCTGCCGCCGGTCCCGGCCCAGCGCACCCCGTCGAACCTGTCGCGCCGCGAGCCGGCCCAGGAGGCCGAGACCGGGGTGCTGCGGCCCCTCGACCAGCCGATCAGCCTCGACGACCTGGTCGCCGGCTCGACCGACGCGGCCTACCTGAGCCGGGGCAAGCCGCGTGCCGAGGAGCCGTCGCCGAACGGCCTCACCCCGCCGCAGCCGGAGGAGCAGCCGAACCACTTCGGGTCGCTGGCGCTGCCCAAGCGCGAGCCGCAGTACGTGCCGGTCACCGAGCAGCCTGCGGAGGAGCCGCCGTCGAACGAGAGCATCTTCGACGACGACGTGCCGACGAAGCGGCTGCCGATCTACCAGTCGGTTGTGTCGAGGTGGTTCAGTGCGGAGGGGGAGGACCCCGCCTCGGTGAGCGGCGAGCTCGAGGAGGAACCCCCCGCGGCGGCCGAGGAAGCCCCCGAGGCCGACGACAAAAGCGCCGATCTTTGGCACAGTGTGTCCGATGAGGGCTGGCGCGCGGCGCAATCCCTGCTCGAGTCGCGGGAGGAGGAGATCACTCCGGCCGGGCTGCCGAAGCGGGTGCCGAACGCGCACCTCGTCCCCGGTTCGATCCCGGTGGGCGAGACCGACGCCTTCACCGACACGACCGTCGGCAGGCCGGGGCAGGGCGCGCTCGCCCGCTCCGCCGAGGCGGCGCGGGAACGCATGGCGAGCTTCCAGCGCGGCTACGTGAGTGGCCGGCACGCGCTGCAGGAGAGCACGCCGGGCCCCTATGACCAGGGTGATCCGGTGAGTGGCGGGGGAACCACCCCGCCGGACGAGGCAGTGAGGAGTGAGGAGTGACACGGGCGGGATCGCTGCAGCCGGGAGGCTCCACGCCGCAGGCGCCGCGGAACGGCTTCGCGTGGCTGATCACGGACTTCGTGCACCGGGTGCCCGGTGCGGCGCACGCCGTCGTGGTGTCGGCGGACGGGCTGCTGCTCGCCGCGTCCCGGGGGCTGCCGAAGGACCGCGCGGACCAGCTGGCCGCGGTGGCGTCGGGGCTGACCAGCCTGGCACGGGGCGCGTCGAAGGTGTTCGAGGGCGGGCCCGTGGCTCAGACGGTGGTCGAGATGGCCAACGGCTTCCTGTTCCTCATGTCGGTTTCGGACGGGTCCTGCCTCGCGGTTCTGGGGTCCCCCGACAGCGACATCGGCCTCGTGGTGTACGAAATGACGCTTCTGGTGGATCGGGTCGGTCAGCAGATGACGCCCGAGATGCGGGCACAGCTCCAGGGAGCCGCGCGCGGTTGAGCGCGCCGGGCACGAGAGGGACTGCAGTGGACGGTGGGCAGCCGACGGGCGTGGGCTCGGGACGGCTGGACGACGACGCCGAAACCGCCTGGCCGGACGAGGCTCAGGCGGCGCGGACCGAGGACTGGAGCACGTTCCGGGCCAAGGTCGACCGCGCCTGGCGCCTGCGCCGGGCCGCCGCGGGCGAGAAGCGGTCCAGTACCCTGAGCGACCCGGAGCCACCGGGCTACGGGGCGACCGAATACCCGGAGATCAGCGGCGACCGGTTGCTGTCCGGTCCGGCGGCGGACCTGTTCGGCGACTCGGGCGGGCCGCTGGCCCCGGCAGGCGAGCTGCGGCCCAACCCGGCCGCGGAGAGCCACCCGAGCTTCCCGCCGGTGCCCGCGCCGGTGGCGGCGGAGGAGACCTCCGGTCTGGTCCGGCCGTACTTCCGGACGCGCGGGCGGACACGTCCCAGCTACGATTTGGCGATCGAAGCACTCGTCTCGACCAGCGAGCGGGGACGGATGCTCGACCGGGTGCGGGTGCCCGAGCACCGGTCCATCTGCGGACTGTGCCTGGACACGCGCTCCGTGGCCGAGGTGGCGGCGTACCTGCGCATGCCGCTGGGGGTCGCGCGGGTGCTGATCGGCGACGCCGTCGATCTCGGCCTGGTCCTGGTCCATTCCACGACGTCGGTCGTCGGCGATCGTCCCAGTATCGAGTTCATGGAGAGGGTGCTCAGTGGGCTTCGGAGAATTTGACTCCGACGCGAACACGTCGGCCGCGACGGGACCGACGCAGTCGGCCAAGATCGTGGTCGCCGGCGGCTTCGGTGCGGGCAAGACGACCCTGGTCGGCGCGGTCTCGGAGATCGATCCGCTGACCACCGAGGCGGTGATGACCGAGGCCAGCGTGTCGGTGGACGACACGACCGCCACGCCCAACAAGGCGACGACGACGGTCGCGATGGACTTCGGCAGGCTCTCGCTCGGCGACGACCTCGTGCTGTACGTCTTCGGCACCCCGGGGCAGCACCGGTTCTGGTTCATGTGGGACGACCTCGCGGTCGGCGCGATCGGCGCAGTCGTGCTGGTCGACACCCGGCGGCTGGCGGACGCGTTCCCCTCGATCGACTTCTTCGAGAACCGGAAGCTGCCCTACATCGTGGCGATCAACTGCTTCGACCGGCTGCTGCACCACCAGATCGAGGACGTCCGCCACGCGCTGACGATCTCCGAGTCGGTGCCGATCATCGCCTGCGACGCGCGGGAGAAGGAGTCGGCCAAGCAGGTGCTGATCACGGTCGTGGAGCACGCGATCAACCGGGACCGCGCGTTACAACCGGGGTGATCGGGTAACCGTGCCGCCGGAAGGGTGAATCGATGTGAGATCACCCCGGGCGGCAGGTCGACAGGGCCGGGTTCGGCAATACCCTGGTCGGAATAATCGCAGAACAGGCTCGACCGGTGAGGAGGCACATGACGGCATCGGCACAGCAGTCGAGCGGCTTCGGCTTCGGCTGGCTGATCACCGACTTCGTGCGACGGGTCCCGGGCGCGGCGCACGCCGTGGTCGTCTCCGCCGACGGTCTGTTGCTGGCCGGGTCGCAGGGCCTGCCGAAGGACCGGGCGGACCAGCTGGCCGCGGTCGCGTCCGGGTTGGTGAGCCTGACCTCCGGTGCCGCGCGGTGCTTCGAAGCGGGCTTCGTGAACCAGACGGTGGTCGAGATGGAGCGCGGGTACCTGTTCCTGATGGGGATCAGCGACGGGTCGAGCCTGGCCGTGCTGGCCGCGCCCAATTCCGACATCGGGACGGTGGCGTACGAGATGACGCTGCTGGTCGACCGCGTCGGGATGCAGATGACGCCGGAGCTGCGCAACCAGCTCCAGGGTGGCGTGCGCTGATGCGGGGACTTTCGCAGGGGGCCGGGCGGCCCGCGGTGGATGCGTGGGACCGGCTGCACCAGGGGACCGACCGCGAGGGGATCGACTCACCGGCGCGGTTCGTGCTGACGAAGAAGCCTGTGGTGCTGCCGGTGCGCACGCCGGTGCGGCCGTCGCCCGGCGTCGGACGAGCCGCTTCCCGGACGACTGCCGGCTGGCCGACTGTGTCTGATGCGGATGCCGTGTCGCGGGCCGGTGCTGGTGGGCGGGTTGGAGGCGCTTCGCTCAGTGGGGCTGGTGCTGGATCGCTGAGTGGCGCGGGCGCTGGTCGGCACGCGGGCGTTGAGGCTGGTGGCCGGCGCGCGGGTCGTGACGTGGGCGGCCGGCACGCAGGTTTTGAGGCTGGTGGCAGCCGGGACGCGGGTCTGGACGCCGGTGCCGGCTGGCAGGCTGGTCCCGACGCCGACTGGCCCTCCGGCGCCGATCTGGACGCTGCCGCCCGGACTGGTCTGGAGGCCGGCTGGCCGACGGCCGGTGCCGCGGTCGGCGTTCGGACTGCTGTCGACGCCCGCGGGGCTGGAGTGCCGCCCGCGCAGACGCGGGGCTCGGAACCGTCGGTACGGACGCGGATGATGATGCGCCCGTACGCCCGCACGGGAGGCCGTACCCGGCCGGACTACGAGCTGGCGCTGGAGGCGCTGGTCTCTACCACCGAGCGCGGGCGCGTGCCGCAGGCCGTGACGGGCGTGCAGCACCGACGGATCTGCGCGCTGTGCTCGGAGGCCCGCTCGATCGCGGAGATCGCCGCGTACCTCGACCTGCCGCTCAACGTGGTGAAGGTGCTGGTCAGCGATTTGGATGCGGCCGGGATGGTGCTGATCCACCAGTCCGGGCTGTCCTTCGGGGACCGCTCCTCGCGCGAGTTCATGGACCGGGTGCTCCAGGGCCTGCGACGCCTCTGAGCCGCAGCCGCCCCAAAGAAGGCTCAGTCGTCCACCAGGGCGGCCGACGTGATGCGGTGCAGGGGATACCGCTCATCATCCCGGCCGATCAGGACTCCGCCGCCCACGTGGGTCGGCGTCACGATTCGCTGGCTGGCCGTTCCGTGGGCGTCCACGAAGCCGATCCAGACCTCCCGCTGCTCGCGGTGCGCCCGGGCCAGCAGGGCCATCGTCGCCGCCGTGTCGGAGCCTCCGCCGCCGCCCGGGAGGCGCACCGCCGTGCCCTTGCGGCTCGCCGCGGCCCGGTCGCCCGCCCGGATGTGCGTGACCACCGACGCGGCCTGCTCGCCGGTCAACCCGGTCGGTTCGGGCACCACCCGCCGCGCCGTGCGGGGGCGCGCGGGGATCCGCCTGCCGGACGGGCGCAGGTCCACCACCCGCCCGTCGGGACCCTCGGCCGCCGGCGCGAAACCGGCCGCTCGCAGCCCGTCCAGCACCTCGGCCAGCGGGTACGGGCTGACCAGCACCGTCGGCGCGATCCGGCGCAGCTCGTACTCGCCCGACACGGAGTTGCCCATCACCTCCGCGAGCAGCACCTCGTCGTCGCACCGCAGGAATGACCCCGCCGCCCCGCCGCGCAGCCTGCCGTGCCGCCGCGCCACGTCGTCGATCAAGTACGTCAACGACTGCGGCACCTCGGTGGCCGACCGCTTCCGGAACAGCTCGTGCAGCTCGTCGGCGGTCCGGCCGGTGTCCAGCGCCCGCCGCACCGACGCCTCCGTGATCCGGTACACCGTCGCGTGCCCGGCGGACTCGACGTCGGCCACCGCGGCGATCTCCGTCGCCAGGTCCATCTCCAGCGGCCCCGGCGCGACCACCGTCAGATCGGCCTGCACCAGCACGTACCCGATCGGCTTCGGCATCGCGTCGTACACCGCGTTCAGCGCGCCCGAGCGATCACCCGCGAGCAACGCCCCGCCCGCCGTCGTCAGCGCCCCGAGCGCGATCACGCCCAGCACGGACGCCTCGGCGAACGTCCACCGCACCGCCTCGTCCCGCAACCGCCCGCCACGCCGCGGCGCCCGCCACGCGAGCAGCTCCACCAGGTCGTCCGCGCCCTGCACACCCGCGCCACGCGGCAGCTCGGCCAGCGTGCCCAGCACCCGCCGCCGCACCGACGGCGCCAGCGGCCGCCGCAGCTCGTCGGACAGCGGCACGATCGGCTTGTCCTTCACGTCGCGCTGACCGGCCAGCGCGGGCAGCCGCGGCAGGTCCAGCCACGCCTCGGCGAGGATGACCCACCGCTGCGCCGGCTCGGACGCCAGCCACGAGTCCGCCAGTGTCGTCGGCACCCACTCCGGGCTGGTGCTCTGGCTGTCCGCGACCAGCCCGGCCGCCGCCGCCAGCTCGGCCAGCAGCGTGGCGCGGGTGTCGTCGGTGTCCAGTTCGCGCGCCAGCTTCCGCAGCTCCCGCACCCCGAGACCACCGGACTTCAGCACCGGCGGTGGCTGCTCCGACCACTGCGTCAGCAGCGATTCGGTCTGCCGCAGGAACTCCATCGCCTCACCGGCGGCCGTCTCATCCACTGTGGACTGCTGGTGCGGGCGCGTCGGCAGCTCCGGCTCGCGCAGCGCCTTCGGCGAGCAGATCCGGCCGCCGCGCAAGGCGATCGCCACCTCGCGGGGCAGTTCGACCGTCTCGTCGTCGCGGCGCAGCAGCAGCCCGCGGGCGAGCAGCTTCTGCACCGGCTTCGCCCCCGCGTCCAGCGACGGTTCGGCCGCCGCGTCCCGGGTACGCCCGATGGGCGGGCCGGCGGCGAGGGCACCGAGCAGGCCGCGTTCGTCGTCACCGACCTCGGCGAGCGCGGACTCGACGTCCAGCCCGGGTGCCGACGCGCCGAGCCCGGCCGGGAACGGCCCGGCCAGCTCGCGCGCCGCGGGGACGACGCGGACCGCGTCGTCGTCGCCCCAGGCCAGCACCCGCGACCGCAGCCGGTCCACGGCGGGCCGGACGTCCGCGCCGACCAGCTCGCTGATCGCGGCGAGCGGGACGGCTTCGGTGTCCGCGTCGGCGACCAGCAGCGCGTCGAGCACGGAAAGGGTGAAGGTGTCCAGGTCCTCCATCGCCCTGGCGACCGATCCGGCCGTGCCGGCGCGGGTGGCCAGCACTGTGCTGTCGGACGGTGGCGGGGTCGCCAGGTCGCGCCTGGCCTGCAGGAGCGCGCCCAGCTCGTCGTCGGACGCGGACCGCAGCCAGTCCGCAAGGGAGGTCGCGGGCATCACATCGAGGATACCCGCCCTGACCATCGGGTTCGGGCGGCTGTGAGGCAAACTGGGGACCGTAGGTGCCGAGCACTGGAGGATGAAGTGGCGAAGGGCGACAAGGACAAGAAGAGCGGTCGTATCGACCCCACCTGGCCGCATCTGCCGGACGGCGAGCACCCGGTCACCGAGCTCTCGGCGGACCGCCAGGGCGCGCTGTCGCCGTTCGGGAACGTGACGTTCCCCCTCGAGACCGTGCCGTACGTGCACCCCGAGACCGAGATCAACAAGTAGACAGCAGGGGGTTACTGCCGTGCCGGTTCCCGGCCCCGGGTATTCGATCACCGTTCGTGTCGAGGCGCCGCCGTCGGCGAGCGCCGCGGGCGACCTCACCTCGGCGGTGGGCCGGGTCGGCGGCGTGCTCACCGCGTTCGACGTCGTCGAGTCCCACTCCGACGCGATCGTCGTCGACATCACGGCGAACGTCTCCAACGCCGACCACGTCGAGGTCGTCACCGAGGCCCTCGACGCGCTGCCCGGCGTGCGGGTGCGCAAGGTCTCCGACCGCACCTTCCTCATGCACCTCGGCGGCAAGCTGTCGGTGTCGCCGAAGGTCCAGCTCCGCAACCGTGACGACCTCTCCCGCGCGTACACGCCGGGCGTGGCGCGGGTGTGCCAGGCGATCGCGGCCAACCCGGCCGACGCGCGGCGCCTGACGATCAAGCGCAACACGGTCGCGGTCGTCACCGACGGTTCGGCCGTCCTCGGCCTCGGCAACATCGGCCCGGCCGCGGCCCTGCCGGTGATGGAGGGCAAGGCGGCGCTGTTCAAGAAGTTCGCCGACGTCGATGCGTGGCCGGTGTGCCTGGACACCCAGGACACCGAGGAGATCATCAAGATCGTCAAGGCGCTCGCGCCGGTGTACGCGGGCATCAACCTCGAGGACATCGCCGCGCCGCGCTGCTTCGAGATCGAGAAGCGGCTGCGCGAGCAGCTCGACATCCCGGTGTTCCACGACGACCAGCACGGCACCGCCATCGTCGTCGTCGCCGCGCTGCGCAACGCGCTGCGCGTGGTCGGCAAGGAGATCGAGGACTGCAAGATCGTGGTGAGCGGCGCCGGCGCGGCGGGCTCGGCGATCATGCGGCTGCTCATGCACAAGAAGCCGGGCGACATCATCGCCGCCGACATCAACGGCATCGTCCACCTCGGCCGGTCCGATTTGGACGACAACCTGCGGTGGCTGGCCGAGAACACGAACAAGGACAACGTGTCCGGCACGCTGCACGACGCGCTCGTCGGCGCCGACGTGTTCATCGGCGTGTCCGCGCCGAACCTGTTCGGGGCCGAGCAGGTCGCGACGATGGCGCCGGACGCGGTGGTGTTCGCGCTGGCCAACCCGGACCCGGAGATCGACCCGCTCGAGGCGCAGAAGCACGCCGCGGTCGTGGCCACCGGGCGCAGCGACTACCCGAACCAGATCAACAACGTGCTCGCGTTCCCCGGCGTGTTCCGCGGTCTGCTGGACGCCCAGGCGCACGAGATCACCGACGAGATGCTGCTCGCCGCCGCGAACGCGATCGCCGACGTGGTCGACGACCGGCTCAACGCCTCCTACATCGTGCCGAGCGTGTTCGACTCGGCGGTGGCCCCGGCCGTCGCGGAGGCGGTCAAGGCGGCGGCGCGGAAGTCCGGCGCCACGAGCTGATGAGCCGCGCCGTCGAGGAGTCGAACCGGCGGATGCTGCGGGCCCGCGACGCGATGGACCGCGCTTACGCGCAGCCCCTCGACGTCGCGGCCCTGGCCCGGATGGTGCACGTCTCGGAGGCGCACTTCATCCGCACTTTCCGGGCCACCTTCGGGGAGACGCCGCACCGGTACCTGCAGCGGAGGCGGGTCGAGCGGTCGATGTTCATGCTGCGGGAGAGCGATCGCAGCATCACCGACATCTGCCTCGCCGTGGGGTTCACCAGCCTGGGCACGTTCAGCCGCACTTTCCGCGAGATCGTGGGGCAGTCGCCGTCGGAGTACCGGGCAGCAGGCGCCGGGACGGTGGCGGCGCCCACGTGCTTCGCGATGGCCTGGACGAGGCCGAGCAGTTTCGGAGAAGCCAGGGGCGGGGCCCGCTGATTAGCGTTGCGGACATGTTCAACGCGATCACTCTCTCCCAGATATTCGTGACCGACCAGGACGAGGCGCTCGACTTCTACGTGGGGAAGCTCGGGCTGGAGGTCAAGGTCGACCAGGACCTCGGCTTCATGCGGTGGCTGACGGTGTGCGTGCCCGGCGAGCCCGGGCGCGAGATCCTCCTGGAGAAGCCCGGCCCGCCCGCGATGGACGAGGCGACCGCCGAGCAGGTGCGCGAGCTGCTCGCGAAGGGCGCGACGGGCGGCTGGATCGGCCTGACGACGGACGACTGCCGCAAGACGTACGAGGAGCTGCTGGCGAAGGGCGTGGAGTTCACGCAGGAGCCGACGGAGCGCCCGTACGGCATCGACTGCGGCCTGCGGGACCCCTTCGGCAACGCGATCCGCATCAACCAGCCCACGCAGCCGGCCTGACGGCGGCGCAGGGGCGGGCCGGGCGGCGGGATGGTCGCCCGGCCTGGTCGGGTGGTGTGGGGTGGCCGGTGGGGGACGGCGCCCGGCCTGGTCGGGTGAGGTGGTGTGGGGTGGTCGGGCGGCGGGATGGTCGCCCGGCCTGGCCGGGTGAGGTTGTGTGGGGTGGCCGGTGCGGGACGGCCGCCCGGCCTGGCCAGGTGAGGTGGTGTGCGGTGGCCGGTGGCGGTTGCCCGGTTTGGCCGGGTGGCGGTGGGTGGACCGGGGTGGTGCGGCGGGGCTGGTGGGACGCCCGCCATCGAAACAGACCGGACAGACGTGCCGCTGGCCATGCCCCCGCGGCGCCTGGCGCGGTGCCGCCGGCCCCCTGGGCTGCTCGGACCCCCGTCCGGGGGCGGTTCGCGGGGCCGTGCGGGTGGCGCACTGGGCCAGCGGGACGCCCGTCCGGTCCTGCCACGTGCGGGCCGGACGGTCGCGGCTCGGATGCCCCTTCACTCGGCAGGTGGGGCTCGGCGTTTAGCCTTGTCTCGTGAGTGAACTGAGCCACGTCGACGAGAAGGGCGCTGCCCGGATGGTCGACGTCTCCGGCAAGCAGGCCACCGCTCGGACGGCCGTCGCCACGGGGGTTGTGCACACCACCGCCGAGGTGATCGACCTGTTGTCGCGGGACGGGCTGCCCAAGGGCGACGCCCTCGCGACCGCGCGCATCGCCGGGATCATGGGCGCCAAGAAGGTGCCGGACCTGATCCCGCTCTGCCACCAGATCGCCCTGTCCGGCGTCAAGGTCGAGTTCGACCTCGGGCCCGCCGAAGTGCGCATCACGGCGACCGTCAAGACCACCGATCGCACCGGGGTCGAGATGGAGGCGCTCACCGCCGTCGCCGTGGCGGGGCTCACCGTGCACGACATGATCAAGGCCGTCGACCCCGCAGCCACCTTGGACGGGGTCCGTTTGGAGCGCAAGCTCGGCGGCAAGTCCGGCGTGTGGGAGCGGCCATGAGCAACGACAAGCGCACCGCGCGGGTGATCGTCGCGTCGAATCGGGCTTCGGCGGGGGTCTACGCCGACCACACGGGGCCGGTGATCGTCGCCTGGCTCGCTGAGCGCGGGTTCGACGTGCCGGAACCGCGGGTGGTGCCCGACGGCGACCCGGTCGCCCAGGCGCTGCGTGAGGCGCTCCACGACGACGTGCACGTGGTCATCACGACCGGCGGCACCGGGATCTCGCCCACCGACCGCACGCCGGACGTCACGGCGCCGCTGCTGGACCACCAGCTGCCGGGCCTCGCGGAGGCGATCCGGTCCGCCGGACTGCCCAAGGTGCCGACCGCGGTGCTGTCCCGCGGCGTGGCCGGTGTCGCCGGCCGGACCCTGGTCGTGAACCTGCCCGGTTCACGCGGCGGGGTGAAGGACGGGCTCGGCGTGCTCGACGGGGTGCTCACGCACGCCGTCGACCAGCTCGCGGGCGGCGACCACCCACGCCCGGCCGCCGAAACAGCCGAAACGCCCGCCGCGAAGACCCCGGAAACGCCGACGGTCACCCAGGCGACCGCGCACATCGCGCGGGCCGAGGTGACCGATCAGCCGTTGTCCGTCGAGGAGCACGCGGCCCTCGTGGACGACCAGTCCGCCGGAGCGGTGGTGACCTTCGGTGGCGTCGTCCGCGACCACGATGGCGGCAAGGGCGTGAAGTCCCTGTTCTACGAGGGACACCCGAGCGCGGGCGATGTGCTCGCCCGCGTGGTCGCTCAGGTCGCCGGCCGCCGCAGTGGAGTGCGGACGATCGCCGTCAGCCACCGGATCGGAGCCCTGGAGATCGGGGACGTGGCGCTCGCTTGCGCTGTGTCCGCCGACCACCGGGCCGAGGCCTTCGCCACCTGCGCCGAACTGGTCGACGAGGTGAAGGCCCAGTTGCCGGTGTGGAAGCACCAGCACTTCACCGATGGCACGGACGAGTGGGTCAACTCGCCCTGACGCCTGCGGCGCGGGTGGAACCCGAACCGCCAGGGTGCCGGCGCCCCACCACCCGGGGGATTGCGGTGGGGCTGCCGGACACCCCCAGCGTCACTTCGTGGCGATCTTCTGCCCGACCAGGATCAGGTTCGGGTTCGAGATGTACTGCGAGTTCAGCTCCTGAAGCTTCTGGTAGCCGCCCTCGACGTTGAACTTCTTGGCGATCCCGGACAGCGTGTCGCCGGCCACCACGGTGTAGTCACCGTTGGGGTTGGAGGTCGGAACGCTCACGGCCGGAGCCGGGGTGCTCTTCTTCGGCGTGCTCTTCGGAGCGGTGGACTTCTTCGGCGTGGTGGCCTTCTTCTGGGTCGAGCCCTGGGTGTTCTTGCCCTTGTAGCTCGCCGAAGAACCGGCCTTCTTGCCGCAGACCGGCCAGGCGCCGATGCCCTGGCCCTGCAGGACGCGCTCGGCGACGGCGATCTGCTCCTCGCGGGAAGCGTTCGCCGCGCTGCCGGTGCCGCCGTAGGCCTTCCAGGTGCTGGCGGAGAACTGCAGACCACCGTAGTAGCCGTTGCCGGTGTTGGTGCTCCAGTTGCCACCGCTCTCGCACTGCGCGATGGCGTCCCAGTTGACGCTGGCGGCCTGCGCGGGGGTCGCGGCGATCGCCAGCGGGGTGCCGACCGCGAGACCCGCGACAGCGACGCGGGCGATGTTGCGAGCGGCGGGGGACATCTTGCGGTGCTTGCCTCGGTAGGACATTCCATCAACTCGGCTTTCGCACCGACGGGCCGAAGCTGCGAGGCGAACCCTGACGGGTCCTGCTCCACCCGGCGGGGTCCGGGCGAGCCAATCGGGCCTTCGCGAAAAACGCTCGGGTCCGACCCTCTCCGTCCCTGTCCGGAAAACCTTCTTTCGCTCGGGGTTTGGTCCGGGATTCCGCCGGACAGGGTTTGGCGCTCGGAATCCCGGTGTTGCCTTGGCCGGTCGGGGCCAGCCGAAAAGCGACGGTACGTAACGGCGAGCGTGATCGGAAATTATTCGAGGTGTGTCCTACATCACAGTAACATCGCGCAACCTATGCCGATCTCGTCGTTTTTCCTGGTCAGCGCGCCGTTACCTGGCCGTTTCCAAGTCGAGATATTTCACCGATCGTGAGGTCTGGATCACGTCGTTCCGGCACGGTTGGACCAATCGTGAACCGCGTTCAACCGCCCGCGAAGGGCGGCAGGACGTCCAGTTCGGCCCCCTCCGGGAGGGGGCGCGAACGGTCGCGGACGGCCACCCCGTCGACGAGGAAGCTGGCCGCCTGGAGGATCCGCGGGAGGGTCTCCGGATGAAGATCACGGAGAGCGACGACGGCCTCGGCGACGGACGCGCCGGCGGGCAGTTGGAGTACCTCTTCTTCCACGCCCGCGGCCGCGCGCGCGGACGCGAAATACCGCACCCGGACGCTCATGGTCAAGATCTATCCCCCGATCGCGCTCATCGGCCGGATCGGCTGGGCGAAGCCGGCGTCGTTGATCTCGTGGCCGGCCAGCTTGCCCCACATCGTCGTGCGCCAGGCCTGGGCGATCGCCTCGTCGTCCGCCCCGCCGCGCAACAGCGCGCGCAGGTCCGTCTCGTCGTTGCTGAACAGGCACGACCGCACGGCCCCGTCGGCCGTCAGGCGCGTGCGCTCGCAGGCCGCGCAGAACGGGCGCGTGACCGACGCGATGATCCCGACGTCGCCCGGGCCGCCGTCGACGAGCCAGCGCTCGGCAGGCGCCCCGCCGCGCGCCTCCGGGCTCGGCGAGAGCGTGAACTCCTTGCTGAGCAAGGAAAAGATCTCCTCCGCCGTCACCATGTCCGCGCGGTTCCAGCCGTGCTGGGCATCCAGCGGCATCTGCTCGATGAACCGCAGGTGGTAGCCGTGGTCGAGGCAGAACCGCAGCAGCGGCGCGGCCTCGTGCTCGTTGATCCCGCGCAGCAGCACCGCGTTCACCTTGACCGGGTCCAGCCCCGCGTCCCGGGCGGCGGCGAGGCCGTCCAGCACGTGGCTGAGCCGGTCGCGCCGGGTGATCCGCACGAACGTCTCGGGATCGACGGTGTCGAGCGAGATGTTGATCCGGTCCAGGCCCGCTTCGGCGAACGCGCGGGCGCGCTTGGCGAGCCCGATCCCGTTGGTGGTCATGGAAAGCCGGGGCCGGGGGCGCAACGCCGTGATCTCCCCGACCAGGTGCTCGAGCCCGGGCCGCAACAGCGGTTCGCCGCCGGTGAGCCGGATGTCGGTGACGCCGAGGCGTTCGACCGCTATCCGCAGCAGCCGCAGGAGCTCGCTGTCGGTGAGCACCTCGTCACCGGGCAGCCACGGCAGGCCCTCGGCCGGCATGCAGTACGTGCAGCGGAGGTTGCAGCGGTCGGTCAGCGACACGCGCAAATCCGTCGCTACGCGGCCGAACGTGTCGACGAGGGCGGGGTTGTCAGGGCGGGGCTGCGTGGTTCCGCGTGTGCCCGGCACGCGGGGGAGCCCGAGATCTACCGCACTCATTGACACCAGCCTAACCCGCCGACCACACCGTGGATCCTCACTAGAATGTCTCAGTAGCAGAGTGTTTCAACTGCGAAGACCACTTGGGAAGGGACGCGCCGGATGCCGGAGGAAAAAAGGTACCCGGTGCCCGGCGACGTGCTCGCCCGCTTCGCCGAGATCGGCCGGGAATCGAGCACCCTCGCCGTCCTCCGGCACGCCCAGATCGCCGAGAAGCTGGGGCTGTCCGCCACCGACCACAAGGCCCTCGACCTGGCCGCCCGCGCGGAGGGTCCGCTGACCGCGGGGGAGATCGCCAAGCTCACCGGCCTGTCCACCGGCGCGGTGACCGGCGTGATCGACCGGTTGGAGCGCGCGGGTTTCGTGCGCCGCGTGCGGGACGTCCGGGACCGCCGCAAGGTCCTCGTCGAGGTCCTGCCGCTGGACGAGGAGAAGATCGCGCCGCTGTTCGAGTCGGCGCTCGTGATCACCGAGAAGGTGCTGGAGAAGTTCAGTCCGGCCGAACGCGACGCGATCGAGCGGTACCAGAACGAACTGCTCGACCTCTTGCGTGCGGACGTTCTCGGGCAAACCCCATAGCTTTTCCGCAATTGCGGAAGTAATCTCGCCTCCATGCCGCAATTCCGGTTGTCCGAAGCCGCCGAGCTGCTCGGCGTCAGCGACGACACCGTCCGGCGCTGGGTGCGGGGCGGGCAGCTTGCCGCCACCACCGACGGCGCCGGCCGCAAGGTCGTCGACGGCGCGGAGCTCGCCGCCTTCGCGCGTGAGCAGGCCGCCCGTCCCAACGACCCCTCCGGTGTCGGGCGCTCCGCCCGCAACCGGTTCGTCGGCCTGGTCACCGACGTGGTCGTGGACAAGGTGATGGCCCAGGTCGAGCTGCAGTGCGGGCCGTTCCGCGTGGTGTCGCTGATGAGCGCCGAGGCGGTGCGGGAGCTGGACCTGAAGCCCGGATCGCTGGCGGTCGCGGTGGTGAAGGCGACCACCGTGGTCGTCGAGACTCCGGGAGGACAGAGTTGAAGAAGCTGGGCGCCCTCGTGGCCGCGGCCGCGCTGATGATCACCGGGTGCGGGTCGTCGTCGGGCGGGAGCGAGAGCCAGACGCTGACGGTGTTCGCCGCGGCCTCGCTCACCGAGTCGTTCACCGGGTTGAAGACGGCGTTCGAGTCGGCGCACCCGGGCACCGAGGTCAAGTTCAACTTCGCCGGCTCGTCCGCGCTGGTGCAGCAGCTGTCGAACGGCGCGCGGGCCGACGTGTTCGCCTCGGCCGACCAGACCAACATGGACAAGGCCGTGCAGGCCGGGGTGGTCGACGGCGCGCCGTCGGTGTTCGCGACGAACCGGCTGACCATCGCCGTCGCGCCGGGCAATCCGAAGGGCATCACGGGATTCGCCGACCTCGCGCGGGGCGGGCTGACCGTCATCGTCTGCGCCCCGCAGGTGCCGTGCGGCTCCGCGGCGGAGAAGGTCGAGCGGAGCACCGGGGTGGCGCTGCGGCCCGCCAGCGAGGAGCAGGACGTCAAGCAGGTCTTGAACAAGGTGCAGACCGGGGACGCGGACGCCGGCCTGGTCTACGTGACTGACGCGGCGAGCGCCGCGGGCAAGGTCGGCCGGGTCGACTTCCCGGAGGCGGCGCAGGCGGTCAACTCCTACCCGATCGCCGTCGTCAAGGACGCCCCGCAGTCCGGACTCGCGAAGCAGTGGGTCGAGTTCGTGCTGGGCGAGCAGGGCCGGGCCGAGCTGCAGAAGGCCGGTTTTGGCGCTCCGTAGGACCCGGCGGGTGCCGTGGGTTCTGTGGGTGCCCGCGGTGCTCGCCCTCGCGCTCGTCGTGCTGCCGGTGGTCGGCCTGCTCGTGCGGACGGACCTCCGTCGCCTGCCGGAGCTGATCGTCAGCGACGCCGCCCTCACCGCGCTGCGGTTGTCGCTGGAGACCGCGGCCGTGTCGACGGTCGCGTGCATCGTGCTCGGCGTGCCGCTGGCGGTCGTGCTCGCCCGCTCGACCGTCCGCGGGATCCGGGTGCTGCGCGCGGTCGTGCTGCTGCCGCTGGTCCTGCCGCCGGTCGTCGGCGGGCTCGCGCTGCTGTACCTGCTCGGCCGCAAGGGGTTCCTCGGCTACCTGCTGGGCGTGACGGCCGGGGTGCAGGTCCCGTTCACCACGGCGGCGGTGATCATCGCCCAGACCTTCGTCGCGATGCCGTTCCTGGTGGTGAGCCTGGAGGGCGCGCTGCGCAGCGGCGGCGACCGATACGAGCAGATCGCCTCGACCCTGGGCGCCCGCCCGTGGACGGTGTTCCGGCGGGTCACGCTGCCGTTGCTGCTGCCCGCGCTCGGCTCGGGCGCGGTGCTCAGCTTCGCCCGCGCGCTTGGCGAGTTCGGCGCGACCATCACGTTCGCCGGCAGCTACGAAGGCGTGACGAGGACGTTGCCGCTGGAGGTCTACGTGCAGGCCGAGGCCGATGTGGACAGTGCGGTCGCGCTGGCGCTGCTGCTGATCGTCGTCGCGGTCGTGGTCATCGCGGTCGCCCGGCCGCGGGCGCTGGAGGGGACCGCCCGGTGAGCCTGCACGCCGAGATCGAGCTGACCCGCGGCACCTTCGCGTTGTCCGCGGAGTTCGACGTGCCCGCCGGGAGCGTGCTGGCGATCCTTGGCCCGAACGGCTCCGGCAAGTCGAGCATCCTGGGGTGCCTCGCCGGGCTGTTCCGGCCGGACCGGGCGGTGATCACCCTCGGCGGGCGGGAGTTGCACGACCTGCCCGCGCACGACCGGGCCGTCGGCCTGCTGTCGCAGGACGCGCTGCTCTTCCCTCACCTGTCCGTTGTGGACAACGTGGCGTTCTCGCCGCGGTCCAAGGGAGCGGGGCGCGCCGAGTCGCGGGAGATCGCCCGGCGCTGGCTGGCCGAGGTGGACGCGGCCGAGTTCGCCGAGCGCAAGCCGTCGCAGCTCTCCGGTGGTCAGGCGCAGCGCGTCGCGGTCGCCAGGGCGCTGGCCGGGAACCCTGACCTGCTGCTGCTCGACGAGCCGCTGGCGGCGCTCGACGTCGACGCCGCTCCGGCCATCCGCGGCCTGCTGCGGCGGGTGCTGGCCGCCGACCCGCACCGCTCGACGGTGCTGGTCACCCACGATCCGCTGGACGCGCTGGCGCTGGCCGATCACGTGGTGGTGCTGGCCGCGGGCCGGGTGGTCGAACGCGGTCCGACGCGGGAAGTGCTGGCCGCGCCCCGAACGGCGTTCACCGCGCGGATCGCCGGGCTCAACCTGGTGCCCGGGACCGCGGTCGCCGAGGGACTGCGGACCGCGGACGGCGGCCTGGTCGCCGGGATCCTGTCGCCGGACGCGGTCACCGGCGAACCGGCGGTCGCGGTGTTCGAGCCGAGCGCGGTGTCGGTGCACCCCGCCGAGGACGGGCACCCGGGCAGCCCGCGCAACACGATCGGGGCCGTCGTCGGCGCGCTCGAACCACACGGACCGGTGATCCGGGTCCGGGCCGCGGGCGAGGGCTGGGCGGACGGCCTGTCCGCCGATCTCACCCCGGCCGCGGTCGCTGACCTGCGCTTGGAGCCGGGTGTGCCGGTGCGGCTCGCGATCAAGGCCACCGCGGTGACGGTGCACCCGGCTAGTCTTCAGGCATGAGCCGTTGGACCTATCTGACCGACATGGACGGCGTGCTGGTGCACGAGGAGCACCTGGTGCCCGGCGCCGACGAGTTCCTCGCCGAGCTGCGGGCCAACGACACCCCGTTCCTGGTGCTGACCAACAACTCCATCTACACCCCGCGCGACCTGCGGGCCCGGCTGCTGCGCACCGGGCTGGACGTGCCCGAAGAACGCATCTGGACCTCCGCGCTGGCGACCGCGAAGTTCCTGCACAGCCAGCGGCCGGGCGGGTCGGCGTTCGTCATCGGCGAGGCCGGGCTGACCACGGCGCTGCACGAGGCCGGGTACGTGCTCACCGACCGCGACCCGGACTACGTGGTGCTCGGTGAGACCCGCACGTACAGCTTCACCGCGATCACCCGCGCCATCCGGCTCATCGAGGCCGGCGCGAAGTTCATCGCCACCAACCCGGACGCCACCGGGCCCAGCCTGGAGGGCAGCCTGCCCGCCACCGGGTCGATAGCGGCCCTCATCGAGCGGGCCACCGGGCGGCAGCCGTACTTCGTGGGCAAGCCGAACCCGCTGATGATGCGGTCGGCGCTGCGCAGCCTCGGCGCGCACTCCGAGGGCACGATCATGATCGGCGACCGGATGGACACCGACGTGCACTCGGGCATCGAGGCCGGGTTGCAGACGATCCTGGTGCTCACCGGCATCTCCACCAAGGAGTCGGCCGAGCGCTACCCGTACCGGCCGACGCTGGTGCTCGACTCGATCGCGGACCTGGTCGGCCGCACGCAGGACCCGTTCGGGGACGGGGCGGTGCTCACCTGACCTGCGGCAACCGCCTATCGTCGAGGGATGAGTGACCACCAGCGCACCTACGTCGTCGGCGACGTGCACGGGCACCGGGAACCGCTGGTGGCAGCGCTGCGCCGCGCCGGGTTGGTCGACGAGTCCGGCGACTGGTCCGGCGAGGACGCGCACCTGTGGTTCCTCGGCGACTTCGTCGACCGTGGCCCGGACGGGATCGGCGTGATCGACCTGGTGATGCGGCTGCACCGGCAGGCGGCCGAGGCAGGCGGGTCGACGCGGACGTTGCTGGGCAACCACGAGATCCTGCTGCTGGGCATGCACCGCTTCGGCGACACCGAGGTGCCGTCCGACTTCGGGCCGCGCAGCTTCGCCCGCAGCTGGGAGATCAACGGCGGGCAGCTGTCCGATCAGGACGCGCTGACCGACGAGCACGTCGAGTGGCTGACCAGCAGGCCGCTGATCGCGCACGCCGCCGGTCACCTGCTGATGCACTCGGACACCGTCGAATACCTCGACTGGGGCGACGACGCCGAGGACATCAACACCACCGTGCGCGAAATCCTCGTCGGCGACGACCTGGTGGAGTGGTGGGACGTGTGGCGCCGCATGACGACGCGCTACGCCTTCCGCGGCCCGCACGGCCCGGACATCGCCGACTACCTGCTGGAGCAGCTGGGCGGCGAGCGGATCGTGCACGGGCACAGCGTGATCGCCGACCAGCTCGGCATCCACCCCAGCCAGATCGAGGCGCCCTACCTGTACGCCGGCGGGAAGGTGCTGGGCATCGACGGCGGGTTGTTCGTCGGCGGGCCCTGCCTGGTGGTGCCGCTGCCCTGGAAGCCGGAGGACTGACCGGTGGGGGTGGAGCTGGAACTCCACGCCGGCCGTCCCGCACGCGACGGATCGTCGCTCCTGCGCGGATCCTACGAGCACGGCGAGGCGCTGGCCCGGGTGCTGGACGGTGTCGACACGGGCAGGTTGAGCTGGGTGGACCCGTACGGCGACACGATGTTCAACGAGCAGGTGGCGGAGGCGGCGCTGCCGCAGGTTTCCGCGCTGCTGCGGGACTGCACCGACCCCGCGGCCCGGGCCGCGCTGGCCGATCTCGCCGGGATGCTCGAAGCGTGCGCGGCCACGCCCGGCAGCTACCTGTGGTTCATGGGGGACTAACGCAGGTACGTGGTGCGGAGGCCGGTCAGGATGAGGCGCAGTCCGGCTTCGAAGGCGGCGTCGGTGTCCGGCGCGAAGATGTGGCCGACCATGCTCGCGGTGAGCGGGAACTGTTCGCGGTCGATGGATCGCTCCAGGCGGCCCGGTTCGTACGGGTTGTCTTCACCGTAGGCGGTGCCCGTGCGGGCTTGTTCCTCGATCGTGAAGCCGATCGTGTAGTGCAGCAGCGCGGGGTAGCCCTCCGCCGCGTCCGCCGCCGAGAAACCCGCGTCCCGCAGTGTGCGCAGCGTGAGTTCGACCGTGCGGAACATCCCGGGGTGCGTGGTGTTCGTGCCGGCCAGGACGCGCGCGCCGTCGCGGTAGCGCAGCATCGTGCGCCGCAGGCGGCGGGCGCCGTCGGCCAGCCAGTCCTCCCAGGACACCTCGGCGCCCGGCGCTTCGAGCCCTCCGGTGGCTTCCAGGTACATCGTGGTGGCCATCGCGTCCAGTAGTTCCTGCTTGTTCTTCACGTGCCAGTACAGGGTCGGCGCCCGCACGCCGAGTTCCGTCGCGACCAGCCGCATCGTGAGCCCGTCGAGGCCGACGTCGGTGAGCAGTCGCAGCGCCGTCCGCGCGATGACCTCCGGATTGATCGCCATGGCTTGACACTCTAACAGAGTTAGGGAACTCTCTAATCATGTTAGAGAACGTGGTGATCGCCGGCGGCGGGCCGACCGGTTTGATGCTCGCCTGTGAACTGCGGCTGGCCGGGGTCGACGTGACCGTGCTGGACCGCCTGCCCGGCCGCAGCGGCGAATCGCGCGCGGGCGGGTTGCACGCGCGCACCCTGGAGGTGCTGGACCAGCGGGGCGTCGCCGACCGGTTCCTCGCGGCGGGCCGCCCGATGCAGGTGGGCCACTTTTCGGGGCTGTGGCTGGACTTCAGCCGCCTGCCGACCCGGTACCCGTTCCTGCTGAACCTGTTGCAGGCCGACGTGGAGCGGCTGCTGGAGCAGTGGGCCGCCGAGCTGGGCGTGCGGGTGCGGTGGTCGTCCGAGGTGACCGGGTTCCGGCAGGACGCGACCGGCGTCGAGGTGGCGCTGGCGGACGGTGCCACCATCGAGGCGGCCTACCTGGTCGGCTGCGACGGCGGGCGCAGCGCCGTCCGCAAGCTCGCCGGCATCGGCTTTCCCGGCACGCCCGCGACGCTGACCGCGCTGCTCGGCGACGTCGAGCTGACCGACCCGCCCGGCGAGCCGGTCTTCATGCGCCGCACCGAGCACGGCGACTTCTCGGTGCTGGGCTTGCAGCCGGGCTGGTACCGGGTCATGACCACCCGCTACGACCGCGTGGCCGGCCGGGACGAGCCGGTCACGTTCGAGCAGTTGCGCGAGTCGCTGATCGAGATCGCGGGCACCGACTTCGGCATGCACAGCCCCCGCTGGATCTCCCGCTACGGCGACGCCGCGCGACAGGCCGAGCAGTACCGGCGCGGCCGCGTGCTGCTCGCCGGCGACGCGGCGCACATCCACTTCCCGGCGGGCGGGCAGGGCCTGAACACGGGTGTGCAGGACGCGGTCAACCTCGGCTGGAAGCTGGCCGCGGTCGTCCGCGGTCACGCGCCCGAGGCCCTGCTCGACACCTACCACGCGGAACGGCACCCCGTCGGCGAACGGCTCCTGCACAACACCCGCGCGCAGACCGCGTTGAGCCGGCCGGGAGCGCACGTCGACGCCCTGCGGGAGGTGTTCGCCGGCCAGATCGCGATCGAGGAGGTGAACTACGCACTCGCCGGCATGATCACCGCGCTCGACGTCCGCTACCCGCTCGGCGACGCGGATCCCTTGCTGGGACTGCGGATGCCGGACCTCGACCTCGTCACCGAACACGGCGCGACCCGGCTGTTCACGCTGCTGCACGCGGGCCGGGCGGTGCTGCTGGACCTCGCAGGCGACCCGGAACCGGCGGCCGCCGCGCGGGATTGGGACGACCGGCTCGACGTCGTCGTCGCCAAGGGCCCGTCCGGCTTCCCGCCGGCCGTCCTCATCCGCCCCGACGGCCACGTGGCGTGGACGGCCGCACCGGGTGTCGACGGACTTCGTGCCGCCTGCGCCAAGTGGCTGGGGCCCGTCACTGGTTGAGGTAGGCGAGGACCGCCCGCACCCTGCGGTGGGTGTCGTCGGACGGGGGCAGGTCCAATTTGGTCAGGATGTTGCCGATGTGCTTTTCCACCGAGGCCGGTGCGAGCACCAGTTCCGCGCAGATCGCCGAGTTCGACAGCCCCTGCGCGACCAGCCCGAGCACCTCGCGTTCGCGCGCCGTGAGCGCCGCGATGCCCTGGTCGCCGGTGTTGCGCGCGAACAACTGCCGCACCACCTCGGGGTCCATCGCGGTGCCGCCGGCGGCCACGCGCTCCAGCGCGTCGAGGAAGTCGTCGAGCGCCGTCACGCGGTCCTTGAGCAGGTAACCGACCGCGCCCTGGCCGTCGGCGATCAGCTCGGCGGCGTACACGCGCTCGACGTACTGGGACAGGATCAGGATCGGCGTCCGCGGCTCGCGCCCGCGGATGGACAGGGCCGCCCGCAGGCCTTCGTCCCGGAAGCCCGGCGGTAACCGCACGTCCACGATGGACACGTCCGGTCGGTGCTCGGCCACCGCCGCTTCCAGTTCCGGCGCCGTCGCGACGGCCGCGACGACGTCGTGGCCGGTGTCGGTCAGCATCCGCACCAGCCCGTCGCGCAGCAGCAGCAGGTCTTCGGCGATCACAACGCGCATGGCAACTCCGCTCGGACGGTGGTCGGCCCGCCTGCCGGACTGGTGACCGACATCGTGCCGTCGAGCGCCTCGACCCGGCGGCGCAGGCCGTCGAGTCCGGCTCCGGTCTGGTCGGCGCCGCCCCGGCCGTCGTCGCGGACCGTGAGGGACAACGTGTCTCCGGTGCGGCGGATGCTGATGGTGCAGGCGTCCGCGCCGGCGTGCTTCACGACGTTCGCGAGCCCTTCCGCGGCGACGAAGTAGGCCGCCGATTCGACCGCGGGCGGTAGGTCCCCCAGCTCGTCCGCGCGGACCTCGACGGGCAGGGGCGCGTCGCCCGCGAGCGCGGCGAGTGCGGCCACCAGTCCGCGGTCGGTGAGGATCGGCGGGTGGATGCCGCGGACCAGACGGCGCAGTTCGGCCAGTGCCTCGTCGAGCTGCCGGCGGGCGTTGCGGAGGTCGTCCCCGGCCGGGCGCAGCTTGCGCTCGGCGAGCGCGAGGGTCATGCCGGCGGCGACGATGCGGGCCTGCGCGCCGTCGTGCAGATCGCGCTCGATCCGCTTCAGCTCGGCGGCTTGCGCGTCGACCACGCGGCGACGGGTGACGGCCAGCTCGCGGGCGCGGCGCGCGAGCCGTTGCCGGGGGCCGGCTTCCAGCAGCATCGCCGCGGCACGGGCCTGCAGGTTGGCCGCGGTGGTCACGAGCGGCCACACGACCGGCGCCAGCACCAACCCGATGCCGGTGAGCGCGAACCGGCCGCCGACGGTGTTGAACAGCCAGTCCACCACGGGCGGCAGGTACGGGTTGGGCACCGACCACAGCCACAGCGGCGCAAGGATCGTCGCGAGGTCGACGACTCCGGCGACCAGGCCGGCCAGCCCCGCGAGCCCGGCCGGGAACAAGGACAGCAACCACGCCAGGTCGCGCCAGGTGGCCGGCTCGCGGACCAGCGCGCGCCCCCGGCGCCACGGGTTCCCGCGCAATAGAGCCGGATACGGCGATTCGACGTGCCGCCCGAGCACCAGCGCCGCCCGCCACCGCTCGAACTCCGCGATCCGCCGGGTGCCCCAGGTGACCGCGAGGAACGCGGGCGGGGCGAGGTAGGTGAACGACAGCACGCCGCTGACCAGCGTGGTGACCAGGGCCCACGCGAAGGTCGCGGGCCCCAGCAGCAGGCTGGTCAGCAGGTGGGCCATCGCACGCGCCCCACGGCGGATCACGGTGATCAATCTAGCCGTCGGCACGGGCGGCGCCGGAGGGCAGCGACCGGGGGCGGATCACCACGCGGGCCGGGACGATCCCGGCGATCGCGCCGAGCAGGCCGACCCCGCCGAGCAGCGCCAGGTACCGCAGCGGCTCGGCGAACAGCCGCCACTGGCCGTCCTGCGCGACGCTGAACGTGCCGACCACCGCGCCGCTGAGCACACCACCCAGCACCAGCGCGACCACCACGGTGATGAGCGTTTCGCGGTCGAGCATGCGGTGCAGTTGCCTCGGGGTGGCACCGGCCAGGCGCAGGTCGGCGAACTCCCGGCGGCGTGCCCCGGTCGCGATGGCGAAGGTGTTGACGACGGCGATCGCGGTGAAACCGAGCGAGATGGCCACCATCAGCTCCCACGCCGCCTGCTGGTTCTGGACGTCCGCCGCGCCCGCCCGCGGATCCGTGACGGGCGCCGCCGGCCACCGGTGTTCGACCGCGGTGACGAGGCCGGGGGTGCCGCGCAGGTACAAGGAGGTGACGAGACCGCGTGGATCGTGCGCGGCGACGAGGTCGGCGGGCAGCACCAGGTCACCGAAGCCGCGCCAGTTCGCGTAGACGGCGACGACGGTCAGCTCGGTCCGCGTGCCGTCGGCGAGCCAGAACACCGGCCGGTCGCCGACGTGCCAGCCGCGCGCCTCCGCGAGCGGTTCGCTCACGGCGACCGTCCCGTCCCGCAGTGCCAGTTCCCCTTGCCGCACACCGAGATCGACGGCAGGCTCACCCGTCGTCCGCAAGCCCTGCGCGGCGTAGTCCTCGGGCTTGCCCTCCTGGTCGACGACGACCCGCGTGGCCAGCGTCGCGGCGGAGCCGGTCACCTCGGGCAGAGCCGTGACCTCGTTGGCGGTCCCGAGCGGCATGGCCGCGGCGACCCGGACCGTCGCCGGCGCCGTGCGCGCGGCCTGCTGGTCGCCGGTCACTTCGGTGAGGATGTCGCCGTTGAGCAGCATCGTGCCGTTGATCGCGAACATCAGCGTCAGCGGGATCGCGACGCCGACGACGCGCCTGCTGTCGGCGCGGGTCATCGCGCTCGCCAGCCTGCCGGTGGCGCCGGCGACCCCAGCGACCCTGGCCACCACCGCGGTGAGGGGACCGACGACGAGCGGCCCGAGCGCGGCGGCCGCGCACAGCAGCAGCGAGCAGGAGATGAACCCCATCCCCATGCCGAACGGGCCGCCGAGCGGCACCAGGCTCAGCACGGCCACGGCACCGGCGGTCAGGACGGTCGCGAGGACGATCCGTGGCGCCTTGCCGACGCGGCCTGCCGTCACGGTTTCCCGCAGCGCCTGCGTCGGAGCGATTCGCACCGCCCGACGGGCCGCGATCGCCGTGGCCAGCACCGTCACCGCGAGGCCCAGCACGACCGCGGCGATCAGCACGACCGCGTTGAGCGACACGGTGAACTGCGGTGGCACCGCGCCGAGGTCGCGGAACCGGGCGGCGACCAGCTCGGCCACCACGATCCCGCACGGCAGGCCGGGCACGGCCGCGGCCACCGTCACCAGCGTGATCTCCAGCCTCAGCATCCGGCGCAGCTGCCGGGGCGTGGCGCCCGCGGCTCGCAGCAAGGCGAGTTCCCGCAACCGCTGCTGGACGGCCAGCGACACCGTGCCGGTCAGCACGAACACCGCCGCGAAGCCGGTGATGCCGAGGACGAACCCGAAGATGGAGATCGCGCCGATGTAGTCGGGGACCGCGCCGGGGAGATCGGCGGTGACCCGGTCCGCTCCCGTGTGGACGGTGGCGGTGCCGCGGACCCGCTCGCCCAGCGCCGCCAGCGCGGTCCCGGTGTCCACGCCCGGCTCCAGGCGCACCGCGACCGCGGTCGGGCCGGGCAGCCCGGACAGCTCGGCGACCTGCTCGTCGGCGATGAACACCGCCGCCTGTCCCGGCACGTCCCCGTCGACCACGCCGGCCACCAGCAGGTCGTGCACGCCGGTGCGGGTGGTCAGCCGCACGGACTGACCGACGGGCACCCCGAACGCGGCCTGCAGCACCACTTCGCCCGGACGCGGCGCGGCGCCTTCCCGCAAAGGGTAGGGCGTCAGCGCGGCCGAGGACCAGCCGTGCGCGACGCTCGCCGCGTCCGGCGCCCGCACCGGCTCGCCGCCGAGGTCGAGCGCCACCGGGAACGCGTAGTCCGCGACGGCGGCGGCCACCCCGGGCACCGCCGCCAGCTCCCCGGTCAGCCCGGCCGGCAGCGGTTCGGCACCGGTGAGCCGTTCCTCCTTCGTCTTGGTCTTGACCTTGTCGCCCTTGTCGGTGGCGGTGGTCAGCACGACCGACCGGTCACCCGCGACCACCGCGTCCGTGGCGGCGAACCGGTTCCCGCCGGGTCCCTGGGTCAGTACCGACCACAGCAGCAGCCCGCTGCCGGCGATCAGCGCGATCGCCAGGAACGCGGTGAGGAACGTGCCCACGAACGACCCGAGCCGGTGCCGCACGCCGGCCGCGGCGAGTTTGCGCATCATCGGGTCAGCTCCATCATGCGCGCCGACACCTGCTCGGCGGACGGCGCGGCCAGCTCGCCGGCGACCCGGCCGTCGGCGAGGAACACCGCGCGGTCGGCCCAGGCGGCCGCGGCCGGGTCGTGCGTCACCATCACGATCGTCGCGCCCAGCTCGTCGACGAACCGGCGCAGCAGGCCCAGCACCTCGCGCCCGGTGGACAGGTCCAGCGCACCCGTCGGCTCGTCCCCGAAGATCACCTCCGGCCTGCCGGCCAGCGCGCGGGCGAGCGCGACCCGCTGCTGCTGCCCGCCCGACAGCTGACCCGGCCGCGCCTTCTCCCGCCCGGCCAGGCCCACCCGGGTCAGCAGTTCCCGTGCCCACTCGCGGTCCGGCCGGACGCCGGCGAGCCGCTGCGGCAGCAACACGTTGTCCCACACCGAAAGCGAGTCGACGAGGTTGAACGACTGGAACACGAACCCGACGTGGGCGCGCCGGACCGCGGTCAGCTTCGGCTCACGCAGGGTCGCGACGTCACGTCCGGCCAGCACGACCCGGCCCGACGTCGGCCGGTCCAGGCCCGCCGCGCAGTGCAGCAGCGTCGACTTGCCCGACCCGGAGGGCCCCATCACCGCCGTGAACGTCCCGCGGGTGAATCCCGCGGTGACGCCGTCGAGCGCCTGCACCCCACCGGGATGCACCTTCGTCACCTCGAGCAGCTCGACCACTTCCCGCGGCGGAGCGTCCATCGAATTCCGTACCAGCACCATGGGAAAGATCCTGGTCGCGGGCGGGTCCGGGCCCCACCGGGCGGGCAATGATCTACGGGGTAGGGCTGGCCCTACCCCGCGGCCGCGATCAGGGGCGGTGGTTCGCCTCCGTGCCGCGGTCGACCGGCACGTCACTGGTCGAGTCGCGGCGCAGCATCGCCAGCGCGATGCCCAGACCCGCCAGCGTGACGGCGGCCGCGGCCGGGTAGAGCGCTTCCGCGCCGGCGCCGGTCAGCAGCTGTCCGCCCAGCCACCCGCCGAACGCGGCGGCGAGCTGGAAGCCGGAGGCGTTGACCGCGATGGCGAGCGTCGGCGCGGCTCCCGCGGCGGTGAGCACGCGCGTCTGCATGCCGGGGATGATCGCGAACGCCAGCGCGCCGAGCACGAACGTCAGGATCGCCGCTGCCACGCGGTTGTCGCCGGCGATCCAGAACAGCAGCAACGTGACGGCGAGCGCGGCGAGCATCCAGGCGAGCGACGGCATCAGCGCGCGGTCGGCGAGCCGTCCGCCGAGCAGGTTCCCGAGCACCGCCCCGGCTCCGTACACGAGCAGCAGCACCGGCACGGCGTCCGAGCCGAAGCCGCTCACGTCGGTCAGCAGTGTCGCGATGTAGGTGAAAACCGTGACGGCGCCGAGGTTTCCCACCGCGGTCAGGAGGATGCCGAGCTGCACCTCGCGGTCGGTAAGGACCCGCAGTTCCCCGGCAGCCGACGCACCGGCCGCCGGGAACGCCGGGACGGAACGCAGCACCAGCAGCAGCGCGAGGAGCGTGATCGCCGCGACCGCGACGAAGGTGGACCGCCAGCCGAAGTGGTGCCCCACGAACGTGCCCAGTGGTGTGCCCAGAACGATCCCGAGGTTCATCCCCAGCGCGACCTTCGCGATCATGCTCGGCTGCCGGCCCGGCGCGGCCATCGCCGCCGTGGTGGCGATCGCGACCGCGAAGAACGTGGCGACGACCAGGCCCGCGACGAACCTCGCCAGCAGCAGGACGGCGTACCCCGGCGCGAGGGCCGATCCCAGGTTCCCCAGCACGGACACCACGACGAGGCCGGTGATCAGCGGTTTCCGGCCGACGCGCGCGGTGAGGGCGGTGAGGACCGGGCCGCCCACGATCATCCCCGCGGCGTAGGCGCTGACCAGCAGACCGGCCGACGGGACGGACACGGACAGGCCGGCTGCGACGTCCGGCACGAGACCGGCGATCACGAACTCGCCGGTGGTGAGCCCGAAGACGACGAGCATCAGCGAGAAGACGGGCAACGGCACCACGACCCCCAAATGATTCGAACTGCAATAATGCTAGTCAGAACTATCACAGTTCGGAACACCGTCGCTAGACTCGGGATCATGGTGGACGCCGGGATCGACCGCGACGTGTGCAAACTCGTGCACGAGTTCGCGCGACGGCTGGACGTGCACGTGCGGCGGGTCGGCGAGGAGGTCGGCCTGACCCCGACGCAGGTCGTCGCCCTGCGCGAGTTGTCGGAGCCGATCACGGCGCGGGAGCTGGCGAGCCGGATGTCGTGCGAGGCCTCGAACGCGACGTTCGTCGTCGACCGGCTCGAGGAGCAGGGCCTGGTGCAGCGCAGGCCGCACCCGACCGACCGGCGGGCCAAGGAGATCGTGCTGACGGCCGCCGGGCGTGACGCGCGGGCCGGCGTGCTCGACCGCCTCGACCGCGCGTCGCCGCTGGTCTCACTCGGCCGGGAGCAGCAGGAGCAGCTGGTCGAGTTGCTGCGCGAGCTCGTCGGGCCTCAGGGGCGGTAGTACGCCTCGGTGCCGCGGTCGACCGGCACGATCGCCTTGCCAAGGGGCATCAGCGAAACCGGGATCAGTTTGAAGTTCGCCAGCCCGAGCGGGATCCCGATGATCGTGACGCACAGGGCGATCCCGGTGAGGACGTGTCCGATGGCGAGCCAGATGCCCGCGAAGATGATCCAGATGACGTTGCCGATCAGGGACCCGACACCGGCGCCGCGGCGGTCGACGATCGTGCGGCCGAACGGCCACAGCGCGTAGTTCGCGATGCGGAACGACGCGATGCCGAACGGGATCGTGATGATCAGGATGCAGCAGACGATCCCCGCCACCACGTACGCGAGAGCCATCCAGAAGCCGGCGAAGACCAGCCAGATCAGGTTCAGGATGATGCGCATCAGGCGTGCAGCTCCCCACTGACTACGGTGACGGCCTGTCCGGACAGCGTCACCCGATCCCCGTTCACCAGGACCCGGACGATCCCGCCGCGTTCCGACGCCTGCTCGCCGACGAGCTTGACCCGCCCCAGTTTCTCCGCCCAGAACGGCGCCAGCAGGCAGTGCGCCGATCCGGTCACCGGGTCCTCCGGCACGCCGACGGCGGGCCCGAAGACGCGGCTGACGAAGTCCACGTCGTCCCGGTCGCCGGGCGCGGTGACGATCACGCAGCGCGCGTCCCACCCCGCGATGACGTCGAGGTCCGGCTTCAGCTCGCGGACCTGGGCGGCGTCGGTGGCCTCGACCAGGATGTCCCACTTGCCGCGGGCGACGCCCGCGATCGTCACGCCCGGCAACGCGTCCAGGACGTCGTCGTCGGCGGCGCGTGGCGGGTCGTTCGGGAAGTCCATGCTGACCCACCCGTCGGCGGCGCGGGTGCGCAGCTCGCCGCTGCGGGTGGTGAACACCTGCTCGCCGCCGAGGACGTGCCCGGCGGCGAGGGTGGCGTGCCCGCACAGGTCGACCTCGACCGTCGGCGTGAACCAGCGCAGCGGCTTCGGGCCGTCGCCGGTGACCTCGACGAACGCCGTCTCCGAGTGCCGCAGCTCAGCGGCCACCGACTGCATCCACGCCGGGTCGGCAGGCTCGTCGAGCAGCACCACTCCGGCCGGGTTGCCCGCGAACGGGGTGCCGGTGAACGAGTCGACGATCGAGAGCCGCATGCCACCCACTCTAGGGGGTGTCCGGGATGAGCCGGGATTTCTAAACTCGGTCACAGTCAGTGTCGACAGCGTCCGAGGAGGCGTCATGCCAGCCGTGCCGAGTTATGCGTCGGGTATCTCCGAGGTGCCCTTGCTGGGTGACACGATCGGTGACAACTTCGACCGGACCGTGGCCGCGTTCGGCGACCGGGACGCGCTGGTGGAGTACGCGTCGGGCCGCCGGTGGACCTACCGTGAGCTGGCCGCCGAGGTCGACGCGCTGGCCGCCGGGCTGGCCGGGCGCGGCATCGGCAAGGGCGACCGGGTGGGGATCTGGTCGCCGAACTGTGCCGAGTGGACGTTCCTGCAGTACGCGACGGCGAAGATCGGCGTGGTGCTGGTCAACATCAACCCCGCCTACCGGTCGCACGAGCTGGAGTTCGTGCTGAACCAGGCCGGGGTGAAGATGCTGGTCGCGGCCCGCACGTTCAAGACGTCCGACTACGCGGCGATGATCGAGGAGGTCCGGCCGCGGTGCGCCGCGCTGGAGCAGGTGGTGCTGCTGGGCTCGGACGAGTGGTCGGAGTTGATGGAGTCCGGGCGGGGCAAGGCGTTGCCCGAGGTCGGCCTGTCCGCCGACGACCCGATCAACATCCAGTACACCTCGGGCACGACGGGCTTCCCGAAGGGCGCGACCCTGTCGCACCACAACATCCTCAACAACGGCTTCTTCGTCGGCGAGCTGTGCCACTACACCGAGGCGGACCGGGTGTGCATCCCGGTGCCGTTCTACCACTGCTTCGGGATGGTGATGGGCAACCTCGCGGCCACCACCCACGGGGCGTGCATGGTGATCCCGGCGCCGTCGTTCGAGCCGAAGGCCACGCTGCAGGCGGTGGAGGCGGAGCGGTGCACGTCCTTGTACGGGGTGCCCACGATGTTCATCGCCGAGCTGGCCGAGCCCGGCTTCGAGGACTACGACCTGAGCAGCCTGCGAACCGGCATCATGGCCGGCTCGCCCTGCCCGGTCGAGGTGATGAAGCAGGTCATCGAGCGGATGGGCATGGCCGAGGTGTCCATTTGCTATGGCATGACGGAAACCTCTCCGGTGTCCACGCAGACCCGGTCGGACGACTCGATCGAGCGGCGGGTGTCGACCGTCGGACGGGTCGGGCCGCACCTGGAGGTCAAGATCGTCGACCCGGAGACCGGGCTGACGGTGCCGCGCGGCGAGCCGGGCGAGCTGTGCACCCGGGGCTACTCGGTGATGCTCGGGTACTGGGACCAGCCGGACAAGACGGCCGAGGTGATCGACAAGGCGAGGTGGATGCACACCGGCGACCTCGGCGTGATGGACGACGAGGGCTACATTCAGATCACCGGGCGCATCAAGGACATGGTCATCCGCGGTGGCGAGAACATCTACCCCCGGGAGATCGAGGAATTCCTCTACACGCACCCGGATGTGCTGGACGCCCAGGTGATCGGCGTGCCGGACCAGCGCTACGGCGAAGAGCTGATGGCGTGGATCCGGATGCGCGAAGGAGCCCAGCCACTGACGGCGGAGTCGCTGCGGGAGTTCTGCACGGGGAAGCTGGCGCATTACAAGATCCCGAAGTACGTGCACATCGTGGACGAGTTCCCGATGACCGTGACCGGCAAGGTCAGGAAGGTCGAAATGCGAGAGAAGGCACTGAAGATCCTCGACCTGAAATAAAAAACCGCCACCCGGCAACGCAAAGCAGGCGACTACCCCAACCAGACCTCCCCCGCCCCCGATCCACAGCCTGCTTTTAGTCGCCGATCAGCGGGGTCAAGGTACTCTTTCCCGCCTTGACGCCGCTGCTCGGCGACTGAAACTGGGGTTGCCCCGTTGTGGTGGACGGGTTTGGTAGGGCGGTCAGGTTGTGGTTGTTTCGTAGGTTGCTGGGCTGTGGTAGTTGAGGCTGGAGTGGCGGCGGTGGGTGTTGTACCAGCCTTCGATCCAGGTGAAGAGGGCGTGGTGGGCGGTGGCTCGGGTGGGCCAGGTGTGGTGGTGGAGTAGTTCGGTTTTGAGGGTGGCGAAGAAGGATTCGGCGACGGCGTTGTCCCAGCATTGTCCGCGGCGTCCGACGGAGAGGCGGATTCCGGCTTGGCGGGCGGTGTGGGCGTATTGCTGTGAGGTGTATTGGCAGCCGCGGTCGGAGTGGAAGATGACTCCGGGTTGGGGGCGGCGTTGGTGGAGGGCGTTGCGCAGGGCTTGATCGGGCAGGTCGGTGTGCAGGTGGTCGGCGGTGGCCCAGCCCACGACCCGGCGGGAGGCCAGGTCGAGGACGGTGGCCAGGTAGAGCCAGCCTTCGCCGGTGGGGATGTAGGTGATGTCGCCGCACCAGCGGGGGGCGCGTCCTGTCCGGCCGGCTTGCTGCATCAGCCGGGCGATGCGTTTGCGGGAGTGCCGGTGCCCTTGGGCGGCCAGTTCGGCCCGGATCCGCGGAGCACCGTAGGTGCCGCGGGAGCGGTCGTGCGCGGCGATGATCTTCTCGGTCAGCGCCATGTCGGTCCGTTGGCGGGTGGATCCGCCGGTGGCGGCGCGGGTGCGGTGGTTGTAGTAGGCGGCGCGGGAGATTCCAAGCAGCTGGCAGGCCCGGGTGACGGTGCCTTGCCTGCGGGCGTTCTCCGCCTCGATGAACGGATACACGTTCACCGGGTCTCCCTCGCGAAGAAAGCCGTCGCCCGCTTCAAAATATCGACATCCCGCTGCAACCGGGCGTTCTCCCGCCGCAACGCCTCCAACTCCGCCTTCTCCGACACCGCATCCCGCTGCGCCTGGTTCTGCGGGTTGGCCTCGGCCTCGGCCTGCGCGATCCACCGCCGCACTGCCGAATCGACCAGATCAAAATCCGTCACCACCTGCGAGATCGTCCGATCACCCCGCCGGCACAACTCCACAATCTCGGCCTTGAACTCCGGCGTGAACTCCCGCCGAGCCCGCCGCGGCTTCTTCTTACCCACAGGCACCATCATGGACATCCTTCCCCAGGAGACGCGACATCCCCTAGCGATCGGTGTCCACCACAACGGGGCAAGACCAAACACACTCAGGCATCGGGGGCGGGGGTGGTCGGAAGGTGACCGTTCGAGCGCCGTGAGGCGCATCCGCCCGCAGGGCGGACTCCCCGCCGCGCGACAGCGCGGCTTTAAAGATCAAAAGAGTCCTCGCCGGACGGGCAGGCTCCGGGATGACCGGGGGTTGGGTGCCTCGTCTCACCTCGGGTGGGTTGTCGCCGGGTGGTCATCCCGTCGCCTTCCGGTTTGTGCATATCACCTTGAGCCAGGGCCGCAAGGTTGGCATGTTCGGCTGCCGGTTGGCGGCCTGGGTTGCGGCCCTGGCTCAAGGTGATCGTTGCGTGTCAGGCGACGGGATGACCACCCAGCTCGGGTTTGTTCAAAGCCTTGCGCTGCGCGCTTTAGCTCACTGCGTTTGCCAGTGCTTTGGCGTCTTCTTCGCCGAACGTTTCTTCCAGTTGCTCGGGGGAGTAGTCGAGGTCGATCTGGCCCACCGGAACGCCCCGTGCCGATTCGATGGCGCCTAGGCGGCGTTGTGCCCGGTCGGCCGCGTACTCGATGAACTCCTGCGGGTCGTTGTCGAACGGGCGCGGTTCTTCGAACTGGTCCTGCACCCATTGGATCATCCCGAGCGCGTGCGGCAGCAGTTCGCCCATGCGCTGCTGGACCGCGTCCCACAGGGAATCGTCGGCCGCGATGTGTCGTCGGCAGGTGAAGGTGCCCCACGCCATGTGGCGACGTTCGTCGTCGCCGATGTGCTTCACCAGTTGCTGCATGCCGGGCAGGATGCCGCGCGTGGTGCAGACCTTTTGCCACGCGTAGTAGCCCGTCAGCGCCAGGCTGCCTTCGATCACGTGGTTGTAGGTGACGCTCGCGCGGATCTGGTTCAGCGGGCTCGGGTCGTGCTCCAGCACGGCGAGCGACTCCGGCAGCTCCTCGTAGAACAGCTTGCGGTAGTGCGGGTTCTCACTCACGTACGAGGTCAGGTCCTCCGTCAGCCCCACCGCGTCCATCCACCGGCGGAAGACCTCCGTGTGCTTGGCCTCCTCGAAGCAGAACTGGGTCAGGTACATCTCGTCGCCGAACCGGCCCTCGGCGGCCATCGCCTTCATGAACGGCTGGATGTCCTCCGTCACCGCCTCCTCGCCGGCGATGAACTGCGCGCACAGGTACGTCGACGACCGGCGCTCCTCGTCGGTGAGGGTCTGCCAGTCCTCGGCGTCCTTGCTGAAGTCGATGTCGGCCGGGTTCCAGAACTTCCGGTTCCCCTTCACGAACAGGCGCAACGGGAACGAATCCCAGTTCAGCCCGCCCCGGCGCAGCGAGGCGAATCCGGTGCGGTGCGCGGGCAGGGTTCCAGTCATGTCGCTCACTCCATTGTGGACGAGTAGTGGGTGATGGCCGGTGCGAGCGCGGCGCAGACCAGGTCGGCCGCCTCGGCCGCGGAATGGGTCGGCAGCACCAGGTGGCTCAACGAGAGCCGCACCGCGGTCTCGGCGAGCAAGTTCGCGGCCTCGGTGCTGAGGGTGGGCAGGAACTGGCGGTAGTGCGTCGCGGCGGTGGCCATCGCCGCGGACAGCACCGGCTCACCCCGGGTGGTGAGCAGCGGCAGCAGGTCCTCGCCCTGGGGCGTGCCCAGCGCGGAGGCGACCAGGCGGTTCTCCCTGGCGTGTTCGATCGTGTAGGTGACGGCGCCCCGGATGCCGGTCAGCAGATCGGGCGCCGACGCGAACCGCTGGTGGATGCCGTCCAGGAACTCGCCCGTGGTGCGCAGGACGACCGCCTGCACGAGCGCGTTCTTGTTGCCGAACTCGTTGTAGACCGTCTGACGGCTGACCCCCGCCGCCGACGCCACGTCCGCCATCCGCAGGGCCGCGTAGCCCCGCGCCGCCAGGATGTCGGCCGCCGCGTCGAGCAGGGTCTCCCGGAGCGAAGTCCTGGTCCGCTCCACGAACGAGTCGGTGATCTCAGTCACAAGAACAGCTTGACACACGTTGTTCTGGTGTCAAGGAAGTTGACCCGAACGGCGTCAATGTAAAGCGCTTGTGAGACGCGGCCCGGAACTGTCGGTGGGTCCGGCTACCGTGGCTGTCGTGGGAACAGCCGTCGGATTCGACCTGGACATGACGCTCATCGATCCACGGCCGGGCATGGTCGCGGTGATGAACGCGCTCGGCGAGGAGGCGGGCCTTCCGCTGGACGGTGAGCACTTCGCCGCCAACCTCGGCCCGCCGCTGGACATGGTGCTGCGTGACTTCGGCGCGCCCGAAGACCGCATCGGCGCGCTCGTCGACCGGTTCCGCCAGCTGTACCCGGAGATCGTGATCCCGGAGACCGTCGCCCTGCCCGGCGCGCACGAGGCGCTCGCCGCGGTGCACGAGGCCGGCGGTCGCACGGTCGTCGTCACCGGCAAGTACGGCCCGAACGCGGCGCTGCACGTGAAGGCGCTCGGCCTCGCCGTCGACGTGCTCGTGGGCGAGCTGTGGTCGGACGGCAAGGCGGTGGCGCTGCGCGAGCACGGCGCGACGATCTACGCCGGTGATCACCTCGGTGACGTGCGGGGTGCGCTGGCGGCCGGTGCGGTGCCGGTGGGTGTGACGACGGGCCCCTGCACCCGCGATGAGTTGCTGGCGGCGGGGGCCGAGGTGGTCTTCGAGAGCCTGGCGGAGTTCCCGGCCTGGCTCAGCCGGCAGCCGCTTTCCGGTGCTCGCGAACCAGTGAGATGAGCGACAGGGCGATGCCGAGGGGAGTGGCCACCCCGGCGACGGCGCTCAGCCACACCGGGAGGTCCCGCAGGCCGAACGCGAACAGGACGAACACAGCCAGCACGGCCAGCACGCCGACGGCGAACACACCGATCCCGAGCCGCATGAGGAACGGCTTGCGCGGGGAAGTCTTGGCCGGAGTATCCATGGCACAAGGTTAGAACCCATATCTTCTTCACCGGAGGGCGCATACCGGGATAGGCTGGCGGATACGCGTCCTGGGTACGCCCAGGGCGCGTTCGTCGTGCAGGGCGGTCACGTGCCGCCGGTACGCGAGATGACTTACTCAGAGCGAAGGAACGGTGAGGGCAGTGCCGACCGGCAAGGTCAAGTGGTACGACGCGGAGAAGGGGTTCGGTTTCGTCACCCAGGACGGCGGCCAGGACGTCTACATCCGCAAGACCGCGCTCCCCCAAGGGGTCGAGGCACTCAAGGCAGGCCAGCGGCTGGAGTTCGGCGTCGCCGACGGCCGTCGTGGCCCGCAGGCCCTGTCCGTTCGGCTGATCGACAGCCTGCCCTCGGTCGCCGAAGCGCGCCGCCGCCCGGCGGAGGAGCTGCACGGCCTGATCGAGGACATGATCAAGCTGCTCGAGATGAAGGTGCAGCCGGACCTGCGCCGCGGCCGCTACCCCGACCGCAAGAACACCAAGCGGATCGCGGAAGTGATGCGCGCGGTGGCCCGCGACCTCGACCCGTAAGCCGGGTCACAGAGGGAGCCGCCGGCCACCACACAACCGCACCCGGCAACGCAAGCTGCTCACCTCACGAGCCACCCCTCTCCCGCAACCCGATCCCCAGCCAAATCGGTTGCCGAGCCACCGGGTCAAGGCACGCTTTCCCGCCTTGACGCGGTGTCTCGGCAACCGAACACTGAAAGATCGGGTTCGGGAGGGCACCAAAGATCCGGGCGTAGCGAAGCGAAGCCCGGCGCCCGAGAAACCCGCGTAGCGGCTACGAACCCGGCTCAACCTGAAGAGACCAGAAAGCCCGCGCCACCAACTGCGGATTCCCGTTCTCATCGAGAATCGGATTCCCAGCCTGATCAGCCGCGTAGGCAGCCCCGAGCTGCTGCACCTCGACCACCACCAGCTGGTCGTCCGGCGCGGCTCCGGTGGCCGTGTAGGCCAGCTTGTCCCCGGGCGAGAAGAACTGCTGCTTCACCGGCTGCAGTTCGCCCTTGGCGTTGGCGTACTGGACGTTCACCAGCCAGGGCGTGTCGCCGATCTCGGACGGCACGGAGATCTGCACCGGCTTGCCCGGGCGCACCTTCAGCCTCACGGCGGCGTCCGGGTTCTCCGAGCACGACTTCAACAGCGCGTCGCAGTTCACGATCGGCTCGGCGTTGACCGTGTGGCCGTCGCCGAAGAACGTGACCTCGGGCGGGCCGACCGTGGCGGAGCACCCGGTCAGCGCCAGCGCCCCGGCCGACAGCAACAGCAAAGTTCGCCGCATGCCGGAAACCCTACGGGTCGGCTCACTGCACGCGCGGAGCGGCCCCGTTGCCGGTCCGCGCCGGCCTGCGGTCCCGCCTGCTGCCCAGCCCCGGCAGGAGCGACGAGCCCCGCTCCAGCAGGAACGTCTGCGCCAGCCCCACCGCCAGCAGGATCGACACCACCAGGAACCCGATCCAGTACGTCGGCGGCAGCAGCAGCCCGATCGCGCCGCCGAACACCCACGCCAGCTGCAGCACCGTCTCCGACCGGCCGAACGCCGACGCCCGCGACTCCTCCGGCAGGTCGCGCTGGATCACCGCGTCGAGGCTGATCTTCGCCAGCGCGCTGGCCGTCGCGCCGACGAGACCGACGATCGCGGCCGTGACGATCCCGGCCATGACCGCCGCGAGGATCGTCGAGGCCAGCGCCGCGCCCACGCAGCCGAGGACGACCTGGCTGGGGTGCCCGAAACTCAGCCGCGACCCCAGCGCGTTGCCGACGAACCCGCCGACCCCGGCCGCGCCGCCGATCAGGCCGAGCAGCAGCAGCTGCATGAACGGGGTCTGCCCGGTCTGTTCCGCCTGCGCTTTCACCGCGAAGGCGGCGAACATCATCAGGAACCCGGTGAGGATGCGGATGGTCCCGTTGCCCCACAGGGCGAGCACCACGTCGCTGCCGAGCGGCTGTCGTTTCTTCTTCTTCGCCGGGTGGGCCTTGAGCGTCGCCGGGACCTCGCCCTCGGTCACCTCGACCCACGCCGGGATCCGCATCGCCTGCACGGCGCCCGCCGCGCAGATCAACGCGGTGAACCACAGGGCGCCCGCGGACCCGAACAGCGCGTTAACGCCGGAGGCGATGGCGCCGAACACACCACCCGCCGCGAGCCCGAACACCGTCAGCCGCGCGTTGGTCTTGGACAACGTGATGTCCGGCGGCACCACCCGCGGGGTGACCGCCGACTTCAGCACCGTGAACGACTTGGACAGCACCATCTTCCCGAGCGCGGCGGGGTAGAGGCCCCAGTCGTTGAAGTGCAGCGCCATCAGCACGGCCATCAGCACCTGGCCGACCGAGGTGAGGCACATCGCCAGCCTGCGGCCGCGCTGGATCCGGTCCAGCAGCGGGCCGATGACCGGCGCGACGAGCGCGAACGGCGCGATGGTGATCAGCAGGTACAGCGCGACCTTGCCGCGGCCCTCGCCGCTGGTGGCCGCGAAGAACAGGGTGTTGGCCAGCGCGATGGCCATCGCCGCGTCGCTGGCGTAGTTCAGCATCACCGCGTACGTCAGTGAGGTGAGGCCGGACTTGTCGGCGCCGTCGGCCTTCGTCGCGCGCTGGAACATGCCGACCGCGCGGCCGCCCAGCTCGCGGCTGCGCAGCGCGGCGACGCGGGTGACGGTCAGCTTCTTCGGCATCCGGGGCAGCGGCCCGGCGGTCGCCTCCGTGCGGTGCTCCGCGGCCGGCTCCGGCTCTGGGCGCGCGCTGTTGTCCGCGTACCCGTCGGTGTTGTAGTGCTCGTAGAGCGGCTCGGTGCGGCGGGGCGGCGGCTCGCTGTGCCACGGCCGCTGCTGCGGCGGCGGGCCCTGTCGCGGCGGGTACGGCCGCGCGCCACGCGGCGGTGGCGGCGGGGGTGTGCGCCCGCCTGCCGGGAACGCGCTCGTCGGCGCCTCGTCCGCGTTCGGCACCGCGGCCGACTCCGGGTAGAAGCGCCCCTGGGCGCGCCACGGCTGCCCGGCACCCGGTGCCGGTGTCCACTTCCGTTTGCGCCCCACACGTCAATCTTGCCGTATTCCTGGGCCGACGCGCTCGGTGATCAGGAAGCGGGCACGAATTTCACCCGGAACATCACCGGCCAGAGCTTCCCGGTGATCAGGAACTCGTCCGTGCCGGGGACCGCGGCGATGCCGTTGAGCACGTCCGCGGCCGATGCCTGGGCCGGGGTGAGCAGCCCGGCCGCGGTGATCTGCCCGGTCACCTCGCCGGTCGCCGGGTCGATCCGCAGGATCCGGTCGGTCTGCCACACGTTCGCGTACACCGCGCCGCCGGCGCACTCCAGCTCGTTGAGCTGCGAAAAGGTCTGCTCGCCGTAGTGCACGGTGACCTCGCCGGTCACCGCGAACGTCGCCGGGTCGCGGAAGGTGAGCCGGTCGGAGCCGTCGCTCATCACCAGACGGCCGCCGTCGTGGCACAGCCCCCAGCCCTCGCCGTCGTAGGGCACCCGCCGCAGCTCGGCGAGCGTCCGCGCGTCCCGCTCGATCGCGACGCCGTTCTGCCAGGTCAGCTGCCACAGGGTCGGCCCGGTGACGGTGATGCCCTCGCCGAACAGCGGCGCGGGCAGGTCCACGCGCGTGGTGGGCGGCTGCCCGGGCGCGCCCGCCCGCACGGACGACTGCCCGACCAGCCCGGTGCCCTCGTACAGGGTGGCGCCGGAGAACTCGAGGCCCTGCGTGAACGCCGCCGGATCGTGCGGCAGCGTCTCCAGCACTTGCACCGTGAGCTGCGGAACCGCAGCCGGCGCGGGCGGTGCGGCCGCCGCGCAGCCCGCGAGCGCGACGACCGTGGCGAGGGTCAAGGTGATCAGGGTGCGCACGCCTCCACCCTGACACGGCGGCCGGAGGCGCGCGGGGCACAATTGGGGTATGACGCTGCTGCTCACCCTGGACGACGGCTCCGTGGAGCGCGCTCTCGCCGAGGCAGTCGACCTCGCGCGCGAGGCCGCGGTCGAAGAGGCGGGGGCCGAGCAGGTCGGGGCGCACGTCGGCGTGTCGCGTGAGGACGCGGTGTCGGCGAGCCACCTCTTCGAGGCCAACGTGCCCGGCTACCGCGGCTGGCGCTGGTCGGTGATCGTCGCGAGCGCGGGCGCGGACGCCCCGGTGACGGTCAGCGAGGTCGTGCTCGTGCCGGGCCCGGACGCCCTGATCGCCCCGCAGTGGGTGCCGTGGGAGCGCCGCGTGCGGGCGGGCGACCTCGGCGTCGGCGACATCCTCCCGCCGGACAAGGACGACCCGCGACTGGTCCCGGCGTATCTCCAGTCCGACGACCCGGCGGTCGAGGAGGTCGCGCACGAGGCCGGGCTCGGCCGGGTGCACGTCCTGTCCCGCTTCGGCCGCGAGGAGGCCGCCACCCGGTGGCACCGCGGCGAGTTCGGGCCGCGGTCGGACATGGCGCGCAGCGCGCCGGCCCACTGCGGCACGTGCGGCTTCTACCTCCCGCTGGCCGGTTCGCTGCGCGCCGCCTTCGGGGTGTGCGGCAACGAGATCGCCCCGGCGGACGGCAATGTCGTGCACGCCGAGTACGGCTGCGGCGCGCACTCCGAGGTCGAGGTCGAGGTGACCTCGTCGGTGCCGGTCGCCGAGCTGGTCTACGACGACTCGCTGCTGGACATGGAGCCGGTCGAGGAGCCGAAGACCGAGACGGGCGCGACCCCGGACGCCGAGACGGTGAGTGAGTCAGCTGAGTGATCCGTTCGGCACCGAGGCGCTGCGGGCCTCGGTGCTGCGGGCCTGGCGGGACTCGCCGACCCGGTTCACCGAAGACACCAACGCCGAGACCGACCTGCGGGTCGGCGGCTACCGCGACCGGCTGTTCGTCGAGCTGGCGCAGAACGCGGCCGACGCCGCCGCGCTCGCCGGCACTCCCGGCACGCTGCGGGTGTCCGTGGCAGGCGACGAGCTCCGCGTCGCCAACACCGGCGCGCCGCTCGATGCCGCCGGCGTGGCGTCGCTGGCTTCGCTGCGGGCGTCGGCCAAGCAGGGCGACACCGTGGGCCAGTTCGGCGTCGGTTTCGCGGCGGTGCTCGCGGTCAGCAGCGAACCGCGGGTGATCTCGCGGACCGGCGGCGTCGCGTTCTCCGAGTCCCGCACCAGGGAGGTCGCCGGGCGCGACGGCGCGGTGCCGGTGCTGCGCCTGCCGTGGCCGGTGGACGAGGACCTGCCCGACGGCTTCGACACCGAGGTCCGGCTGCCCCTGCGCGAGGGCGTGGACGCGGACGAGCTGCTGGCCCGCCTGCGGGACGAAGCCGAGGACCTGCTGCTGTCCCTGCCCTGGCTGGCCCGGATCGAGGCGCCCGGCGCGGAGTGGGCGCGGTCCGAAGTGGATGGTGTGGTGGAGCTGTCCACCCCGTCCGGGACGGTCCGCTGGCTGACCAGGGTCGGCGAGAACGTGGTGTGGGCGAAGCCGGTCGACGGGCGCCTGACCGAGGACGTGCTGCACGCGCCGACGCCCACCGACGAGCGGCTGTCGTTGCCTGCCCGGCTGATCGCGACGGTGCCGCTGGAGCCGTCCCGCCGCCGGGTGCTGCCCGGCGCCGACGAGGCGCTCGCCGCGGCCGCCCGCGAGTACCCGGCCCTGGTGCGCGAGCTCGCGCCGGAGGAACGCCTGGACCTGGTGCCGGAAGCGGGTTTCCCGCTGTCCGAAGTGGACGGCAAGCTGCGTGAGCTGGTCGGCAGGCAGCTCGCGACGCAGGCGTGGCTGCCCGCGGCCGATGGCGACGACCTCGTGCCGTCGAGTGCCCGGGTGCTGTCGGTCGAGTCCCCGCGGCTGCTGGAGCTGCTCGCCGGTGTCGTGCCCGGGCTCGCCGGGATCAGCGGCTACGAGCCTGCGCAGCTCCTCGCGACGGTCGACGCCGACCGGCTCGACGTCGCCGACCTGGTCGACCTGCTGATCGGCGTGGACCGGGACCCGGAGTGGTGGCGCTCGCTGTACGACGCCGTCTTGCCGCTGCTGGACAACCACGAGGTGACCGCGGACGAGCTGGGCGCGTTGCCGGTGCCGCTGGCGGACGGGCGCACGCTGCCCGGTCCGCGCGGCGCGTTGCTGCTCGGCGCGTCCGAGCTTCTCGACCTGCTCGCCGACGCCGACGTGGGCGGGCTGCGGCTGGTCCACCCGGAGGCGGCGCACCCGTTGCTGGAGCGCCTCGGCGCGAAGCAGGCGGAGGCGGCGGACCTGCTCGACGCGCCCGCGCTGCGCGAGGCGATCGACCGCAGCGTGGCCGACGCCGAGTCCGGTTTGGACACCCGTCCGCTCGCGGAAGCCGTGCTACGACTGGTTTCCGACACCTCCGCGGAGGGGCTGGGCGCGCTCGCGTTGCCGTCGGCGGACGGCTGGCGGCGCGCCGACGAGCTGGTGCTGCCGAACTCGCCGCTGCGCGAGGTCTTCGACCCCGAGGTGTTCGAAGAGGACGGTCCGTTCTCCGTGCTGGACGCGGAGTTCGCTGAGCAGTGGCCGACCAGGGTGCTCACCGAACTCGGGGTGCTCGACGAGTTCCTGGTGGCGCCGAACGAGGACGAGCAGCCGGAGATCCGCGACCTCGACCTCGTCGCCGACGACGCCTGGCCGCAGGCGCTGCGGCTGATCGCCGGGCAGCGCGAGACCTGGCAGGCGCTGACGATGCCGGACAGCCCGTCCGCGGCGTGGCTGGAGCGCAACGCGCTGCTGGCCGGCCGCGCGCCCGCCGAGTGGCGGCTGCCGGACGCGGCGAGCCTGACCGGCCTGTACGACCCGGTGCCCGACGTCGGGGTGCGCGCGGACGTGCTGGCCGCCGCCGGGGTCCGATCGGAACTGGCCGTGCGCAACCTCGACGACGCGGCCGACCTGCTCGACCGGCTCGGCGACCCGAACCGCGAGGTCCCGCCGGGCCTGATCCTGCGGGCGCACGCCGTGCTGGCCGCCGCGGACCTGGAGTGGGCCGAGCTGGACGCGCCGGAGCGGGTGCGCACGGTCGACGGGTCCGTGGTCGACGCCGAGCGGACCGCGGTGCTGGACCTGCCGTGGCTGGGTGCGGTGTGGGCGCCGGAACGCCTGGTCGCCGCCTCGCCGGGCGCGGACGTCGCCGCGCTGGCCGAGCTGCTGGACATCCCGCTGCTGTCCGAGCACGCCGATGCCCGGGTCAGCAGCGACGGCGAGTTCGTGCCGTGGGCGGAGATGACCGCGCTGGTCCTGGCCGCGGAGCTGCTGGACATCCCGCTGCCCGAGGGCGGGCTGGTGGTGCACGACGAGTTGACCGTCGAGGTCGACGGAGTCAAGCGCGCCACGCCGTGGTGGGTCGAGAGTGGGACGTTTCACGGGGAACATCACGCGGAGGACTCACCCGAAGGGCTGGCCCGCGCGTTCGCCTGGGCGGCAGGCCGCTGGTCCGAGCGCCACCTGGTGGAAGCCGTGCTGAACGACCCCGCGACGACGACCTACCTGCTCTAGAGACCGGTCTGGGCGCTGCGCGAGCCGTGGCGGCGCGCCCAGCGCTGCCAGCTCATGATGCCCATCCCCATCAGCCCGAGCACCCCGCCGGACAGGCAGGTCCACATCCACACGTCCGCCGGGCCGCCGACGTCGAACAGGCGCAGCGCGCCCAGCACGGCGAACCCGGTGAACCACACGAGTGTGCCGACCACGACGACCGGGTAGAGCACCACCAGCCGCTCGGGTAACTCGGGCACCGGAAGCAACGGACGTTTAACATCCCCGGCGTTGATCGGATCGGCCACGTCAGGAAGGCTACCCGCGGGTCATCCCAGTGGCACCAGGTAAGGCAGGTTGCATGGCTGTGCAGGGCGGCAGGACCGGGCTCGACCGGTTCTTCAAGATCACCGAGCGCGGGTCGACCGTCGGCCGCGAGGTGCGCGGCGGGCTGGTCACCTTCGTCACGATGGCCTACATCGTGGTGCTCAACCCGCTGATCATCGGCAGCTTCTCGGCCCAGGACGCGGGCGCCCACAAGGACCTGTTCGGCAACATCCTGCCGGTCCCGCAGGTGGCGGCCGTGACCGCGCTGATCGCGGGCGTCATGACGATCCTGATGGGCGTCGTGGCGAACTACCCGTTCGCGATGGCCACCGGGCTCGGCATCAACTCGCTGATCGCGGTCAGCGTCGCGCCGCAGATGAGCTGGCCCGCGGCGATGGGCCTGGTGCTGCTCAACGGCCTGATCATCCTGGTGCTGGTGCTCACCGGCGTCCGCACGATGGTGTTCCGCGCCGTGCCGCCCGCGCTGAAGGCCGCGATCGCGGTCGGCATCGGCCTGTTCATCACGCTGATCGGCCTGGTGGACGCCGGTTTCGTGCGACGAATTCCGGACGCGGCGAACACCACCGTCCCGGTCGGGCTGGGCATCGGGGGGTCGATCGCGAGCTGGCCGACGCTGGTGTTCGTGATCGGGCTGCTGATCACCGGTGTCCTGGTGGCGCGGCGGGTCCGCGGCGCGATCCTCATCGGCGTCCTGGTCACGACCGTGATCGCGATCATCCTGGAGGCGCTCGTCAACGCAGGCCCGGCGGGCGGCACCAACCCGAAGGGCTGGAACCTCGGATACCCGGCGCTGCCCGACCAGATCGCCGGCCTGCCGGACCTCTCGCTGCTGGGCAAGGTGAACTTCGACGCGTGGGTGCAGGTCCCGGCCATCACCGCCGCGCTGATCGTGTTCACCCTGATCCTGACCGACTTCTTCGACACCATCGGCACGATGACCGGCCTCGGCAAGGAGGCCGGTCTGCTGGACCGCGACGGCGAGCTGCCCAACACCGGCAAGGCCCTGTTCGTGGACAGCCTCGGCGCGGTCGCCGGCGGTGTCGGCTCGTCCAGCTCCAACACGGTGTTCGTGGAGTCGGCGTCCGGCATCGCCGAGGGCGCGCGGACCGGGCTGGCCAACGTGGTCACCGGGCTGCTGTTCCTCGCCGCCATGTTCTTCACGCCGCTGTACGAGGTGATCCCGGTCGAGGCCGCGGCGCCCGCGCTGGTGGTCGTCGGCGCGCTGATGATCAGCCAGGTGCGGGAGATCGACTTCACCGACTTCAAGATCGCGCTGCCCGCGTTCCTGACGATCGTCGTCATGCCGTTCACCTACTCGATCACCAACGGGATCGGCGTCGGGTTCATCTCCTACGTCGTGATCCAGGCGGTGACCGGCGGGGCGCGCAAGGTGCACCCGCTGCTGTGGGTCATCGCCGTGGCGTTCGTGGCCTACTTCGCGGTCGGGCCGATCCAGGACGCCATCGGCTGAGTCACTCCGCCACGAGCCGCTCGACCGCGGCCGCGATCAGCTCGTCCCGCTCGGCTTCGCCATAGACGTCCGGCAGGGTGAGCTGCTCGACGATCATCCAGCTGAGGGTGAGGATCAGCAGCCGCACCGCGGTCGCGTCGCCGGGCAGCCCGGACTGCTCGTGGTAGGTCACGTTCGCGTCGACGTCGGCGCGCACGCGCTCGGTCAGCAGCTTGCGCAGCTCGGGGCGGCGGGTGGCTTCCAGGCGTAGTTCGAGCAGCGCGAGGTAGCCGCTGGGGAACGCGCTGATCCGTGCCACGAGTTCGCGCATGAGCTGGGTGTAGGTCGCCCGGTCCCGCGGCGCCGTCCGCTGCCGCTCGATCGTCGCGGCGTCCGGTTCCATGCGCTCGTAGAACCGCTGGGCGATCTGGTACAGCAGGTCGTCGCGGTTGGCGAAGTAGTTCGAGGCCGTGCCGGCAGGCACCGCGGCTTCTTTGTCGACGGCGCGGAACGTCAGCCCGCGTGCGCCCTCGGCGGCCAGCACCTCGATCGCGGCGTCCAGCAGGGCCGCCCGCCGCTCCTCGTTCCTGCGAACCATTTGACACCACTCCAGTTGTAGTACTACGGTCGAACCACTACAGACAGAGTACTACGGATGGAGCACTTCATGCGAGAGCTGGTCTACTACATCGCGGTCACCATCGACGGCCGGATCTCGGGTCCCGGCGGCGAGTACGACTTCTACCCGCAGGGCGACGAGGGGCAGGCCGCCGCGTACAGCGCGTGGATGAACGAGCGGTTCCCGGAGACCGTTCCGACGATGATGAGAGCCGCGTTCGGCCTGGAGGACGCGCCCAACCGGCAGTTCGACACGGTCGTGATGGGACTCGGGGCCTACCGTCCCGGCTTGGATCTCGGGTTCACCAGCCCCTACGCGCACTTGCGCCAGTACGTCGTGTCGAGCACGCTCGGCCCCTCCCTGGACCCTGCGGTCACGGTGGTCGCCGGCGACCCGCTCGGCCTGGTCCGCTCGCTCAAGCAGGAGGAGGGCAAGGACATCTGGCTCTGCGGCGGCGGCAAGCTGGCCGGGGCGGTGTGGCCGGAGATCGATCGGCTGGTGATCAAGAGCTACCCCGTGGTCGCCGGGGACGGGATCCCCATGGTCGACGGCAAGTTCGACCCGACGGTCTTCGCGGTCACCGAGCGGAAGTCGTTCGACAACGGCGTGGTGGTCACCTGGTTCGACCGTCGCCGGTGATGCGATCGATTTCACCCGCGGGGTCGATTGATCGTAAGGTATGCTAACTATGTGTCCGATATGCGGGAGCCTGCCCTGGCGAGCCGGTTGCGGCTCGCGGTGGTGCGGCTGAACCGCAAGCTCCGGGCGCAGCGCACCGACGAGAACGTCTCGCTCACGCAGCTGGCGGCGTTGTCCACGCTGCACAAGTGCGGACCGCTCACGCCGGGCAAGCTCGCGGCGAAGGAAGGCGTCCAGCCGCCGTCGATGACCCGGGTCATCGCGGCGCTGGAGGACTTCGGGTTCGTCGAGCGGAGCCCGCACCCGACGGACGGGCGGCAGTCGATCGTCGCACTGACCGAGCGGGGACTGGCGTTCGTCGGGGAGACGATCTCGGTGCGCGAGGCCTGGCTGGACCGGAAGCTGGCAGAACTGAGCGGCGAGGAGCGGGAAGTGCTCGCCCGCGCCGCCGAGATCATCGACAGGATGGCGGGGAACGAATAACGGTGGGCTTCAACACGGGTACTGACGGACAGTCCGAACTGACGAACACAGGTACCCGGGGCCAGGCGCCACCCGCCGACCGCGCCGCCTGCACCGCGCCGTCCGGCCGGATGCGGCCCAAGTCCGCCGCCGCTGCGGCCCCGGAACCCACTGAGCCCGCGGAGCCCGAGGAGAAGGCGCAGCCGAAGGCGAGCATGTTCGCCTCGCTGCGGGTGCCCAACTACCGGCTGTTCTTCTCCGGCCAGATCATCTCCAACGTCGGCACCTGGATGCAGCGCATCGCCCAGGACTGGCTCGTGTTCGAGCTGTCCGGGAACAACCCGGTGGCGCTGGGGATCGCGGTGGCGCTGCAGTTCCTGCCGACGCTGATGCTGTCCCTGTGGGCCGGTGTCCTCGCCGACCGGGTGGACAAGCGCAAGCTGTGCATCGCGATCCAGAGCGGCATCGGCGTGCAGGCGCTGGTGCTCGGGCTGCTCGACGTGTCCGGTGTGGTGACGCTGTGGCAGGTCTACCTCCTGTGCTTCGTGCTGGGCATTTTCAGCTCGCTGGACGTGCCGGCGCGGCAGTCGTTCGTCGCGGAGATGGTGGGGCGCAAGCAGATCACGAACGCGGTCGCGTTGAACTCGTCGGTGTTCAACATGGCCCGGATCGTCGGGCCCGCCATCGCCGGGTTCGCGATCACGTGGGTCGGCACCGGCTGGATGTTCCTGGCGAACGCGGTCAGCACGCTGGCCGTGATCACCGGGTTGCTGCTGATGGACCCGGACAAGCTGTTCCGCGGCCCGGCCGTCGCGCGGGCCAAGGGGCAGCTGCGCGAGGGGCTGGCCTACGTGCGCGGGCGGTCGGACCTGGTTTCGCTGATGGTGCTGGTGTTCTTCGTCAGCACCTTCGGCATCACGTTCTTCACGTCGCTGGCGATTGTGGCCGGCAACGTGTTCGGCACGCAGGCCGACGGGTACGGGCTGCTGTCCACGCTGCTCGCGGTGGGGACGTTCACGGGTTCGCTGATGGCCGCCCGGCGCGGGGCGCGGGGCCGTCCGCGCGTGCGGCTGCTGCTGATCGCCGCGTTCAGCCTGGGCGCGGTCGAGTTCGTCGCCGGGTTCATGCCGACCTACCTGGCGTTCGGCATCGCGCTGATCCCGCTCGGATTCGCCACGATCACGTTCCTGAACACGGCGAACTCGCTCGTGCAGACGTCGGTGAGCCCGGAGATGCGCGGCCGCGTCATGGGGCTCTACGTGCTGGTGCTGATCGGCGGGAACCCCGTCGGCGGGCCGATGGTGGGGTGGATGGCCGACACCTTCGGCGGCCGGTCGCCGTTCCTCATCGGCGGCGTGATCTCCGCGGTGGCCGCAGTGGCGTGCGCGGCGGTGCTGGCCCGCCGAGGCGGCATGACGACGCCGGTGCGGCTGGCCGGCCTGCGGGTGCTCAACCCGCGGCGCCGCTCGGAGCGGTCCCAGGCCGCCTGACGCGCCGGTGCCCGGGCGTCGCTCGGTGTCGTGACTTGTGACGTGTGTGGGGAGGACCTTCGGGCCGAGTGCCTGGATCACCCGAGTGACCTGACCGTCCACACCCCGTGGGGCACACGGGTGCTCGGACGCTGGGGCTCAGCGTCCGAGGAGGGCGGGCAGCACCGTCTCCGCCAGGGACCTCAGGTCGCGCCCTGTGCCGGTGAACGCCAGTTCCTGGCTCGAGTTCTCGTCGAGCTTCACCGCCACCACCTCGTCGGTGATCAGGGCGGGGTGGCCGGCCAGCGTGTCGGGGTACGCGCGCGGCGTCACGTCGTCCGTCAGGGCCGCCTGCACCGTGCGCACCGTGCAGCGGCCGTCGAACCTCGGCTTCGCCGTCGACGGGCTCGTGCCCATCGCCTTCGCGAGCTGCGTGCACAGCTGCCACGACACCACCGGCCACGGCGCGTCCTGGATGCCATAGCCCGGCACCGGCTCGGTCGTCCGCATCGCGATCACCGCGTCGCGGCCCTGCGCGGGCAGGTCCGGGCCGGGCGCCATGGTCGTGTCGATGAGGTCCCGCGCGATCGACATGGCGAGGTCGTCCAGCGTGAGGCCCGGGCGCGTGACGGCGTATCGCGTGATGTCCAGGCGCAGGTACGGGTGGACCTCACCGCTGGACGCGTCGTCGACCAGGTGGACGTTGAGCCGCGCGTTGACGGTGCCGCTCGACTCGACCTCCGCGGCCCGCCCGGACACCGTCACCGACTGCGGCGACCGCAGCGTGGCGGGCACGTTGTCGAGGCGCAGGGTGACGTCGAGACTCCCGGTGACCAGGTGGCAGACGCTGCCCCGCACCTCGCGCAGCGTGGCCCCGCCGAGCACCGCTTCCCAGCGCTGCTCCGACAACGCCTGGCACAGCACGTGACCGGAACTGCCCGCGGGCAGCGCGGCCAGCATCTCGCCGGAGGGCATCGGCACGCGGCGCGGCAGTTCGCCGTCCTTGCCCGGCCACACGGCGGGCAGGCCGGGGGCGGGCGGCGGCGCGTCGCTGCCCTGCGACCACAGGTACCCGGCCGCGCCGGCGACGGAGGCGAAGGACAGCAGCACGCCGAGCACGATCGCGATCACTGTCGACGTCTTCACACGGCAAACGCTATCCGGTGACCGAGCGAGTTCGATCAGTGATCCCCGGTTGGGGGAAGGGGATGCCACGCCGGTGCGCCGCCGTCCCGCCGGACCCGCCCGAACACCACGTCGGCGAAGTGGATGCCGAACCCGATCGTGTCCGGTTCGGACAGTTCGGCGACGAGGCGGGCGCGGTGCGCGGCGGCGTGGACGGGATCGTGGTCGACCGCCGCCGAGAACTCCGGGTGGTCCACCTGGACCGGCGAGTGCAGCGCGTCGCCGAACGCGATGAGCCGCTGCCCGCCGCCGGTGATCACGTACTCGGCGTGCCCCGGAGTGTGGCCCGCGCTGACCCGGATCCGCACGCCGGGGAAGATCTCCTCCCCGTCGCGCACCGTGCGGACCTGCGGCTCCAGCCCGGCGATGTCGCGTCCCGTCACGTCGCGCGCGGCCCACTCCGGTTCGGCGACCACGTAGTCGGCGTGCGCGAAGACGGGCCGGTCGGGCGCGGGGTGCCAGGCCCAGCCGGTGTGGTCGGCGTGCAGGTGCGTGAACGCCACCGCCTCGATGTCCGACGGGGACCGGCCGAGCGCGGCCAGGTTCGCGGGCAGCGCGCCGCCGCGGATCGGGCCGCGTGGGGTGCCCGGATCGGGCGGCAGGGACTCCGGCCCGAAGCCGGCGTCGATGAGCAGCGCGCGGTCGCCGTGCTCGACGAGCAGCCCGCCGATGCTGGCCACCAGGTGGCCGGAGTCGTCCAGGTACTCCGGGTGCGCGTGCCAGAACTCGTCGGTGGTGTCCGGCAGCCAGCCGCGCGCCGGCAGGTGCACGACGCCGTCCGGCACGAACGTCACCTTCGTGTCGCCCAGCCGCAGTGAGTGGATGCCGGCCTGCCGTCGCAGGCGCTCGTCGGAAGAGGTGATCATGCGTCCGACCGTAAAGCATCAAGCTTGAAACATTCAAGCTGAAAATGTACTGGCTTGACGGATCACTACGATGGGAGCATGGAACCGCAGGTCATCGCCGAACGTGAGCTGTGCGGGCTGGTGAACGGGCTGGCCCAGCAGATCGCCGACCACGTGCGCGAACGCGCCGCCGCTCTCGGGCTCACCGCGCCGCAGGCGACGGCGCTGCGGGAGATGACCGGGCCGATGACCATGCGCGAACTGGCCGAGCGCATGAGCTGCGAGCCGTCCAACGCCACCTTCGTCGTGGACAAGCTGGAGAAGCTGGGGCTGGTCGAGCGCCGGCCGCACCCCACCGACCGCCGCGCCCGTCAGCTGGTCCTCACCGCGAAGGGCGAGGAGCTGCGTGGCAAGCTCCTCGACCTCCTCGTGCGCGACTCGCCGCTCGCCGCTCTCGACGCCGGTGAGCAGCGCGCGCTCCACGGGCTGCTGGAGCGGGCGATCGTCCGCCGCGATCACACCGGCGGGTGAACGGACGATCTCCCGGAACCGGCCCCTTGCGGGGGTTGGTGAAGTTAGGCTAACCTAATGCTTGTCCGCTTCGTGGTGGGAGCGGCAGTCAGTTCGGGAACGGGCGAAGCCCCGGTGCCGGGAAGGATCCCAGCACCGGGGCTTCGTTCATGTCGATCCCGAAGTGCACCCGGTATGCCTCGACCTTCTCGGTGTCGCTCAGCTCGCGCTCGACCCGCTTGCCGTCGACCGTCTCGATCAGCTTGTCGCCCGCCAGGGTGACCCGCCCGGACGGCGTCGAGATCGTGCTCAGCACGTTCTGCGTGAAGTGCGATTCCGGCGAGGTGGCCTGCCACCAGCAGGTCGGGCCGAAGTCGGACAGCTGCCGCGGCCGCTTCTCCAGCCGGTAGGCCGGCTCGCCGTTCAGCCGCACCTCGATGTCCCCGTCCGGCGCGTCCACCACCAGGAACTCGCCCTCGGGGTCGGTCTGCGGCTCGCACGCCGTCAGCCGCAGCGGGTGGCGGGCGAAGCGGCCGAAGCCCACGTCGGCCAGCCACGGCTCGTCCAGGTCGACCTGCAGCGCCAAGTGGTCGAACGGTGCGCCCCACCGCCCGCCGCCGAACACGCGGGCACCCAGCAGGGTCACCGAGAAGCCCAGCTCACGCAGGAGGGCCGCGAACAGGCCGTTGAGCTCGTAGCAGAACCCGCCGCGGCGGCGCCGGACGACCTTGTCGAACAACGCGTCCTCGTCCAGCACGATCCGCTCGGGCAGGTGCACGCTGAGGTTCTCGAACGGAACCGCCAGCAGGTGGGCTTCGTGCAGCTCCCGCAGCGCCGCCGGGGTGGGGGCGGCGGGACGGCCGGCTCCGATGCGGGCCAGGTACGCGTCGACATCCATGGCAGCCAGCCTGCACCCTCCACTGTGGTCGAGGTCAAGCGGAAAAAAAGAAGGGCCCTGTCCGCGCGGGTGCGCGGAAGGACCCCTCGATCAGGCTCGCTCAGAGGAGCAGGCCGTTGCCGCCGGAGACGGCGTTGTCGAAACGCTTGCTGATCTCGCCCCAGTTGTAGACGTTCCACAGCGCCTTGACGTAGTCCGCCTTGACGTTCTTGTAGTCGAGGTAGAAGGCGTGCTCCCACACGTCGACCAGCAGGATCGGCACGGTCGGCAGGATCAGGTTGTTGTGGTGGTCGCGCAGCTGCTGCGTGATCAGCGTCTTGCCGATCGGGTCCCACGACAGGGCGGCCCAGCCGTTGCCCTGGATCGTCGTGGCGACGGCGTTGAACTGCGCCTGGAACTTGTCGAACGAGCCGAACGCCTCGTCGATCGCCGAGGCAAGCTCGCCGGTCGGCTTGTCGCCGCCTTCGGGGGACAGGATCTTCCACCACACCACGTGGTTGGCGTGCCCGGCCAGGTTGAACGCCAGCGTGGTCTCCAGGCCGACGATCGAGCCGAAGTCGCCCTTGTCCCGAGCCTCCGCGAGCTTGTCCAGGGTGTCGTTGGCGCCCTTGACGTAGGTCGCGTGGTGCTTGCTGTGGTGCAGCTCGTTGATCTGACCCGAGATGTGCGGGGCGAGCGCGCCGTAGTCGTAGTCGAGGTCAGGAAGCTCGTAGCGGGCCATCAGCCCTCCTTCTTGTCTGACGCAGAGTCCCTTGCGGTATCAAAACCTAGTCCTCGCGCGCGCGGGAAGCTAACTGGGGAGCCGCTGTCCGCACTGCGGGAACCGGTCATGTCCCAACCCTGCAATCTCCAGCTAGATGGAGGTCAACGGGGTGTGCGGATGATCACTGCGCCAGGTCGTCGAGCACCGCGATGTTGAACTCGAAGGCCACCAGCGTCTCGGTGACGATCCGGTCGCGCTCGGCCCCGGTCCACGGGGTGTCGTCGAGCAGCGCCTTGTACCGCTTCCGGAACGCCGGGACGTTGTCGATGTCGTCGAAGTGGTAGAACAGCGCGCCCGGCCCCTCGACGCCGTGGGCTTTGGCCAGCAGCTTGCGCACCGCCTGTCCGCCGGCGAGGTCGCCGAGGTAGCGCGTGTAGTGGTGGGCCACGTAGCCGCCTGCCCAGTCGAAGGCGACCGACCGGATGCGGCGCACGTAGTCCTCGGTCGCCGGGACCGGCGTGACGCGGTCCCGCCACTGCTCGCCGTAGAGGAACTCCAGGTCGGCCGCCAGCGCGGGCACCCGGCGCAGCTCGTCGAACACGAACCGGCCGCCGACCGGGTCGCGGCGCATCGCGTCCGCGGCCTCCTCGATCGCCTGGTAGATGAACCAGTACTGGGCCACCAGCCGGGCGTACTCGGTCAGGTCCAGGTCGCCGTTGAACAGGTCCCGCATGTACCGGGAGTGGTGCGCGCGGTCGTGCGCCCGCCGTGTCGACTCCCTCAGGGTGGTCGAGAACGGGGTCTGGGTCAGGTCCGAATCAACCGCGAGGGGAGCCACCATGAGTGGCACTGTAAGCGACATCGGTCACTTAGGCTACCCTAACAAGGCCGGATTGACCCGAACAGAGCCCGGTTGATCACGGAGTGTCCACGGGCCAGGTGTGCACGGCCTCGCCGCTCCGGCTCAGTTCCAGGTAGCGCCCGAGCATGGTGTTCAACGCGGTCTCGCGGTCCGCGCCGCGGTCCTCCGCCCCGGTGACCACCGCCCGCTGCCACCACGCGCCGTTGCGCCGGGTCAGGCAGCGCTGCTCGATGACGCCGAGGTAGCGGTCGATGGCCGCTTCGGACACGTCCGCGCTGCGCAGCCCCTCGACCGCGAGCGGCAGCAGCACGCGCAGCACCAGCTCGTCCGGCGGCACCCAGCCCTGGCCGGGCCAGTAGAGCTGCGCGTCGAACCCGTTGCGCGCACCGGCGTACAGGTTCTCCTCCGCCGCCTGGAACGACATCTGTGTCCACACCGGACGTTCCGCCTCGGCGAGCGCCCGCTGCGCGCCGTAGAAGAACGCCGCGTTGGCCATCATGTCGAGCACGGTCGGGCCCGCGGGCAGCACGCGGTTCTCCACGCGCAGGTGCGGTTTGCCGTCCACCACGTCGTACACCGGGCGGTTCCAGCGCCACACGGTTCCGTTGTGCAGCATCAGTTCCGTGAGCTTCGGCGCCTGCCCGGACTCCAGTGTGTCCAGCGGGTCCTCGCTGTCGGTCTCCGGCAGCAGACCGGGGAAGTAGCGGACGTTCTCCTCGAACAGGTCGAAGATCGAGGTGATCCACCGCTCGCCGAACCACACCCGCGGCCGCACGCCCTGGTTGCGCAGCTCCTCCGGGCGCGTGTCGGTGGCCTGCAGGAACAGCGGGATGCGGGTCTCGTGCCACAGCGCCTTGCCCAGCAGGAACGGCGAGTTCGCGCCGACCGCCACCTGCACACCCGCCAGGCACTGCGCGGCGTTCCAGTGCGTGGCGAATTCCTCCGGGGCCACCTGCACGTGCAACTGCACCGACGTGCACGCGGCCTCGGGCAGGATGGACTCGGAGTAGGCGCGCAACCGCTCCGGGTTGTGCCCGCCGAGCGGGGCGCCGTCCATGGACAGCGTCATGTTCTCCCCGCGGGCGGCGAAGATCTGGTCGTTGAGCAGCGTGTAGCGGGTGTTGTTGGTGATCCACTTCTGGTCGAAGTGGTCCTGCGCCAGTGTCGGCAGGATGCCGATCACGGCCAGCCGCGCGCCCGCGGCCGTCGCGTTCCGGTCGGCCTCGCCCAGGTAGCCGACCAGGTCGTGCTCCAGCTCGATCGCGGACTTCCCGGCGAGCGGGCGCGGCGGCACGTTCAGCTCGATGTTGTGCTGCGACAGTTCCGTGGTGAAGGACTCGTCGTCCAGCGCCTCCAGCACGGCGCTGTTCGACATGGACGGCCGCAGCCGGTCGTCCACCAGGTTCAGTTCGACCTCGAGCCCGATGTGTCTTCGCGGGAACGAGAAGCTGTCGTCGGCGAGCATCCTGGCCAGGGTGTCCAGGCACCGCTGGAGCTTGTGCCGGTACCGCGCCCGGTCCCGGGGGCTGAAGGTTTCCGCCGACACGTCCTTGCCCATGCCATCCCTGCTCTTGTCCTCGGCCGCGGCTGTGGTGATCGCCGCGGCACCCCGGCCGACAACGGTCGCACAGCGATCGTCGCGGGGTCATCGGCCAAAACGGTGGCTCCGCTGCGACGCGCCCCACCGCGGCCCCTGCTGCTCCGTTCGGCCCAGTGGTACGCATGACGTTCGGAGCACCCACCCCGACGACGGAGGATCTACCCCGAAGCCGCAGACTTCATGCCGTGGCGCAGATCGTGCGAACCGAAGACGAGGGTGATCCCAGGCTCGACGACTTCCGGGACCTCTCCACGGCGGACCGGCGACCGGACCGGCCCGGCGGGCGCGGCCTGGTGATCGCCGAGGGCACCGTGGTGGTCCGGCGCCTGCTCGCGTCAGCGTACCCGCCGCGGGCACTGCTGGGCGTCGAGCGGCGGATCGAAGAACTCGCGCCCGACCTGGCGGATGTGCCGGTGCCGGCGTACGTCACGTCGGCCGAGGTGATGGCGAAGGTCGTCGGGTTCCACCTCAACCGGGGCGTGCTCGCGGTGGCCGACCGCGCGCCCCAGCCGGACGCGGACGAGATCCTCGCGCGGTCGCGGGTGGTCGCCGTGCTGGAGGGCGTCGGCGACCACGAGAACATCGGCGCCCTGTTCCGCAACGCGGCCGCGCTCGGGGTCGACGGGGTGCTGCTCGGCGCCGGCTGCGCGGACCCGCTGTACCGGCGGAGCGTGCGGGTGTCGATGGGCAACGTGCTGCGGGTGCCGTTCGCCTCGCTGACGCCGTGGCCGTCCGGGCTGGAGCGGGTGCGGGCGGCGGGGTTCCGGGTGGCGGCGCTGACGCCGCGCGCCGACTCGCGGACGCTGCGCGAGGTGGCCGCCGACGGTGGCCGGACGGCGCTGCTGCTCGGCTCGGAGGGGCCCGGCCTGACCGCGGAAGCGCTGGACAGCGCCGACGTCGCGGTGCGGATCCCGATGAGCGAAGGCGTCGATTCACTCAACGTGGCCACTGCCGCGGCGGTGGCCTTCTACGAGCTCGCCGCAGCGGTAAATTGACGACGTCCTGGCGCGACGGCCGGAAAGGTGCATGCGTGGAATTGCGGGTCCGCGGCGACCGCGCCGTGCTCAAGGGGCACGGTGACGTGTACACGCGCGAGATCGACCCCCACAGCCTCGCGCTGGGTGTCGAACTGGCCGACGCGCTGCACGAGTGGGCACAGGTCGCCGCGGCGCTGCGGCGATCGGCGAACGACCCGAGCGAGGCCGCGACCGTGGTGTCCCGGCGCGGGCAGCAGCTGGCTTCGCGCGTCGCCGGGGTGATGGGCACGCCGGTGCACTACGTGGACCCGGTGACCGGGGAGCAGGTGGTCGTGCCGCCGCCACCGCGCGCCGAGGAGCCCCCGCGGCTGTTCGCCGGGGTCGGGGACGAGCCGACGCCGTGGGCGACCGGGCTGGTGGTGGCCGGGTTCGTGGCGGCGGTGGTGATCGTCGCGATGATGGCGCTCGCGATCGCGCTGGCGGCGGAGACCGCGGGCTGGCTGGTGCTGGTCGCGGCGGTCGTGGTCACCGCCGGGATCGCGCCGTCGCTGTGGCTGGCGCGGAAGCTGCCGATCATCCGGTGGGTGGCGCTGGGCGCGGCGGCCGGGGTCGTGCTGTCCTGGTTCGGCGTGCTGGCCGTCGTGTTCTGACGGACCCGGGGGTGGTGCCGGGTTCACTGGCCGTCCGGCTGGAGGGATGACCAGCGGCCAACGCCGGCGCCCTGCGCGTAGGACAGGTGCCCGCCCAGCGCGCCGCCGGCGCTGAGCGTGACCAGCCCGGCCGCGGCCCAGAAGCGGGCGGTGCGGCGGCTGGAGCGGTTCGCGGCGAGGAAGCAGCCCGCGGCGAGGGTGTTGGCGACGGCGTGGATCGCCCCGACGCGGCGCTGTGCGGTGTCCAGTCCGGAGAACTCGGCGAGGCCGGTGAGGACCGTCGGCGGGGTCGCGGCCAGTCCGATCGTGACCAGGCGCCGGGCGGCTTCGGGCTGGCCGGTCAGGTCGAGCACCGCCGAGGACAGCCACGCCCCGATCGGCAACGTGACCAGCAGCGGGTGCACGGGGTGGCCGAGCCAGGCGCCCCGGAGCAGGCGGTCGGCGGCGCCGCGGCCGATCACCTTGCGCAGGCCGCGGGCCGCGACGGAGGTGGCGGGGTCGACGGCGCGGAGGGACTCGGCGGCGGTGAGGATTCGTTTCACCAGGTCCCAGTACCCCGTGGCGGTGGTTCGATTCGCCCGGCGCGGGTAGACGTGCCCGCATGTGGGGACGAGCGGTAGCGCAGGGCGCGGTCGCCGGGCTGGCGGGCGTGCTCGTGATGACGGCGGCGGAGAAGGTCGAGCAGCGGTTCACCGGACGGCCGGACTCGCACGTGCCGGGGCGGACCCTCGCACGGCTGCTCGGGCTGCCGGACGGCAGGCGGCGGTCGGTGAACCTGGCGATGCACTTCGGGCAGGGCGCGCTGCTGGGGGCGCTGCGGGGCGTGATGGCGACGGCCGGGCTGCGCGGCCCGTGGGCGTCGGCCATGTTCTGGGCGGTCCGGCTGACGAACGACCAGACGCTGGAGAACGCGACCGGGGTGGGGGCGCCGCCGTGGACCTGGCCGCGGCGGGAGCTCGTCGTGGACCTGGCGCACAAGGGTGTTTACGCTGCCGGGACCGGGGTCGTGGCCGATTGGCTGGCTTCGCGTTATGGGGAGGGGCCGGGGCAGCGGCATGCGTCGCTGCTGCCGGGGCGGCGGTCTGGTGTGGGGCCGGTTCCGCGTAGTCGATCAGGGCAGTAATGGGAGACGACGCACGCGGAGCCAATCGTCGGCGAGCACGACGACTGCACCGCTCGCCAGATCGTCCTCGACCGTCGGAAGGTTGGCGATGATGACGGCTGCCTGATCGGCAGCTCGTCGACCGACGAGACGGCGAACGAGCAGCACCGATGGACGGTCGGCGTGCTCCCGGGCGAGGAGGGTGCCGAAGTCGGTGTCCGCCGAGATCAGGATCCGGTCTTCGTCGCGGGCACGGCCAGCACGACCGGGTCCGGAGCGGCCTGCAGACCGTACTCCCGCAGGTGGACAGCCTCGTGTCCGGCGTCGGTGAGGAGCTTGGCAACCGCAGGCGACAGATTGTTGTCGACGAGGAACCTCACGCGGTGTGCCTCAGGGGCAGCTCACGTTCCCGTACTGCTTCGGCGGCGAACCGCAGCGCCTCCACGACGTCACCAGGCGTGAGGTCGGGCAACTCGGTGACGATCTCGTCCACGGTCATGCCGTCGGCAAGCATGGCGATCACCGTGGCCACGGGTATCCGTAGGCCACGGATGCACGGCTGACCCCCCATCAGGTCAGCGTCCACGGTGATCCGCTCGAATGTCACGTGTCCGATGCTAGCCGGAACTCGCCCGAGTTGCGGAAACTCGCGCCAACCCCGTGGCTGTCAGCCGCGCTGGCTGCGGACTCCCAGTAGGACGTCTTCCCAGGCTGGGACGGCTGGGTGGGCCTTCTTCTTCGGCTTCGGCTTGGCTGCCGTCGGGTCGGGGTGGGCGTCGATGTCGAGCGTGGGCTGCTCGTCCGCCGGCTCGGGCTCGGGCTCCGGCAGCGGCTCGGCCTCCGCGCCCACCGCTCGCAGCGTCCGCGGCGTGCGGTGCGGGTCCAGCAGGTCCTCGGCGTGCTCGTCCAGCGCCGTGACCGTGCCGCCGTGCGCGCCGGCCGAGAACTGCCAGTGCGCGGCGTTGTCGGAGCGGCCCGCGGTCCACCGGAGCGCCACGATCCACCGGCCGTCGTCGCCGCGCCAGGCGTCCCACGACGCCTGCGAGTAGTCCTGGCCTCGCACGCCGAACGCGTACGCCACGATCTCGCCGAGCGTCCGCACGTCCGGGCCGTCCTCGCGCACCGGGTGCGCCGACTGTGCCAGCTCGGCGGTGCGGGACCGCTCCAGCAGCACCGGGTACGCGAACCGCTCCACCCGTTCCACCGAAACCCCGGCGGCGTCCGCGACCTGCTGCACCGACTCGCCGGCCCGGATCCGGGCCTGGATCTCGCGTGGTCGCATCTGGCTCTCCGTCTCGATTTCGATCTGCCCGAGCCTCGGCACGTCGCCCCGGACGGCCGCGCGCAGCTTCTCATCGGCGGGCAGGAGGAAACGCTCGCGCCGCGCTGGGTCTTCGCACACGATGGACTTACCGTCCTCGTGCAGCCCGACCACTCTCAGCGTCCGCATCCGCTTCCTCCTGACTTCACCTTCGGGTGTTCACGGTAGGTCGGCGCGTCCGCTTGACGGGGCAGGCGCGCCGACACTTTTTGGTTGATCTTGCAGCAATTCCACCCGTTCGGCCACCCGGACGGGACCCCGGTGATCAGGATCCGCGAGTATTGCGCGGTGGGGCGGAGGGTGCTGGCCACGGGAGTGGCGATCGAAGTCGTGCTGGTCGGGATCCTGCTGGCCTGGAAGCGGTTGGACGGCCTGGATCTGGACGTCTACCGGCTCGGCGCGCAGGCGTTCTTCGACCGCGGTGACCCGTACGGCCCATTGCCGCCTACGCGGAACGGAACACTCCTGCCGTTCACCTATCCGCCGTTCGCCGCGTTCGTTTTCGCGCCGTTGCTGGTGATTCCGCCCGATGTCGCGCTCGTCGGGATCACCGTCGTGTCCGTCGTCGCGCTCGGCGCCGTGCTCGCGTTGTGCTTTTCCCGGTACGACCGGCGGCTGCACGTGTTCGGCGGCGCCGCGCTGATCGTCCAGGCGGTGGCGTCGTTCAGCGAGCCGGTGCGCGCCACACTCGGGTTCGGGCAGATCAACCTGCTGCTCGTGCTGCTCGTCGCGGTCGACGCGCTCGCCCCGGTCCGCCGTCGCGGATTCCTGGTCGGCCTCGCCGCGGCGGTCAAGCTGACCCCGGCCGCGTTCGTGCTGTTCTTCTTGCTGCGCAAGGACTTCCGGGCCGCCGGGCGAGCGGTCGCGACGTTCGCCGCCTGCGCGCTCCTGGCGTGGGCGATCGCGCCGCAGGCCTCGGTCACGTACTGGACGAAACTGGTCTTCCAGGGCGAGCGGGTCGGCGACCCCGGCTACATCGGCAACCAGTCGCTGCACGGCCTGCTCGCCCGGCTCGGCGCGCCGACCTGGGCCTGGCTGGTCGCGGTGGCCGTCACCCTCGTCGTCACCGCGCTGGTGATGCGGCGCGCCGACGCCGTGGTGGCGTTGCTGGCGTGCGCGGTCGGCGCGCTGCTGGTCTCACCGGTGTCCTGGACCCACCACTGGGTGTGGGCGGCGCCGGTGATCGGGGTCCTGACGTGGCGAGGGCGGCGGTTCCGGCCGCTGGTGCTCGGAACCGCCGCCCTCGCGACAATGGTGTTCGTGGTCAGCCCGTTGTGGGACCACCGGAGCGTCTGGCCGCTCGCCGAGAGCTACGTCCTCACCGGCGTCCTGCTGCTCCTGGTGCTGGGACTAGGGCGTGTTTCGGAAGCGGCTTGCGTGGCGGTGCGGGTGGCGGAACCTGAGGCGGCCCCTGGCTGTGGGATCGCCTCCTCATGAACGCCAGTTCACCACGTCGGCGCTGTCCTCGCCAGGAACCACCTCAGAACCCGCGGCGGTGCCAGGTGACGGCCCACCGCAAGCGGCTCCGCCGCTTATAAGACAGAACCTAGTCGCCAAGCCGCTCGACGACCCACTCGATGCAGCTGGTCAGCGCCGTGACGTCGCCCGGCTCGATCGCGGGGAACATGCCGACGCGTAGCTGGTTGCGGCCCAGCTTGCGGTACGGCTCGACGTCGACGATGCCGTTGGCCCGCAGCACCTTGGCGACCTGCGCCGCGTCGACCTCGTCCACGAAGTCGATGGTGCCCACGACCTGCGAGCGCAGCGACGGGTCCTTCACGAACGGCACGGTGTAGCTGGTCTCCTCGGCCCACTCGTACAGCCGCGTCGAGGAGTCCTGCGTGCGCGACACCGCCCAGTCGAGCCCGCCGTTCGACAGCATCCACTCGATCTGGTCGGCCAGCAGGAACAGCGTCGCCACCGCCGGGGTGTTGTACGTCTGGTCCTTGCGCGAGTTGTCCAGCGCCGTGGTCAGCGACAGGAACTCGGGGATCCACCGGCCGCTGGAGCCGATCTTCTCGACCCGCTCGATGGCCGCCGGCGACATCAGCGCCAGCCACAGGCCGCCGTCGGAGGCGAAGCACTTCTGCGGCGCGAAGTAGTAGACGTCGAAGTCCTCGGCCTTGACCGGCAGGCCGCCTGCGCCCGAGGTGGCGTCGATCGCGACGAGCGCGCCCTCGCTGCCCGCGGGGCGGCGCACCGGCACCGCGACACCGGTCGAGGTCTCGTTGTGCGCCCAGCCGACCAGGTCCGCGCCCTGCTCGTAGGCGATCTCCGGGGCGCTGCCCGGCTCGGCCTTGACGACGATCGAGTCGCCCAGGAACGGCGCGTCCGAGGTCACCTTGGCGAACTTCGACGAGAACTCGCCGTAGGTGAAGTGCTGCGCACGCTCGTTCACCAGACCGAACGCGGCCGCGTCCCAGAACGCCGTGGTGCCGCCGTTGCCGAGCACGACCTCGTAGCCGTCGGGCAGGGAGAAGAGCTGGGACAGACCGGAGCGCACCCGTCCGACGAGGGACTTCACCGGCTTCTGCCGGTGGGAGGTGCCCATGTAGGCGGCGCCCTCGGAAGCGAGGTTCGCCAGCTGCTCCGCCCGGACCTTGGACGGTCCGCAGCCGAAGCGCCCGTCGGAGGGCTTCAGTTCAGCCGGAATGGTCAGCTCATCGGTCATGGACCCAGTCTCGCAGGTCGCGTTTCCGCCGCGTGACGGCGGTGGCGGGTCCCACTATGCGGTACGCCAGCCCTCCGGGTCGACGCCGCCGGGGACGGGCGCGGCCGGGTCGTACGGGGTGCGCGTGAAGACGAACGTCGCCAGGTCCAGGTGCCGCGGCGTGCCGTCGGTGTCGCGGCCGACGCGCAGCGTCTCGCCCGCGTAGTAGCCGTCCAGCCCGAGCCACTCGTCCGGCGCGACCGGGCGGAACCGGGACGCGCGGCCCATGCCGCTGACCGGGGCGAGGCTCAGCATGCCGCCCGGGATCAGCCGCAGGTGGTAGGGCGTCGGGCCCCAGTGCCACAGGCCGGTGAGGGTGAGCAGCGACCGGTCCACCTCGGACGGGCGCCACTCCTCGGGCAGGTTCGGCTCCTGCTCGTCGGCGATCGAGATCAGGTCGACCGCCAGTCCGAGGATCGCTGGGCCGGAGGTGGTGTTGGCGAGGGTCAGCGCGCCGGTGCCGGTGACCTCGTCGACCAGCGTGCAGGCGAGGAACCCGGGCATCGAGCCGGTGTGCCCGGCCAGCCGCCTGCCCTGGTGGCGCAGGACCTGCAGGCCGAGGCCGTACCCGGAGGTCCAGGTGTCGGCGTCGTCGACCGTGGCGACCGCGCGCATCTCGGCGACGGTGTCCGGGCTGAGCACGTCCGCGCTGTCGCCGCCGACGAACGCGGTCCACCGGGCCAGGTCGCGGACCGTCGACCACAGCTGCCCGGCCGGGGCCATCGCGCCGGCGTCCGGGCTGGGCTCGGGCAGCAGCAGGTCGGCGAACGGGTGCACCGCCCAGCCGCGCGCGTGCTTGCCGGTGGGGTGCGGCGTCGTGCGCGACATGCCCAGCGGTTCGAGGACCTCGCGGTTCAGCGCGGTCAGCCAGTCGGTGCCGCGGTGGCGGGCGATCAGCTCGCCGAGCACGCCGTAGCCGACGTTGGAGTAGTGGAACCGGCTGCCGGGGCGGTTCTTCAGCGCGTCCCGGGCGAGGCTCGCCTCGAGGCTGGCCCAGTCGCCGCCCTCGCTGCGCTCCCACCAGGAGCCGGGGGACTCCGACGTCAGTCCGCCGGTGTGCGAGAGCAGCTGCCCGACGGTGGAGGCGCCGAAGCTCGTGCCAGGCACGTGCTTGTCCAGCGGGTCGTTGAGGTCGAGACGGCCCTCGTCGCGCAGCCGCATCACGAGCGCGGCGACGATCGACTTGGTGATCGAGCCGAGGCGGTACTGGGTGTCGTCGTCGGGCGCGGCGCCGTCGACGGAGCCACGCGCGCCCCACCAGGCGACCTCGCCGTCGCGGACGACGGCGGCGACCATCGACGGCGCGCGGCCGTTCACCTGTTCCAGGGACAGGCGGCGGAGCAGGGCGAACTCGGTGCTGGGCAGCATGCCGTCATTCTGCCGCGCGGGGCGCGAGCAGCTCCGTGAGGGCGAACTCGAGCGAGCCGAGCAGGCGGCGGTGCAGCTCCGACCCGGGCGGGGCCTGCAGCAGGTGCTGGGCGAAGCCGTCGGTGAGGGCGACGACGACGTCGGCGAGCTTCCCCGCGTCCAGGTCGTCGCGGACGTGCCCGTGGCGCTGGGCCTGGCCGAGGAAGTCGGCGGTCTGCGCGCGCATGAACTCGTAGCCCTCGCGCAGGTGGTCCGCCCACTCCGGGAGGACCGCGGCGCGCGCCGCGAACGCGAGGACGACGATGACCTCGGCGCGGCGCTGGTCGTCCAGCGGCAGGGCCTCGGCGACGAGCGCGCGCAGCATGGTGAGCAGGTGGCCCTGCGGGACGCGCATCCAGCGCTGCTCGATGTACTCGCCGGTGAGGTCGAACGCGAAGCGGAACAGCTCGTCGCGGGTGGCGAAGTACTTCTGCACGGCCCCTGCGGAGAGCCCGGCCTCGGTGGCGACGGTGCGCACGCTGACCGCTTCGATGCCCTCCCTGGCGATCAGCCGGAGCACGGCTTCCGCGATCTCCCGGCGGCGCTGCTCGCGGTCCACGATCTTGGGCACGGTTGCCATCCTAGGTTCGGCGGGATGGCGCGCATGATCGAGAGAATCCACACCGGCACGGCTCCGTTCGTCCGTTTCCCCGACGGCACCGAGCCGCCGCTGTCCCAGGCCATGCGCGCCGGCGACCTGGTCTTCACCTCCGGACAGGGGCCGCTCGACCCGGCCACGCACGAAATCCGGCCGACTTCGACGCCCAGGTGCGAGATCGACGGAGTCGCCGAAATCGTTTGACCGCGCGCGTTAAGATACGATCGTATCTTCAAAACCTGGGGGTTGCGATGGCGCAGGGGAAACGCCGCGCGAGTCAGAACGAGCTGGCCGCGGCCTTGACGCGCGGGCCGGTCGAGGTCCTGGACTTCTTCCTGCCCCTGTGGGCGGGCAGCGCGCTGGGCGCGAGCGCGGCCGGGGTGGGGGCGCTGACGGCGCTGGAGACCCTGGTGTCGTTCGTGGTGCGGCCGCTCGCGGGGGTGCTGGCCGACCGCTTCGACCGCGGACGGCTGGCCGCCATCGGCGCTGTCCTCTATGGACTGTCGTTCGCCGGGTACGCGGTCACTCCGGGGCTGGGGCCGGCTTTCGCGGCCGCGGTGCTCGGCGGCGCTGGCGGGGCGATCTTCTGGGTGGCGCTGCGCGCCCGTGTCGGCGAAGGGCTCGACAACGACAAGGCCGCGTTCAGCAAACTGTTCTCCGCCGAGGGCGCTGGCACGTGGATCGCCTTCGTCGCCGCCATGTCCCTGGTGCCGCGCATCGACTACCGCGGCGTGTTCTGGCTCGGCGCGGCCGCCTGTGCCGTCGCGGCGGTGGTGATGCTCGCGCCGACGGGTCCGGCCGCGCCGCGGACGACCGGGCAGGGGTTCGGGCAGCTGGGCAGGCGGTTGCGGCCGATGCTGCTGCTCGTGGTGATCACCGCGCTCGCCGAAGCGGGCGTGGCCCTGTTGCTGCTCATGCACCTGCAGCGCGGGCACCACCTGGAGCTGGGCGAGATCGCCGGGGTGTTCCTGCCCGGGTTCATCGTCTACACGACACTGCCGGAGTACCTGCACAAGGTGACCGGACGGCTGGGCCGCACGACGGTGCTGTCGCTGGCGATGGGGTGCAGCGCGGTCTTCGCGGCAGGACTGTCGTTCGCGCCCAACCCGGTGGTGCTGGCCGGGATGTGGGTGCTGTCGGCGGCCGCGTTCGCCGCGGCGATCCCCGTCGAGCAGGAGATCGTGGCCGAGGCCGCGGGGGTGAGCCTCGGCCGGGCGATGGGCATCTACGAGAGCGCGACGCTGCTCGGCGCCACCATCGGCGCCTTCACCGCCGGCCTGCTCTACGGCACCGGCTCCGGCTGGCGCGCGGCCTGCCTCGGCGCGGCCGTGATCCTCCTGGCCGGCGCGGTCCTGGTGCGCCCGGTGCTGCGCGCGGTGACGGCGCGCGGCGAAAAGGCCCCGGAACCGCAGTGATCCCGGGGCATTCCGCGACGGACTACAGCGGCTTGACCGCCGACCAGCCCTCGACCTCCTCCGGCGAGCGCGGGCCGGGGCCGACGTAGCTCGCCGAGGGGCGGACGAGCCGGCCGGTCTGCTTCTGCTCCAGGATGTGCGCCGCCCAGCCCGCGGTGCGCGCCGAGGTGAACATGGCCGGCATCATGTGCGTCGGGACCTGCGCGAAGTCCAGAATGACCGCCGCCCAGAACTCGACGTTCGTCTCGATCGCGCGGTCCGGGCGCCGCTCGCGCAGCTCGGCCAGCGCGGCCTGCTCCAGCGCCTCGGCCACCTCGTACCGCGCGGCGCCCAGCTCGCGGCACGTCCGCCGCAGCACGCGGGCCCGCGGGTCCTCCGCCCGGTACACCCGGTGCCCGAAGCCCATCAGGCGCTCCTTGCGGTCGAGGATCCCCTTGACCACCTTGCGCGCGTCGCCTTCCTTCTCGACCGCCTCGATCATCGGCAGCACCCGCGCGGGCGCGCCGCCGTGCAGCGGGCCCGACATCGCGCCGATCGCGCCGGACAACGCGGCCGCGACGTCGGCGCCCGTCGAAGCGATCACGCGCGCGGTGAACGTCGAGGCGTTGAGGCCGTGCTCCGCCGCCGACACCCAGTACGCGTCGACGGCCTTGACATGCGCCGGGTCCGGCTCGCCGCGCCAGCGGATCATGAACCGCTCGGTGATCGTGTGCCCCGCGTCCACCGCGGACTGCGGCACGGCAGGCACCCCGACGCCGCGCGCGGACTGCGCCACGTACGACAGCGCCATCACCGAGGCGCGCGCGAGGTTGTCCCGCGCCTCCTCGTCACTGATGTCCAGCAGCGGCCGGAAACCCCAGATCGGCGCGACCATCGCGAGCGCGGCCTGCGCGTCGACCCGGACGTCGCCGGTGTGCACCGGGATCGGGAACGGCTCGGCGGGCGGCAGGCCGTTGCCGAAGTGGCCGTCGACCAGCAGGCCCCACACGTCGCCGAAGCTGACCTTGCCTGCCAGGTCTTCGATGTCCACGCCCCGGTAGCGCAGCGCGCCGCCGTTGCGGTCCGGCTCGGCGATCTGGGTGCGGAAGGCGACCACGCCTTCCAGACCGGGCTTGAACCCGTCGTCCGGTTCAGTGTTGTTCGCAACGGGCGCTGAGGTAGTCACTGGTGAAACCTTTCGCTGCGCATTCTTCCCCGACATGGAGTTGTTACGCGCGCGTGACGCGCTCGGGGGCGCCTCGTCGCACGGTGACCACACCATGCCCCTCGAACGGCGTAGGGGCAATCGAAGAATGCGGTGGTTTCGGTCACGATTACGAGAACGATTCAGCCGGATGGGCCGTTCGCACGTAAATCCTGTGTTTCGCGCCTGCGTGTCGCCGTCCACGCGGTGATAGACCTGAGCCCATGCACCTGAGCCCCCAGGAGCGCGACAAGTTGCTGGTCCACGTCGCCGCCGACGTGGCGCGGAAGCGGCTGGAGCGCGGCGTGCGCCTGAACTACCCGGAAGCCGTCGCGCTCATCACCGACCACGTCCTGGAGGGCGCCCGCGACGGCCGCACGGTCGCCGAGCTGATGTCCAGCGGCCGGTCCGTGCTGTCCCGGGAGCAGGTGCTCGACGGCGTGCCCGAGATGGTCGACTCGGTCCAGGTCGAAGCCACCTTCCCGGACGGCACGAAGCTCGTCACCGTGCACGACCCGATCGTCTGAGGAGCACCGAGTGCGTCCAGGAGAGATCATCCCGGCGGAATCACCCGTGGAGCTGAACCCGGGTCGCCCACGCGTGCGGTTGCGGGTGAGCAACACCGGTGACCGTCCGCTGCAGGTCGGCTCGCACTACCACTTCGCGGTGACGAACCCGGCGCTCGAATTCGACCGGGCGGCCGCGCGCGGTCACCGCCTGGACATCCCCGCCGGCACCTCCGTCCGCTTCGAGCCGGGCGTCGAGCGCGAGGTCGGCCTGGTGCCGCTGGCGGGCCGCGGCGTGGTGCCGGGCCTGCGGAAGGACGCCGAGTGACCAGCATCGACCGCGAGCGCTACGCCGAGCTGTTCGGGCCCACGACCGGAGACCGGATCCGGCTGGCCGACACCGATCTGCTCATCGAGGTCACCGAGGACCGCAGCATGGGCGACGGCTCCGGCGACGAGGTGCTCTTCGGCGGCGGCAAGGTGATCCGCGAGTCGATGGGCCAGGGCATGGCGACCCGCGCCGAGGGCGCGCCGGACCTGGTCATCACCGGCGCCGTCGTGCTCGACCACTGGGGCGTGGTCAAGGCCGACGTGGGTGTGCGCGACGGCCGGATCGTCGGCATCGGCAAGGCGGGCAACCCGGACACCATGGACGGCGTCGACCCGGACCTGGTGATCGGCCCGGCCACGGAGGTCCTGTCCGGCAACGGGAAGATCCTCACCGCGGGCGGCGTCGACTGCCACGTCCACTTCATCTGCCCGCAGCTCGTCGACACCGCGCTGGCCTCCGGCCTGACCACGCTCGTCGGCGGCGGCACCGGCCCGTCGGAGGGCACCAAGGCCACCACGGTCACGCCGGGGCCGTGGAACCTGGCCCGGATGCTGCAGGCGATGGACGGCCAGCCGGTCAACGTCCTGTTGCTGGGCAAGGGAAACACCGTCCGGCCGGAAGCGCTGCGGGAGCAGCTCGCGGCCGGCGCCGGCGGGTTCAAACTGCACGAGGACTGGGGCACCACGCCGGCCGCGATCGACGCGTGCCTGTCCGTGGCCGACGAATCCGGTGTGCAGGTGGCGATCCACACCGACACGCTCAACGAGGCCGGGTTCCTGGAGTCCACTGTGGACGCGGTGGCCGGCCGGTCGATCAACGCCTACCACACCGAGGGCGCGGGCGGCGGGCACGCGCCGGACATCATCAAGGTCGCCGGGCTGCCGAACTTCCTGCCGTCGTCGACCAACCCGACCCGCCCGCACACGGTCAACACCCTTGACGAGCACCTCGACATGCTCATGGTGTGCCACCACCTCAACCCGTCGGTGCCGGAGGACCTGGCCTTCGCCGAGAGCCGGATCCGGCCGAGCACCATCGCGGCCGAGGACGTGCTGCACGACCTCGGCGCGATCTCGATGATGAGCTCGGACTCGCAGGCGATGGGCCGGATCGGCGAGGTGATCATCCGCACCTGGCAGACCGCGCACGTGATGAAACGCCGCCGCGGCGCGCTGCCCGGCGACGGTGCGGCGGACAACCTGCGGGCGCGTCGCTATGTCGCCAAGTACACGATCAACCCGGCCATCGCGCACGGGATGGACGGCGAGATCGGTTCGGTCGAGGTCGGCAAGCTCGCCGACCTGGTGCTGTGGGAGCCGAAGTTCTTCGGCGTCAAGCCGCACGTCGTGCTCAAGGGCGGGTTCGTCGCGTGGGCCGCGATGGGCGACGCCAACGCGTCCATCCCGACGCCGCAGCCGGTGCTCGCGCGGCCCATGTTCGGCGCCGCGCCGTCCGTGGCCGCCGCGAGCAGCCTGTACTTCGTCGCGCCGGAGGCGCTCGGCACCGAACTTCCGGTGACCCGCGCGCTGGTGCCGGTGAAGAACGTGCGGCGGGTGACCAAGGCCGACATGGTGCTCAACGACGCGCTGCCGGACATCCAGGTCGACGCGGACAGCTTCGCCGTGCACGTGGACGGCGAGCTGATCGAGCCGCAGCCGGTCGCCGAACTGCCCATGGCCCAGCGGTACTTCCTGTTCTGATGGGCATCTCCGCGATCCTGCTTGCCGACTCCCGGTTCCCGGGCGGCGGCCACGTGCACTCCGGCGGGCTGGAGGAAGCCGTGGCGCGCGGCCTGATCCGCGAGGTGCGCGACCTGCCGGGCTTCCTGCACGGTCGCTTGTGGACGGCCGGGTACCTCGCCGCCGCCTTCGCCGCCGCGTCCGTCGGGTGCAGGCAGTGGACGCGGCTGGACGAGGAGCTCGACGCCCGCACGCCGTCCCCGGCCCAGCGCGCGGCCTCACGCGCCCAGGGCCGCGGCACCGCGCGCGCCGGTCGCATCGCCTGGCCGTCCCCGGTGATCGACGAGCTGCTGGCCGCCACCCCGCGCCCGCACCACCCGATCATCACCGGCGCGCTCACCGGCGTCTCCGGGGGCACGCCGCGGGACGCGGCGCTGACCGTCGCCTACCTCGCGGTCAGCGGGCCGGCGAGCGCGGCGGTCCGGCTGCTGGGGTTCGACCCGTTCGCGGTGAACGCGGTGGTCGCGGCGCTCGCGCCCGACCTGGAAGCCGTGGCGGACAAGGCGGCCGGCTGCGCCGGGACCGACCCGGCGCGGCTGCCGTCCCCGGGATCACCGGCGCTGGACCTGCTCGCCGAAGCACACCTGCGCCACCACCAGGAAGAGGTGCGTCTCTTTGCCAGCTGAACACGGACACGGGCACGGCCACGTGCACCCGGTCAACTTCGACCCGACGGCCACCGAACCCGACCGCTACGAGGCGCCGCCGTCCCGCGGCCGGGCCTTCCGCATCGGCATCGGCGGGCCGGTCGGCAGCGGCAAGACCGCGCTGACCGCCGCGCTGTGCCGGGCGCTCGGGGACGAGATCGACCTCGCCGTCGTGACCAACGACATCTACACCACCGAGGACGCCGACTTCCTGCGCAAGGCCGGGGTGCTCGACCCGGCGCGCATCGAGGCCGTGCAGACCGGCGCCTGCCCGCACACCGCGATCCGCGACGACATCACCGCCAACCTGGACGCGGTGGAACGGCTGGAGGAGCGGTTCCCCGGCCTGGAGCTGGTGATCATCGAAAGCGGCGGGGACAACCTGACCGCGGTGTTCAGCCGGGGCCTGGCGGACAGCCAGATCTTCGTGGTCGACGTCGCGGGCGGGGACAAGGTGCCGCGCAAGGGCGGGCCGGGCGTCACGACGGCCGACCTGCTGGTGATCAACAAGATCGACATCGCCCACCTGGTCAACGCCGACATGGACGTGATGACCTCCGACGCCCACCGCATGCGCGGGGAGCTGCCGGTGATCACCCAGTCGCTGGTGCGCACGCCGGACGCGCCCGACGTGGCGGCCTGGGTGCGCAAGCAGCTCGCCGGGTGAAGGCGCACGCCCGGCTCGTGGCCGAGGTCGCCGGCGGGCGGACGGTGCTGCGGGAGCTGAAGTCGATGGCGCCGCTGACCCTGGTGCCGCGGCGCGCGTCCGGTCCCGCGGCCCAGGTCCACCTGGTCAACTCGGCGACCTCCCCGCTCGGCGGGGACGAGCTGGTGCTGGAGGTCTGCGTCGGGCCGGGCGCGGACCTGCGACTGTCCGGCGTCGCCGCGACGCTCGCGCTGCCCGGCCCTGCCGCGGCGGCCAGCAGGTCGTCCGTGCGGGTCGAGGTCGGCGCCGGTGGGTCGCTCGCGTACCTGCCGGAACCGACCGTGGTCACCGCGCGGGCCCGGCACACCGCGGAGCTGATCGCGACCCTGGACGGGACCGCACGTTTCCGCACGCGCGAGGTGCTGGTCCTCGGCCGCGCGGGTGAAGCACCCGGACGGCTCACCACGTCGCAGCGCGTCACCTCGGGCGGCAGGCCGGTGCTGGACCAGACCCTCACCGTCGGCGACCCGGCCCTGGACGCCAGCGCCGCCGTCCTCGCCGGGCGCCGCGTGCTGGCGACCGAGCTGCTGGTCGGCGACGAGGTGGTGGAGCCGTCGAGCGGCGACTGGTGGGCGGTGACGCCGCTGCCGGTCGCGGGGCACCTGATCACCGCGCTCGCCCCGGACGCGGTCACCGCCGAGGAGCTGCTGGGCCGTGGCAGGTGTCACCGTTCGCTGGCTTTCGGAGTGGCCCCCCAGGCCCTAACGTGAGCTGTTACGGGTGAGTAAGCGGGTCGGAGGTTGGCACATGCCAGAGGTCGAAAACATCGACGACGTTGCGGTACGCCTTCCCGGCATGCGGGTGGCCTACGACGGCAAGGCGCTGGACGAGGCCGACCTGGCCGGCAGCTGGACCGAGCAGCTGCAGGACTGGCTGAACGAGGCCATCGCCGCCGGGGTCGCCGAAGCCAACGCCATGGTGCTGGCGACCGCCGACGCCGAAGGTCGACCGTCCTCCCGCACCGTGCTCTGCAAGGGCCTCGACGAGCGCGGTGTCGTGTTCTACACGAACTACACCTCGAAGAAGAGCCACGACCTGACCGTGACCCGGTACGCGTCGGCGACCTTCCCCTGGTACGCGCTGCAGCGGCAGGTGACCGTGCGCGGCGAGGTGGAGAAGGTCGACGTCAAGGAGACCGCCGAGTACTGGAAGCAGCGCCCGCGCGGCTCGCAGCTCGGGGCCTGGGCGTCGCCGCAGTCGAAGGTCGTCACGAGCCGCCGGGACCTGGACGTCGCGCTGTCCTCGATCGAGCGCCGCTTCGGCGACGTCGAGGAGGTGCCGCTGCCGCCGCACTGGGGCGGGTGGCGCATCCGGCCCGAGATCGTCGAGTTCTGGCAGGGGCAGCAGAACCGGCTGCACGACCGGCTCCGGTACGTGCGCACCCAGGACGGGTGGCACATCGAGCGCGTCGCCCCCTGACCCGTGCCGACCGCGGATCTCGCCGCCGCGAGTTCTGCGTTCCCGCCCTGCTGCCGGCGAGCTAAATCACCAGCGCTGTTTAGTTAGCGCGGCTAAACTGGTCGGTTGTGAGTGTCGAGGCGGGGTCACAACGGGGTAAGAAGCGCAAACTGCTGAAATCGGTCGTTGTGGACGTGCGGCCGCTGCGCACACCCGCCTTCCGGCGCCTGTTCACCGGCACCGCGATCACCGCGATCGGCAGCCAGCTCACCACCGTCGCCGTGCCGAAGCAGGTCTTCGACCTCACCGGCTCGTCCGGGTACGTCGGCCTGACCGGCATCGTCGCGCTGGTGCCGCTGCTCGTTTTCGGGCTGTGGGGCGGCGCGATCGCCGACACCGTCGACCGCCGGAAGCTGCTCATCGTCGGCAACACCGGCATCGCCGTCGTGTCCGCCCTGCTCTGGGCGCAGGCGTTCTTCGACGTCGGCTCGGTGTGGCTCGTCTTCGTGCTCCTCGCGTTCAACCAGGCGTTCTTCGCGATCAACATGCCGACCCGCAGCGCGATCGTGGCCCGGCTGATCGAACCGGAACTGCTGCCCGCGGCGGCCGCGCTGTCCGGCACCGTCAACACGTTCGGCATGGTGTTCGGGCCGATGGCCGCCGGCGCCCTGATGCCGGTGATCGGCCTGCCCACGCTCTACCTCATCGACACGATCGCCTTGGTCATCGCCCTGTACGCGGTCTGGCGGCTGCCCCCGCTGCCGCCGCTGTCCGGCACCGTCCGGGCCGCCGGGCTGAAGGACGTCCTCGACGGCTTCCGCTACATGGGCACCCAGAAGGTCCTGCTCGCCTCGTTCGTCGTGGACATCATCGCCATGGTCGCCGGCATGCCGCGCGCGTTGTTCCCGGAGATGGCCGAGCGGACGTTCGGCGACCCGCCCGGCGGTGGCCTCGCCCTGGGCTGGCTGTACGCGGCGATCCCGATCGGCTCGGTGGTCATCGGGCTGTTCTCCGGCTGGCTCGGCCGCGTCCGCAGGCAGGGCGTCGCCGTCACGATCGCGATCTGCGCCTGGGGCCTGGCCATCGTCGGGTTCGGGCTGTCGAGCTCGCTGTGGCTCGCCGTGGTGTTCCTGTGCCTGGCCGGCGCGGCGGACATGGTCAGCGCGATCTACCGGCAGGCGATCCTGGTGATGGCCGCGACCGACGAGATGCGCGGCCGCATGCAGGGCGCGTTCACGGTCGTCGTCGCGGGCGGGCCCCGGATCGCCGACCTCACGCACGGCTGGACCGCGGCCGCGGTCGGCACGGCCGCCGCCGCGACCGGTGGCGGGGTGCTGGTCATCGTGTTCATCGCGATCGCCGTCGCGCTGCTGCCGGCGTTCTGGCGCTACCGGGCCGCGGCGGTCGCGAAGTAGGACGGGAACTGACCTGCTCGGCTCCTACCGTTCGCGGTATGAGCTCCGTCGACACCAATCAGCCCGAGGGCACCCCGACCTGGATGGCCCTCACCGCCCCCGACCTCGCGCGCGCCACCGCGTTCTACCGCGCCGTGTTCGGGTGGACCACGCGCGACGACCTGTTCCTGCTGGGCGACCGCGTGGCCGCCGGGTTCGCCGAAGGCGCCCCGGCCTGGACGACGTACCTCGCGACCGCCGACTGCGACGCCACCGCCAAGCGGGTGCGCGCCGCGGGCGGGCAGGTCGTCGAGGGTCCCGCCGAATTCGGCGACCGCGCCCGGATCGCGCTGGCGGTGGACCCGGTCGGCGCGCGGTTCGGGTTGTGGCAGGGGCGTGAGCTGCCCGGCTGCCAGGTGGTCAACGAGCCCGGCTCGCTCGTCCGCAACGACCTGACCACCGCGCGGCCAGAGCACGCCCGCGCCTTCTACCCGCAGGTGTTCGGCTTCACGCTGGACCGCAACGCCGACCTGCCCGAGCTGGACTTCACGTTCCTCCGCCGCCCCGACGGGCACGAAGTCGGCGGGATCATGGGCGTGCCCGGCCCCGCCGACTCCAGGTGGTCCACGACGTTCGAGGTGGCCGACACCGACGAGACGATCGCGCGGGCGCTCGCGGCGGGCGGGAAGTCCACCGAACCGGAGGACTTCGTGTACGGCCGCATCGCGACGATCACCGATCCGTCCGGAGTGGACTTCGGCGTGATCACCCGGCCCTGAACGCTTCCGTCCCCGCCTGGACGCGGTGCGGCTCCAGCAGCGAACGCTGCCCCGCGGCCCGTTCGATCAACGCGTCGAAATCGACTCCAGGGACCCGGTCGGCGAGCCCGGCCAGGTCCCGCAGCGTGGTCCACAGCTGCTTCTTCCCGTCGATCCCCATGGTCAGCACTTCCAGTTCCAGGAAGCGGCTCAGCGGTGAGTACGCCAGCAGCCGCCCGTTGGGTTTGAGGCGGGCGAGCCGCTCGGCCCCGAACACCGCGGCCGTCTTGAGCGGGTTCTGGCGCACGCCGAGCTGGTCCATGATCGACCGGAAGGTGTCCACGTCCTCGGCGATCTCCGTCGCCACGTCCGCGAGTGCGTCACCCACTTCGGTGCCGCGGTTGTTGCCCGCGGCCCGCCGGGCCAGCTCACGCCAGCCGATGCCGAGCGCGAGCTGGTCGTTGAGGTAGATCGCCAGGTAACCGTCCACGGTTCCGGTTACCCGGTGCCCGGCCGGTCACGCGTGCCACCGGGGCCGGAGGACGTCGGGATCGTCCTCCGGCCCCCCGCGGGCGCGGCGCGCGGGCGCTCGGCCATTCGGCGGTGCCCCTTCGAAAGCCGTCGACGCACCGGTGTTACCCCCCAGCGTTGATCCAAACGGCGGGCATTACCCCGAAAGCGTGGCCGGGCAATCCGGATTGGGGCACACTTCTCGGGCATGACTGAGGTGAACGCTACTCAGGAACCGGCCCTCAAACGGGTCATCGGCCCGAAGCTCCTGCTGTTCTTCGTGGTCGGGGACATCATCGGCACCGGCGTCTACGCCCTGACCGGGCAGGTGGCCGGACGCGTCGGCGGCGCGCTGTGGCTGCCCTTCCTGCTGGCCTTCGTGGTCGCGTTCATGACCGCGTTCAGCTACCTCGAACTCGTCGGGAAGTACCCGAAAGCGGCGGGCGCCGCGCTCTACACCAACCGCGCCTTCCGCATCCCGTTCCTGACGTTCATGGTCGCGTTCGCGGTGATGTGCTCGGGGATCACGTCCGCGTCCTCGGCCGCGATCGCGTTCGCCAACACCTACCTGAAGGAGTTCGTCGACCTCCCTGGCTGGCTGATCGCGCCGCTGTTCATCGTCGGGCTCGCCGCCATCAACTTCCGCGGCGTGAGCGAGTCCGTGAAGACGAACCTGGTGCTCACCTGCATCGAGGTGTCCGGCCTGCTGATCATCATCGGTGTCGGCGTGTGGGCGGTGCTCAACGGCTCCGGCGACGCCGGCCGCCTCGTCGAGATCGACACCGCCGACCAGACCGCGCTCGTCGCCATCACCTCGGCGACCTCGCTGGCGTTCTTCGCGATGGTCGGGTTCGAGGACTCGGTCAACATGGCCGAGGAGTGCCGCGACCCGGTGCGCATCTTCCCGAAGGCGATGCTGTGGGGCATGGTCGTCGCGGCCACCATCTACGTGCTGGTGTCGCTGACCTCCTCCCTGCTGGTGCCGGCCGACGAGCTGTCCGCCGCGAAGAGCAACGCCCTGCTGAAGGTGCTCGACGTCGGCGCGCCCGGCTTCCCGCGCGAGGTGTTCTCCGCGATCGGCCTGTTCGCGGTCATCAACTCGGCCCTGATCAACATGCTGATGGCCAGCCGCCTGCTCTACGGCATGTCGAACGAGCGGATCATCCCGAAGGTGCTCGGCACGGTGCACCCGCTGCGCCGCACGCCGTGGGTGTCGATCTTGTTCACCAGCCTCATCGCGATCGTGTTGGTGTCCACCGTGGACATCGGGGTGCTCGGCGGCACGACGGCGCTGTTGCTGCTGCTGGTGTTCGCCATCGTCAACATCGCCGTGCTGGTGCTGCGCCGGGAGAAGGTGGACCACCCGCACTTCCGCGCGCCCACCATCATCCCGGCGCTGGCCGCGGTGTTCTGCCTGTACCTGGTGAGCCCGCTGTCCGGCCGGCCGGCGCGGGACTACGTGATCGCGGCGATCCTGCTCGGCGTCGGCCTCCTGCTGTGGGTGGTCAACTGGTTCGCGATGCGTGCTTCAGGAACCAAGGATCGTGCGCCGACAGCACCGTGACCTCGTCGCCGTGGTCGCGCACCAGTTCGCGCAGCCGCCGGTGGTTCTCCCGCCGCGCGCCGGACACGGTCTCCACCCGGGCCTCGAACCACGCGAGGCCCGGGGTGGCGTGCGGGCGGGCCGGGTCGATCTGGCCGTGGTGGAAGAACGCGTCACCGGCGTGCAGCAGCCAGCCGTCGCCGGTGTCCACCGCCACCCCGGCGTGCCCGCGCGTGTGCCCGCCGAGCGGGACCAGCAGGATCTCGGGCGGCAGCCCCTTCAGCTCCCGCACCGCGCCGAAGCCGAACCACTCCTCGCCGGTGTCCGCGTAGCTGCTCCACTGTGGACCGTGCGCGAAGTGGACCTGCTTGTACCGCAGGCGTTCCTTCGCGTCGCGCGGTGATTGCAGGGCCCGCAGTTCCTCGGCGTAGACGTGCACGGTGGCGTGCGGGAAGTCGACCAGCCCGCCCGCGTGGTCGAGGTCGAGGTGCGTCAGGACGATGTGCCGGACGTCCTCGACGTCGTAGCCGAGCCGCCGGACCTGCTCGGCGGCGGTCTCCGCCACCGACGTCCGCATGCCGACCATGCGCACGAAATTCGCGCCCAGCCACTCGGCGGCGCGGTCGACGGCCGGCGACCCCACGCCGGTCTCGATCAGCACCAGCTCGGCGCCGGTGTCGACGAGCAGGCAGTGGCAGACCAGCTCGGCGCGGTGCAGGAACCCGCCGCGGCCGTCGATCAGGCGGCCGCCGAGCGGGCGCATGGTTCCGCAGTTGAGGTGGTGGACCTTCAAGGCAGCTCCCGTTCGAAGGTGGCGCGCATGTGCTCGCCGACGGCGTGCAGCGGCGCGAGGTCGTGCTGGGTCTTGGCCAGGAGCAGGGCGCCCTCGATGGCGCTGAGCGCGATGGTCGCCAGCGTCGCCGCCTTCTCGGCCGCGATGCCCTGTCCAGTGAGGTACTCGGTGATGACGGCGTGCCAGGACGTGTACCCGTCCGTGCACGCCTGGCGGATCGGTTCGCTGTCGCCGGCGTCGAGCGCGACCGTCGCGATCGGACAGCCGGACCGGTAGCCGGAGTCGACGAGGTTGCGGCCCAGCGCGTCGATCACTCGCGTGATGGCCGTCGCGGCGTCGGGCGCGGAGTCGAGCGTCGAACGCAGCAGGGCTGCCATGTTCTCGCTGGAGAACGCGACCGCCTCGGCGGCCAGCTGCTCCTTGCCGCCCGGGAAGTGGAAGTAGAGCGAGCCCTTCGGCGCGCCACCGGCGCTGACCAGCTGGTTCAGCCCGGTCGCGTGGTAGCCCTGCGTGTGGAACAGCTCCGCGGCCGAGGCGACCATGCGGTTGCGGGTGTCGGTTCTCCGGACCATGCCGATCACCGTAGCCCAAACTATGACGACCGGTCTAGTTAGTTCTCCGGGCGCTATGTTCGTCGCATGGCCAACCCCACGGGACAGCAGTTCGAGATCACCCGCGGCAACGCGCGCGCCGTCGTCACCGAGATCGGTGCGGGCCTGCGGGCGTTCGAGATCAGCGGCGTGCCCTACCTGGAGACCTTCGCCGAGGACGAGCACCCGCCGAAGGGCGCCGGGCAGATCCTGCTGCCGTGGCCCAACCGGACCAAGGCCGCGCGCTGGACCTACCAGGGCGAGGAACAGCAGCTGGAGGTCACCGAGGAGGCCCGCGGCAACGCGATCCACGGCCTGACCCGGCACCGCGAGTGGACGCTCGTCGAGCACGCCGAATCGTCGATCACGTTCGAGATCGAGGTCGGGAAGCAGCCCGGGTGGCCGGTGCCGCTGCAGGCGCGGATCACCTACGACCTGGCGCCGCGCGAGCTGACCGTCACCCACGAGATCCGCAACGAGGGCGAATCCGCCATCGGGGTCGGCGTCGGCGCGCACCCGTACTTCCGCATCGGCGACGTGCCGACCGACGAGCTGACGCTGACCCTGCCGGCGACCCGGGTGCGCCCCTACGTGGGTGACCAGCAGCTGCCCTACGGCGACGAGCAGGACACCGCGGGCACCGAGTACGACTTCCGCGAGGGCCGGGTTCTCGCCGAGGTCGACCTGGACACCGCGTTCGGCGGTCTCGTCGCGGCCGAAGACGGCCGGTTCCACCACGTGCTGTCCCACGGCGAGCGCAGCGTCGACGTGTGGGCCGGGCCGGACTTCGGCTGGGTGCAGGTGTTCACGCCCACCGACCTGGTCGGCCGCGGCCGCGCCGTCGCGATCGAGCCGATGACCTGCCCGGCCGACGCGCTGAACTCCGGCACCGACCTGATCGAGTTGGAGCCGGGCGGCTCGTGGACCGGCAGCTGGGGCATCCGCGTCCATGGCTGACCCGGTCAGACTTGGCACAGCGGACGCGGGCGAGCTGCTGACCCTGCAGCGCGCCGCGTTCGTCACCGAGGCGCGGGCGCACCGGAGTCTCGACCTGCCGCCGCTGGTCGAGACCCTCGACGAGCTGCGTGCCGTGCTGTCCGATCCGGACGTGGTCACGTGGGGCATCCGCGAGTCGGGGCGGTTGGTCGCGAGTGTCCGGATCCGTCTGCGGGGTGAGGTGGGCGAGGTCGGCCGGCTGGTCGTCGCGCCCGACCGCCAGGGCGCGGGACTCGGCTCGGCGCTGATGAAGGCCGCCGAGGACCGGCTGCCGCCGGAGGTGCGGGTGCTGCGGCTGTTCACCGGCGAGCTCAGCGAAGGCCCGCTGCGCCTGTACGCCCGGCTGGGATACGTCGAAACCGGACGAACCCCCGAGGCGCACTACCACCTCGTGCACCTGGAGAAGCGGTTCCGTTAGCGTGGCTGACCATGGTGAAGGCGATTGTTGGCGGATACGTGGTGCCGGTCGAGGGTGACCCGATCGACGGCGGCACGGTCCTGGTCGAGAACGGCAGGATCACCGCGGTCGGCACGGCCGCGGAGGTCGACGTCCCGGAGGACGCGGAGCTGGTGGACGCGTCGGGCACCTGGGTGCTGCCCGGGTTCGTCGACGCCCACACCCACCTCGGCGTGCACGAGGAGGGCGAGGGCTGGGCCGGCAACGACACGAACGAGATGACCGACCCGAACGGCGCCCGCTTCCGGGCGATCGACGGCATCGACCCGTTCGAGATCGGCTTCGACGACGCCCTCTCCGGTGGGGTCACCAGCGTGGTGATCAAGCCCGGTTCCGGCAACCCGATCGGCGGGCAGACCGTTGCGGTGAAGACGTGGGGCCGCACCGCGCTCGACATGGTCTTCGACGAGGCGGTCAGCGTGAAGAGCGCGCTGGGCGAGAACCCGAAGCGCGTGTACGGCGACAAGCAGCAGACGCCGTCGACCAGGCTCGGTGTCGCGGCGATCATCCGCGAGGCGTTCACGAAGGCCCGCAACTACGCGGCGCAGCGCGACCACGCGCGGGCCGAGGGCAAGCCGTTCGACGTCGACCTGACGCTGGAAACCCTGGCGAAGGTCCTCGACGGCGAGCTGTACTGGGACCAGCACACCCACCGCGCCGACGACATCGTGACCGCGATCCGGCTCGCCGAGGAGTTCGGCTACAAGCTGGTGGTCAACCACGGCACCGAGGGGCACCTGATCGCCGATGTGCTGGCGGAGAAGGACGTCCCGGTGATCCTCGGGCCGCTGTTCACCACGCGGTCGAAGGTCGAGCTGCGGAACCGGACGCTGCGGTCGGCCGGCATCCTGGCGCGGGCCGGGGTGAAGATCGCGATCACCACCGATCACCCGGTGGTGCCGATCAACTTCCTCGTCTACCAGGCCGCGCTCGCCGTGAAGGACGGGCTGGACCCGGAGACCGCGCTGCGGGCGCTGACGGTCAACCCGGCGGCGATGCTGTCGCTGGACGACCGGATCGGCTCGCTGAAGCCGGGCCTGGACGCCGACATCGTGCTGTGGTCGGGCGACCCGCTGGACGTGATGAACCGCGCCATGCGGGTCTTCGTGCGCGGCCAGGAGGTCTACCGCTTCGACGACACCAGCGGCGAAGGCGTGGTGACGCCGCGCCGCTACGCGGAGTAGGTCCCGCGGGCGCCGCGCCCTCGAAGGTGGGACTCGCGGGTCTCGCGAGTCCCACGATCCACGATCCGCCACGCGAGTCCCGTGCTCAGCGGCGCTGCGATGGCTCACGCTCGCCGCGCCCCGCCCTCGCGGAACTCATGCCCGCGAGGGCCGCGCGAGTCCCGCGCTCCGCCGCGCGAGGTCTGCGTTCAGCCGCCCGAGTCGCACACGCAGCGGCGCCGCATCGGCTCAGGCGCGCTTCAAATAACGCGCGATCACCATGCGCTGGATCTGGTTGGTGCCCTCGAAGATCTGCGGCACCTTCGCCTCCCGCATGTAGCGCTCCACCGGAAAGTCCCGCGTGTAGCCGGCGCCGCCGAGGACCTGGACGGCGTCGGTGGTCACCTTCATCGCCGCGTCGGTCGCGATCAGCTTCGCGACCGACGCCTGGCGGCCGAACGGCATCCCGCGGTCGCGCCGCCGCGCCGCGTCCAGGTACGTCGCGCGCGCCGAGTCGACCGCGGCGGCCATGTCGGCGAGCAGGAACTCCAGCCCCTGGAAGTCGATGATCGGCTTGCCGAACTGGGTGCGCCCCTTCGCGTACGCGACGGCCTCGTCGAGCGCCGCCTGCGCCAGACCCACCGCGCAGGCGGCGATCCCGAGCCGTCCGGAGTCCAATGAGGACAGCGCGATGCGCATCCCGGCGCCCGCCGGGCCGATCAGCCGGTCGGCGTCCACCCGCGCGTCGGCGAAGATCATCTGCGCCGTGGTCGACCCGGTGAGCCCCATCTTCCGCTCCGGCGGCGCCGCGGACAGGCCCGGCGTGCGGCCGTCCACCAGCAGGCACGAGATCTCGGACTCGCCGGTGCGCACCATCGTCGTGTAGAAGTCGGCCTCGCCGCCGTGCGTGATCCACGCCTTCGTGCCGTTGACGACGTACTGGTCACCGTCCAGCCGCGCCCGCGTCGACAGCGCCGCCGCGTCGGACCCGGCGTGCGACTCCGACAGCGCGTACGCACCCAGCAACTGCCCCTCGAGCATGTCCGGCAGCCACCGGTCGCGCTGCTCGTCGGTGCCGTAGTGGGCCAGCGCGTAGCAGGACATGGTGTGCACGGACAGCCCGACGCCGACCGACATCCACGCGGCCGCGATCTCCTCCAGGACCTGCAGGTACACCTCGTACGGCACCTCGCCGCCGCCCCAGCGCTCGGAGTACGGCAGCCCGAGCAGGCCCGACTTGCCGAGCAGCCGGAACTGCTCGCGCGGGAAGCGCTCGGCCTCCTCGTACTCGGCGGCGAGCGGCTTGAGCTCGTCGCGGGCCAGTTCCGTCGCCAGCGCGAGCAGGTCCTCGTACTCGCGGCCGGGGAGCAGGCGGTCGACCGGCATCTTCGCCTCCGGGGGTGTACTCAAAACAGTACTCTGTAATCGTCTCCAGTACAGCACATACGGTGGTCCGATGACCAGTCGCGAGGCGCTACGACCCCCGGGCGGCAAGGCGCTGACCGCCCGGCAGCGGGCGCTGCTCGCCGAGCTGGAGGAGTTGTTCCTGGTCGAGGGCTTCGTCCACTTCACGCTCGACGACCTGGCCGCGAAGACGCACTGCTCGAAGTCGACGCTGTACGCGCTGGCGCCGAGCAAGGAACAGCTCGCCGTCCGCGTCGTGGCGCACTACTTCAAGGGCGCCGCCGACCTGCTCGACGAGCGGACCGCCGGCATCGAGGACGCGCGCGAGATCATCGGCGTCTACCTCAGCGGCATCGCCGAGTACCTGAACCGGGCGTCCCCGGCGTTCATGCGGGACATCAACGACTTCGCCCCGGCGCGCGCGGCCTACGAGCTGAACAGCAGGGCCGCGGCGGCGAAGATCCGGTCGTTCATCGCCAAGGGCGTCGCGGACGGGGTGTTCCGGGACGTGCACGCGACGCTCATCGCGGAGATGGCCGCGGTGCTCGTCGAGGCCATCCAGACCGGGGTGGTCGGCTCGCGGACCGGGGTGTCGGACGCGGAGGCCTTCACGGCGTTGTCCGAACTGTTGCTCGGCGGGCTAGCATCTCGCCCGTGATCGTGGTGGGTGGTGAGGCGCTGGTCGACCTGGTGCCGGGTGCCGAGAAGACGAACGACGGCCTGACGTCCCTGGTGCCGCGCCTCGGCGGCGGCCCGTACAACGTGGCCCTCGCGGCCGGGCGGCTCGGCACGCCGACCGCGTTCCTGTCCCGGATCTCGTCCGACCGCTTCGGCCAGGCCCTGCGGGACCGGCTGACGGCGTCGAACGTCGACATATCGATGGTGCAGGAGGGTCCGGAGAACACGACCCTCGCCGTGGTGGCGCTCGCGCCGAACGGGTCGGCGAGCTACACCTTCTACACCGAGGGCACGGCCGACCGGCTCGTCGCCGACCCGGGCCCGCTGCCCGAGGACGTCACCGTGCTGTGCCTGGGCACGCTCGGCATGGTCCTGGAGCCCGGCGCCACCAGTTACGAGACGGTGCTGCGCCGCGAAGCCGCCCGCGGGGTGCTGACCGCGCTGGACCCGAACATCCGGGCCGACCTCATCGCCGACGCCGACGCCTACCGCCGCCGGTTCACCTCGTGGCTGCCGGACGTGCGCCTGCTGAAGCTGTCCGACGACGACGGCGAGTGGCTGGCCGGCGCCGCCGGGCTGGACGCGGCGATCAAGTCGTGGCTGGACGCCGGGGTCGACGCCGTCGTCCTGACCCGCGGCGGCGACGGTCTGGCCGTCCACACCGGATCCGTGACCGTTTCGGTACCGTCCGCGCCCGCGCAACTGGTGGACACGATCGGCGCCGGCGACACGGTGCAGGGCGCGCTGCTGTCGTGGCTGCACGATCGGAATGTGGGCACGCTCACGGATCTGGGTGAGTCCGGCTGGCGCGAGGCCTTGACTTTCGCGGCCAAGGCTGCGTCCATCACCGTCTCGCGGAGTGGCGCCGAGCCGCCCACCGCGGCCGAGATGGTGTGAACCTGATCCCAACGGTTTGCTCTAGGTAACACAATGGCTGCGCGAAGGCCCGTTGTTCGACTAGCGTAATGGGAGAATTAATACCCCAGCGGGGCGGTGTGCGCGGACGATTTCCGGTCACGCGCGTTCACGAAGCTGCCTGTGTGACCTGCAGGAGCTGCCGGCCCGTGTGACCGTGAGAGGGACGACCTGCATGTCCGACGCGACTGCGGCGACCGGTGGCGGCACCGTATCGCTGCGCCTACCGACTGGCGAGCACGAGCTGAAGGTTGTCAATGCCGTCGAGGGTGCTCCCGGCATCGAGCTGGGGAAGCTGCTGGCGTCGACCGGGTACATCACGTACGACCCGGGGTTCGTCAACACCGGGTCGTGTTCCTCGGCCATCACCTACATCGACGGTGACGCCGGGATCCTCCGCTACCGCGGCTACCCCATCGAGCAGCTGGCCGAGCGCTCCAGCTTCCTCGAGGTCTCCTACCTGCTGATCTACGGCAACCTGCCGACCCAGGCGCAGCTGGACGACTTCACCCAGAAGATCAACCGGCACACCCTGCTGCACGAGGACCTCAAGCGCTTCTTCGACGGCTTCCCGCGTGACGCGCACCCGATGCCGGTGCTGTCCTCCGCGGTGTCCGCGCTGTCCACCTTCTACCAGGACTCGCTCAACCCGTTCGACGAACCGAACGTGGAGCTGTCCACCGTCCGGCTGCTGGCCAAGGTGCCGACGCTGGCGGCGTACGCCTACAAGAAGTCCATCGGCCAGCCGTTCCTGTACCCGGACAACTCGCTGGGCCTGGTGGAGAACTTCCTGCGGATGACGTTCGGCCTGCCCGCCGAGCCGTACGAGGTCGACCCCGAGGTCGCCAAGGCGCTGGACCTGCTGTTCATCCTGCACGCCGACCACGAGCAGAACTGCTCCACGTCGACGGTGCGGCTGGTCGGTTCGTCCGAGGCGAACCTGTTCGCGAGCATTTCGGCCGGGATCATGGCGCTGTTCGGGCCGCTGCACGGTGGCGCCAACAGTGCGGTGCTGGAGATGCTGAACGGCATCAAGGCCGAGGGCGGTGACGTGGCGAACTTCGTCAACCGCGTGAAGAACAAGGAAAAGGGCGTGCGCCTGATGGGCTTCGGCCACCGGGTGTACAAGAACTACGACCCGCGCGCCAAGATCATCAAGCGCACTGCGGACCAGATCCTGGGCAAGCTCGCGCCGAACGACGAGCTCCTGGACATCGCGAAGCGCCTCGAGGAGACCGCGCTCTCGGACGACTACTTCATCGAGCGCAAGCTCTACCCGAACGTCGACTTCTACACCGGGTTGATCTACCGCGCGCTCGGGTTCCCGACGCAGTTCTTCACGGTGCTGTTCGCGCTCGGCCGGCTGCCCGGCTGGATCGCGCACTGGCGCGAGATGATCAACGACCCGCAGACGAAGATCGGCCGCCCGAGGCAGATCTACATCGGCGAGAAGGAGCGCGAGTACACCGCGATCTCCGAGCGCTGAGTCTGCTGCGTTCCCTGACGGCGCGTCCCTGGCGGGGCGCGCCGTTCTTGTTTTCCGGGAGAGGCGTATTGGCGCGGTTGGCCCATTGATGCGGCTACCGGTGGCCATCTCGTGTGAGTGGTGTTCTCGCGCGAGTGTTCGTTTGGTACGGCTGCGAGTGGTCATCTCGCCCGCCGGATACCGCGCGCAGGGTCCCGAGCCGTGCCCGCCGGAGCACATCCGTGCAACCCGCCAACCCGAGCGACGCACCGGCCCGGGGAACCGCCAACCAGAGAAACGCGCGCACGCCGCCAATCGAGCACCCCGCCGGCCGGGGCACCCGGCCAACCGAGCACCCCGCCAGCCGGCCAGCCGAGCGCCGCGCCATCACCCCGCCGAGCGAGCATCGAGCCATCCGGCCAAGTCAGTACCTCGCCGTCATCCCGCCCGCCGGACACCGCGCTCAACCGGCCAACCGAGCACCCCGCCCCAACCCGAGCACCCCGCAGGCGACCCGTTTCCGGGTACCCCGCCAGCCCGAGCACCGGGCCAATCGAGCACCCCGCCAACCGAGCAGCCCGCCACTCGCCAACTCGACCCCGCCAACCCGAGCACCCCGCCCCAGCCCGAGCACCCCGCCCCAACCCGAGCTACCCCCGCAAAAGAACCCCTCACCTCGCCGCCGGGCACCCATTCGCCTCGCGGGGCTCGTTTTCGCTGTACAGCTTGCCCACCAGGTATGCGCACGTGGGCACGCCGTCCGGGCCGTCGAGCCGGGAGATGTTCGCGATCGTCAGGATCGCCAGGCTCCGGTCGTTCGCGATCCGGGACCTCGCGAAACTGATCTCCCCGGTCGCGCCCTGGAAGGTCATCTCGCGGAACTGCTGCGCCACCGCCGCCCGGTTCGGGGCCACCGCAACGGAAGCGCCCGAAGCGCCGGAAGCCCCCGCGCCGCCCCCGAGGAGCGGCAACCGCCGGGCCGCGTCCAGGAAGAACCCGGCCGCGTCGTAGAGGCCGCCCACCCGCTCCCCGGCCCACGGCGTCGTCGGCGCCTCCTCCGGGGGCAGCTTCCGCAAGTCCCGCAACAGATCGGCGTAGCCGGCGCAGAACGCGTCCAGCGCGGGCCCGCCACCGGGCAGCGCCCCGGGCCGTCCGTCCACGCACGCCTGCCCGCCGAGCACCACCGGGCTGCCCATCCCGACGTAGGAGACGGGAATCCCGTTCAGCTCGCTGCGATTCCGGTCCGGCGCGTGCGCCACGAACCGAGACACCGCGTCGTCGGCGACGATTCGCGGCAGTTTCCGCGGCTCGGCACAATTGCTCCGCACCGTGCGCAGGAAATCACCGAACTCGGTCTCCCGCCCCGCGTAGAACACGATTTCGCTGCTCCGATCGGCCGAATCCCGGCACAGCGACGGCAACGACCCGACACTCGTGGTCCAGCCCTGGCTCGCCACCTCGATCCTGGCCAACCGCTGCCGCACCACCTCGACCAGCGTGCTCACATAGCTGTTCCCCGGATCCAGCGGCGGGTGGTAGATCGTCACCTTCGGCGCACCCACGTACCGCGCGTACCCGGCCAGCAACTCGGCCTGCTGGGTGTTGTCCGGCACCAACTGGAAGTACAGCGGCGACCGCTCCGCCAGCCCCACCGCCGTCAACGTCGTGCCCAGCGCCGAAATCCCGTGCGCACCCAGCTCCGCGATCGCCTGCTCGGTCTGCGCGACGCTCCGGTCGAACCCGAGCACCCCGAGGATCCGCGGATCGCCCTCGATCAACGGGACCAGCATGTCCCGGGTCACCACGTCCGCGGCCGACATCCCGGTCCCGCCGTTGGCCACGACCACCCGCAGCAGCGGCTTCACGCTCGACGACGGGTCGTTCTGCTCACGCTGCCGGATCACCACGCCTTCCAGCTCCTCGGCGACGGCGTGGGCGGTCGCCGGCGAGTGCTCGTTGTTCGTCAGCCCCGCCAGGTACACCAGGCTCACGTACGCGCGTCCCGGGTTGGCGCGGTGCAGCTCCTCGGCCTTCGCGTTCTCCGCGAACACCAGCAACTGCGCCTGCCGCAGACGTTCGTTCTCCCCGAAGACCTGGCGTGCGTTGTCGCTGTAGCCGACGCACTGCCCGTCCACGACCTTCGTGGCCACGCCCGAGGACAACCCGGCCCGGAAGAACGAGCAGTGCGCGCCCCAGTACTCGTTCACCTGCACCGCGGTCGGCGCGAGGCTCACCACCAACAGCGCCGCCACAGCCAGTTCGAGCACCCCGCGACGCGCGATCCACGGCGGCGTGACCGGCCCGGCCTGCCGGTCCTCCCACACGCCGGCGTCCTCCGGGGTGGTCGCCACCGACGGCTTGGGCAGGTCGATGAACAAGTACCGCGCGTCGCCGGCCAGCATCTGCCGCCGGCCCGGCAGCCGGTGCTTCCACGTCGACCACGCCCGGGTGGCGCGGGCGGCCGGCTCGGCCCCCGCGACCGACTCCGCGGCCGGCGGCGGGCGTTCGTCGCTCGCGGTGATGATCAGCAGCGGGTCCAGGTCGCCCGTTTCGTTGCGCACCTCGTTGATCAGCCGGAGCAGTTCCCAGCCGCCGTTGGCCTCGGTCACGTTGTCGAGCAGCACGGTCACGTACGCCGTGCGCCGCCAGCCCCGCCGCCGCGGCAGGAACCGCAGCTTCCGTCGGCGGTACGCCTCGCGCAGATCCTGCAGGAACGCGTGCACGAGCAGTTTCTTGAGCTGCTCGGGGTTCTCCGATCCGAGCCGGTCCCGGGTCAGGCGCTCGGCGAACCCGAGGAAGTCCGCCGAGTGGCGCGGGACCATGAACGGCTGGCGCATGAACCAGCGGCTCTCCCGGCCAAGCCCGGGCACGCGGTGACGGCCCCACCGGAACCCGAAGTACCGCAGGATCCACCACAGCACGCTCAGCGCGACCTTGCTCCACCCACCGGCTGGCACGTGGTCGACCGCCGCGTCCGCGCCACCCGGCCCGCGCTGCCCGGTCCAGTCGCGCAGCAGCCGCACGATCGGCCGGTCGCCCTTGCCCTCCGCGCGTGGCAGGGAGCGCTCGGTCAGCCAGGTCGCGAGGCGGTAGTGGTCGAAGTGCTTGAGGTGACCGCGGCCGAACGCGTCCGCGCCGAGGCGGTCGTGCAGCTCCTCCAGCAGCGGCAGGACCGCCGGGTTGCGCACCGCGTTCGCGTCGAGGTAGGCGTGCGGGACCTGCCGGAGTTCGACGTCCAGCTGAGCGCCCAGCCGCGGCAGGAACTTCGCCGAGCCCGGCTTGCGCAGCAGGCAGACCAGGGGGAGCGGCACGTCGCCGCGGATGCGCAGCTCTGGGTCCCGCCTGCTCAGACCCGGGCGCCGGTACAGCGTCCGGACGAGGTCGACCAGGGCATGGGCGCCCTCGAACACGGGGTTCTCCGGTGTCTGCCGCACATGATCTAGACGTACGCAGGGTCACCGGCGTTCCCGATCGAGTAGTCGCTGAGCCGGATTACCCCGGATCGCCTAGAGTCGGAGGCCGTGAGTACCGCCTTGTTATGGTTTCGGCGCGATTTGCGGCTCGCCGATCTGCCCGCGCTGGTGAGCGCGAGCGAACGCGCCTCACGGGTGCTCGCGCTGTACGTGCTCGACGACGCGTTGTTGAAACCGGCGGGCAAGCCACGGCAGGCGTTCCTGTACGGGTGCCTGGAGGCGCTGGCGGAGAGCCTGGACGGGCGGTTGATGGTGGTGCGCGGCGATCCGGTGCGCGAGGTGCCCCGGGTGGCGCGGTCGATCGGTGCGGAAAGCGTGCACGTCAGCACCGACACGGCGCCGTACGGGAGCCGCCGTGACCGGGCGGTGGCCGACGCGCTGGGGGAGATCGAGTGGGTGGAGTGCGGTTCGCCCTATGCGGTCACCCCGGGGCGCATCACGAAACCCGACGGCGAGCCCTACCGGGTCTTCAGCGCGTTCTACCGCGCCTGGCGCCGGCACGGCCGGCGTGCCCCCGCCCCTGGCTCCACAGTGGACTGGATCGAACCGGAGAAACCCTTCCGCCTCCCCGAGAAACCCGACCTCGGCTCGATGACCCTGCCGCGACCGGGTGAAGCCGCCGCGCACGAGGTGTGGGAGAAGTTCCTCGACGGCGGCTTGGACGGCTACGCGACCGACCGCGACCGCCCGGACCGGCCGGCCACCACGCGCCTCTCGCCGTACCTGCGCTGGGGCTGCATCCACCCGCGCACCCTCTTGGCCGACCTCGACACGCGGCACGGCAAGGACGTCGAATCGCTGCGCAGCGAGCTGGCCTGGCGCGAGTTCTACGCCGACGTGCTCCACCACCGCCCGGAAACCGCGCGCGAGAACTACGACAAGCGCTTCGACAAACTGGCGTACGACACCGACCAGGAGTCCTTCGACCGCTGGCGCGACGGACGCACCGGGTACCCGATCGTCGACGCCGGGATGCGGCAGCTGCTCGCCGAGGGCTGGATGCACAACCGCGTCCGGATGATCGTCGCGAGCTTCCTGGTCAAGGACCTGCACCAGCCGTGGTGGCTGGGCGCCCGGCACTTCATGAACCACCTCGTGGACGGCGACCTGGCGTCCAACCAGCTGAACTGGCAGTGGGTCGCGGGCACCGGCACCGATCCGGCGCCGTTCTTCCGCGTCTTCAACCCCACCACCCAGGGCGAGAAGTTCGACCCGGACGGCGCCTACGTGCGCAAGTACGTCCCGGAGCTGCGTGAGATCCCCGGCAAGGCCGTGCACCAGCCGTGGAAGCTGCCGCGCCCGCCGAAGGACTACCCGGCCCCGATGGTCGACCACGCGCAGGAACGCAAGGTCGCGCTGGACCGCTTCAACGCCATCACCTAGCCGGCTCGGCGCGTGCCGCGAGGACGGTCGCGGCGAGTAAGACCAGGAGCAGGACGATCGCCAGGAAGACCTGCCCGTGCATCCCGAGCACGAACAGCGTCCGGTCGGCGAACTCCGGGTCGTGCGTGGCGGTGCCGGGGAAGGCGAGCGCGCCGACCATGCCGAGCCAGGGCGTGGCCAGGACGGCGGCGGCGCACCACAACCCGCCGCGCGTGTTCCGGCGCGCGAGCACCAAGCCGATGACGCCGAGCAGCACCGTCATGACCAGGTACTGGGCGTCGTGGAACTTGGCGTGCGGCGGCCAGGCCGGGTTGAACGCGTGTTGCGCCGCCAAGCCGGGGATGACCAGGTCGGCGAGCACGGCGCTGACCGTGGTGACCACACCGACCACGGCGATCAGGACGCGGGGGAGGGTCATCGGGCCGGCTCCCAGACGTAGGCGGGCGTGATGGAGCGCCCGAAGAGCGCCGCCGGCAGCCGCGGCAGAGCCACGTCACGCACCGCCGCCAGCGGAGCCGCCCAGTGCGCGGGCGCGCCGGCTTGCCGGGAACGGCGCACGATCATCCGCGTGCGCGGCCGCCGGATCCGGTCGTACTCGGCCAGTCCCGCGCCGACGCCCCGACTGTCCACTGTGGTCGCGAGGGTGACCGCGTCTTCGAGCGCCTGGCACGCGCCCTGCCCGAGGTTGGGGGTCATGGCGTGCGCGGCGTCGCCGAGGAGCGCGACCCGGCCGCGGACGAACGTGGGCAGTTCCGGCAGCTCGTGCGTGTCGTGCTGCAGGACTGCGTCGGCCGAAACCGAGTCCAGCAGCGCGGGAACCGGCGCGTGCCAGTGCGCGAACCGGTCGCGCAGCGCGGCCAGGCCGGTGCGGGAGCCGGCCTCGGCGTTCGCCATCAGGTAGCAGTAGACGCGGCCGTCGGGCATCGGCACGTGCCCGAACCGCTCGCCGCGGCCCCAGATCTCCACGCTCCCGTCCACCGGGTGCGGCGGGGCGAGGAACCGCCAGGTGGTGTACCCGACGTAGCGCGGCCCGGGGTGGTCCGGCCAGAGCGACAGCCGCGTCACGCTGCGCACGCCATCTGCGCCCACCACCACATCCGCGGTCGAGGTTCCTCCACTGTGGACGACTGAGCCGTCGGCGCGCACGGTGTGCACCTCGGCGCCGGGCCGCAGTGCGTCGGCCGGCAGGGCCGCGACGAGCAGGTCGACCAGCGCGGCGCGGTGCACGACCACCCACGGCCCGAACCGGCGCCGCAGGTCGCCGACGTCGTTGCGGACCAGCCAGTTCCCGTCCGCGCGGCGGATGCCAGCGGGCGGGTCCGCCAGTCCGCCGGCGCGCACCGCGTCGCCGAGCCCGATCTCGTCCAGCGCGCGGAGACCGTTGGGCTGGATCGACAGTCCCGCGCCGATCTCCGAGAACTCGGGCGCCCGTTCCAGCACCTCGACCTGCCAGCCGCGCCGGTGGAAGGCGACGGCCGCGGCCAGCCCGCCGATGCCGCCGCCCACGATGGTCGCCTTCACCGCCCGGACTCCGCCCGCCGCAGGTGCACGGTCCTGGACCTGCGCCACCACACGGCCGTCGTCAGCAGCACGAACGCGACCGCCGCCCACCACCAGTTCATCGGTTCTCCTTATTGCTTCTAAGTTGGCTTAGAGACATTAAGTAAACATAGATGCTCTAGGATGTCAACGGAGTGACGAGAGGGGTGACGATGCCCGCAGGCACGAGCAGTAGGCGGGAGAAGCTGCGCCGGTCCACGCTGGCGGAGATCCACGCGGCGGCACGCGCGCTGCTGGTCGAGCAGGGGTCGTCCGCGGTGACGATCAACGCGGTCGCCCGGAAGGTGGGCATGAGCGGCCCGGCGCTGTACCACTACTACGCCGGTCACGAGGAGCTGGTCAGTGCGGTGACCGCCGACTTCTTCCGTGAGCTGACCACGGCCATGGAGGAGGCCAGGGACGCCCGCGCGGACGCCCCGGCCGGCGAGCGGATCCTCGCGGCCTGCCGGGCCATGCGGGCCTGGGCGATCGCGCACCCGGCCGAGTTTGGGTGGATCTTCGCCAGCCCGATCCCGCCGTCCGACCGGGAGTCGCCGCGCCACCAGGCCGGGCAGCGGTTCGAGCAGGTGCTGCTGGACCTGGTGGCCGAGCAGTGGCGGACCCGGCCGTTCCCGGTGCCAGACCTGGCCGAGCTGCCCGCGTCACTGCGCGAGCAGCTGACCGCCTACTCCGCCGCCATCGACGGACAGCTGCCGCCCGCGGCCGCGCACGTCTTCCTGTCCTGCTGGATCCGGCTGTACGGCCTGCTGTGCATGGAAGTGCTGCACCAGCTCGACTTCGCCTACTCCGACCTGGAGCCGGTGTTCGAGGACTGCCTGCGCGACCTCGCCGGGATCCTCAATTTGGAGTTCGGCGCCTAGGGTGTGTTTTGGACGTGACCTGCCTGACGGCCCACCGCAAGCGGCTCCGCCGCTCATGAAACAGAACCTACATCCGCAGCGCCGTGCGCAACCGCACGCGGCTGCCGGTGTGCAGCACCGCGTTGCGGTACACCCGGCCGCTCACCCAGGTCAGCAGCGCGCCGAACACGACGGTCAGCGCCAGCGCCGCCGCCACCTCCCACGACGCGGCCACCCCGGCGGCGATCCGGCCCGGCATCAGGATCGGCGAAAACACCGGGATCAGCGACAGCACCTGGGCGCCCGTGGAATCCGGGTCCTGGATCAGCACGTTGAACCCGGCCACGAACCCGACCATCAGCGTCATGCTCACGGGCGTCACCACGGACGCGGTGTCCTCCTGCCGCGACACCAGCGAGCCGGCCGCGGCGTAGACCGTCGCGTACAGGAAGAAGCCCAGCAGGTACCACAGCAGCCCCCAGGCGACCGTGCCGATCGCGACCCCGCCCAGCGTCACGGCACCGCTCCCGACGGCCATCGCGAGCCCGGCCACCGCCAGGATCAGCAGCTGCACCAGGCCGACCAGCCCGAGCCCGATCACCTTGCCCAGCATCAGCTGCCACGGCCGCAACGTCGACAGCAGGATCTCCACGACCCGGCTGGCCTTCTCCTCGACCACGCCCTGCGCGACCATGCCGCCGTAGGCCTGGATGCCGAAGAACATCAGGAACACGATCACCAGCCCGATCGCGAGCCGCTGGCCGCTGTCGGCGTCGCGGGGCTCCAGCTCGGTCAGCCGGACCTGCGCCTGCCCCACCTCGCGCATCACCTGCGCCGGATCGAGGTCGGCCTCCAGCAGCTTCGCGTTCAGCACCTGCTGCTGCGCGATCCCGTTCAGCAACGCCCGCAGCTGCTGGTCCAGCTCCGCCTTCACCACCACGCGCAGATCGGCCGCGCTGCCGGACACCAGCGCGTCCAGGTCGCCGTCGCGCACCTGTTGCTCGCCCTGCTCCGGGTTCGCCACCGGCACCGTCTCGACGTGCGCGCCTGCCGCCTCGGCCGCCTCCCGCAGCTGCTCCGCGACGGCCGTGGCCTGCCCGGTCAGCCCGACCTTCGACGTGTCCGCGCCCTTGATCAGCGTCGCCTGCAGCAGCAGGTACCCGCCGATCACCAGCAGGATCACCAAGGTCCCGACCACGAACGACCGCGTGCGCAGGCGGGTGTTCAGCTCCCGCCGCGCGACCAGGACGACACCCTTGATGGGTGAGACCGTCATTCCCCGCTCCCCGTGACCACGTTCCGGAACAGCTCGGCCAGGCTCGGCCGCCGCCACCGGAATTCTCGCACCACGCCCGTCGCGAGCGCGGCCGCCAGCACCCGCTGGTCGTCCACCCCGGGATCCAGCTCCAGCACGGTCCGCCCCGGCTCGTCGGCCACCACCCGCACCCCGGGCAGCTGCCCGGCCCAGCCGCACGGCGCGTCCGGCGCGGACACGACCAGCAGCGCCGCGGAAGTCAGCTCCGCCACCGTCCCGCACGCCACCATCCGTCCCTTTTGGATGATCCCGACGCGGTCGCACAGCCGCTCGACCAGATCCAGCTGGTGACTGGAGAACACCACCGGCACCCCGGTCGCCGCCTTCTCGCGCAGCACCTCGCTCATCACGTCGACCGCGATCGGGTCCAGCCCGGAGAACGGCTCGTCCAGCACCAGCACCGCCGGGTCGTGCACGAGCGCGGCCGCCAGCTGCACTCGCTGCTGGTTGCCGAGGCTGAGCTTCTGCACCTCGTCCCGGCGCCGCTCACGCAGCCCGAGCCGCTCGATCCAGCCCTCCGCCGCCTGGTGCGCCCGCGTGTCGTCCAGCCCGTGCAGCTCGGCGAGGTACACGAGCTGGTCGAGCACCCGCATCTTCGGGTACAGGCCCCGTTCCTCCGGCATGTACCCGATGCGCGTCCGGGTGGCGTGCGTGACCGGCTCCCCGCCGAACCGCACCGCGCCGCTGTCCGCCGCGAGCACGCCCAGCACGATGCGCATCGTCGTGGTCTTGCCGGCGCCGTTGCTGCCGACGAACCCGAACAGCTCACCCGGTGCGACCTCGAAGGAGATCCCGTCGAGGGCAACCACCGATCCGTAGCGTTTGGACAACCGGCCAATTTTCAGTGCCGGTGCGGGCATCCCTGGGGTCACAGCGGCCGCAGGGCCGCGTTGAGGTGGTGGGCCAGTTCGCCGAGCAGCGCCTCGGCCGCGACGTCCGCGGTGGCCGGCCGCAGCGACAGCACGAACGACTGCACCACGAGCAGGACCGACCGCGCCTGCACGGCCGTGGCCGCGCGCCGGATCGAGCCGTCCCGGTGCCCGGCCTCCAGCAGCGCGACGATGAACTTCTCGCCGAGCCGCTGGGTGCCGCCGAGCCGTTCCAGGACGTAGGGCACCACCAGCGCGGTGTCGACGTCGAGGACCGTGCGCATGAGCGGATCTGCGTTGAGCAGCCGCACCGCGGTCACCGAACTGCGCACCAGGCGCGCGCGGGCGGTCGGGGCGTCGGCCCCGCTCACCGTCGCCTGGTGCAGCAGCGCGCCGAACTCGCGGGTCATCAGCGCGGACAGCACGCTGCGCACGTCCGGGAACCGCCGGTAGAGCGTCATGCGGCTGACCTTCGCCGTGCGCGCGATCTCGGCCAGCGTGGTGCGCCGCAGCCCGGAGGCGAGGACGCACCGGCGCGCCGCGTCGAGCAGGACGTCGTCGGACACGCGTGCCGCCGTGGGACGTCCGCGGGCGTTCGCGAGCGCGCTGGAGGGCCGGGCCTCGCCGATCACAGCGCGACTCTCATCGTCCATCTGTCGCACTGCAGCCCGTTGCCGCCATTGTTGACCACCATGCCTCGTGGTTCGTCGCCCCCACCGGTACCGAGGGTATCGGGAAATCCGGTGTGAGGCGCGGTGCCTTTTGTAGGCGGGCGATATTAGACGATCGCGGACGAGGTCACCGCCGTGACCCGAACGGGTTCACCAGTTACCAGTAAGCGCTCTGACCTCGATGTCCCCGTTCGCGCCGTCACGGGGTGATCAGGTAGACGACGCCGCCGGGGCCGCTCGCGACGGAGCCGTCCTCGGTGTGCCGCTTGGTGCGCTGCCAGATGTTCTCGAACTGGGCCCGCGGGTAGATCGTGCGCACGTTCGCGTTGCTGTTCGCGGCCGGGTCGTTGGCGATGACGTCGCCGTCCGCCGTGAACCCGACGACGACCATGATGTGCCCCGCGGTGCCGTAACCCGCGCCGTCCAGTTCGTCGGCCCGGAACGACTGGGACGTGATCACCGGGATGCCCCGGGCGATGTAGTCCTCCAGCTCGGTCAGCGAGTGCAGGCGCGTGACGTGCCCGCGCAGGCCGAAGGTTGCCGCGTACGCGGTGTTGAACGGCCAGTTGCCGGTGCCCTCGTAGGAGTGGTCGTAGGTGTGCCGGGCCGCGTAGTCGACCGTCCGGTCCGGGTAGTCGGCCGGGATCCAGGTCATGTCCTCCTCGCGCGGCCGCCTGCCCCAGTACTCGACGACCATCTCGGTGGAGGTCGGGCTGCACCAGCTCTCCCCGCCGCCGCCGTACTCCGGGAAGTGTCCCTTGTGGATGTTCTGCGCGTACGCGGGGACCGGCAGCTCGATGCCGGAGGCCTTGCCCGGCCGGGAAACCGGCACCTCGAACCGGTCCGGCACGTTGGACGTCATCGCGCCGACCGCGCTCACCGTGGCCGTGGCGCGCGTGCCCGGCGCGCGGTAGAGCGAGACCCGCAGCCGGTACGAGCGCAGCAGCACGCCGGGCTTCATCACGAGCGTGTCGACCGAGACCTGCGCGTGCGCGTCGTCCTGGCCGTCCACGCTCGTCCGCTTGATGTCACCGTCGCCCGCGGCCCACCGGCCCATCACGTACCACGCGGTCTCCGCGCCCGTCGCGGTGCGCGCCTGCGCCTCGACCTGGATCCAGGTGCCCGGCGGCGTCTGCGCGTTCCACGACGCGATCAGCTCGGTCGCGTCGAACCCGGGCGCGTGGAACGGCGAGGTCCACTGTGCCCGCTCGTAGTCCCGGCCCTCGTACGACTCGGTGCCGGCAGGCGCGAACGGGCCTGCCGGCGTCCACTCGTGGTAGTCGACGGCCTCGTCGGCCCGGCCGGGGGCGGCGGACGCGGGTTGCACGGTCACCGTCGCCATCATGGCGGCGGCCAGCACGGCGAGCAGGGCGCGGGTCATCCGGGAATTCTCCCCGCCGCCGCCGGTGGTGTAAACCAGTCAAAGGACTGATTGCGACTGCGTCACCTTCGCGACCAGCTTGCCCGCGTCGTCGTGCAGCTCGGTCTCCACCACGATCACCTTGCGGCCCGCGTGCAGCGGGCGGGCGGTCGCGGTCACGTGCCCCTCGCGCACCCCGCGCAGGAAGTTCGTCTTCGACTCGATGGTCGAGGTGCCCTGCGCGCCTTCGGGCAGGTTGAGGAACGCGCACACCGCGCCGGTCGAGTCGGCCAGCGCCATCAGGGCGCCGCCGTGCAGCACGCCGCCGATCGTGCAGAGGGTGGCGTCCCAGGCGAGCCGCGCCCGCACGACGTCCTTCGAGTGCTCCAGGACCTCGATGCCGAGCCGCTCGGAGAACGGCATCGACTGGTGGAACAACGCCGTCCCGGCCTCGTCGAGCTGAGTCATGATCCGTTCCTACCGCAAGGGGTGGACCAGCAACAACTCCGTGTTGTGGTCGGCCGCCGCGCCGGTGCGGGCCGGGTCGGCGTGCAGGTCGTTGAACGACAGCTCCCGGTACAGCGACGCCAGCGCGGACGGCGAGGTGTCGCCGTAGTCGGCCGAGTACGGCGCCTGCGCCTCGATCAGGGTGGTGAACAGCGACAACGTGCCGTCGGCGTTGTCCGCCACCTCGATCACCCGCGCGTGCTGCGGGAAGTCGACGTGGGACGCGGTGTTGATCTCCCAGAACCCCTGCCCGGGGGTCGCGCCCGGCCGCGGCGTGATGCGGTTTTCGTGCGTGTGCCCGTTGACCCACGCGAGCACGTTCGGGAACCGGTGCAGGAGCGCGACGAACGCGTCCCCGGTCAGGCGCGGCTCCAGCGGGTGGCGGGCGTCGGGCAGGACGTTGCCCATCGTGTCCGAGGTGTGGTGGCTGAACAGGATGAACAGCTCGTCGGTGACCGGCCGGGTGACGCGGTTGCCCCAGAAGTCGTAGTGGACCGAGCTGCCGCGCTTGAGCGTCTGCTCGACCCACAGGTACTGCCCGAGCCCGATCGAACCGTCCGCGAACCCGGCGAGCGTGGTGGTGTCCAGGCTGATGCCGGTGATGCCCGGGGCGATGCGGAACGTGTAGTAGACGTCCACGCCGTCGGCGTTGCCGCCGGTGAAGCCGTGGCCTTCCGGGCCGGACCCGGTGTTGGCGGGGTCGAGGTGCGCCTGCACGAACTCGGCGGTGGTGAACGGCCGTCGCCGCTCGTCCGGCGTGATCTCGCGGATCGTGCCGCTGCCGCCGAACAGCTCGGTGACCGGCACGCTCGCGCCCGGTGTCCGGATGGCCCGCGCCAGCTTCTCCGCGGTCCCGGAGTCCTTGCCGATCACCTTGTAGCGGCCGGTGTACCAGTGCGCCATCCCCGGCAGGTCGGGCAGGCTGCCGACGATGCTGTCGTCGTGGTTGCCGAACGTGCAGTACCAGGGCACGTCGAGTCCCGCCGACGTGAACGTGCGCGTGCCTGCGGTCAGGATGCCGGGCAGCACCGGGAACGCCGACCAGTCGCCGTCCAGGCGGCGGTCCGGGTTCCAGTACAGCGGGTCGCCGGAGGCCTGCACGCCCTCGTAGGCGCCCGGGTCGCCGGAGTTCGGGGTGACCTCGCCGCCGCCCAGCACGCCCAGGAACCAGCCGAGTTCGAGGTGCTCGTGGTTGTCCGTGTTGTCGCCAGTGGTCATCACGAAGTCCAGCGGCCGCCCGGTGAACGGCCCCTGCCGCAGGCTGTTCACCCGCTCCACGAGCGCGGCCGTGGCCACCGAGCCCAGTGTCTCCTGTGGACGGTGGGCGGACCCGATCAGCGGGTGCAGGTACTCGAACCGCGCCGGCGATTCGGAGTCGGTGATGTGCAGGTCGGTGAACTGGACGAACGCGGTGAGCGCCGTGCGCCGATCGTCCCGGCCCGCCTTGCCCGCCGCCAGGTCCTCGCGCACCACCAGCGGCCAGCCCGGCCCGCCGGTCAGTCGCGTGTACGCCGCGGCGCCGTCCAGCGGGGTAGCCACGCTCTCCAGCGTGGTGCCGGCCGTGCCGACCGCGCGCCGGCTGCTTTCCCGCAGCGCCCGGTCGATCGCCTGCGCCGACGGCGCGCCGACGACGAGCCCGAGCCCGGCCGCACCGGTCGCCGCCAGCACGTGCCGCCTGCTGATTCCCATGCATCCCCCAGATGTGCGAAGGCCACCCGCATCGAAGCAGACGCGGGTGGCCTCCCGGTGAACGTCAGAAGTGCGTCACGTCCAGCTTGCCCTGCGAGTGGAAGGCCCGCAGCCGCTTCTTGTCGAACTTGCCGACGCTGGTCTTGGGCACCTCGTCGATGAACGTCCAGTGCTCCGGCAGCTGCCACTTCGCGACCTTGTCGGCCAGGAACTCACGCAGCTCCTCGGCGGTCACGCTCTGGCCCTCCCGGACCACGACCGCGACCAGCGGCCGCTCGTCCCACTTCTCGTCCGGCACGCCGACCACCGCGGCCTCGGCGACCGCCGGGTGGCTCATCACCGTGTTCTCCAGGTCGACCGAGGAGATCCACTCGCCGCCGGACTTGATGACGTCCTTCGCGCGGTCGGTCAGGGTCAGGTAGCCGTCCGGGCTGATCTTGCCCACGTCACCGGTGCGCAGCCAGCCGTCGTGGAACTTCTCCGGGTCCGCGCCGCCGTGGTAGGCGCCGGCGATCCACGGCCCGGCGACCTCCAGCTCGCCCACGCTCTCGTTGTCCCACGGCTGCTCGTTGCCGTTGTCGTCGATGAGCCGCGCGCGCACCGACGCGGGGAAGCGGCCCTGCGTGTACCGGTACTTCCAGGCCTCCTCGCCGGTCGCGCCCGCGGGCGGCCGGGCCACGCTGCCCAGCGGGGACGTCTCGGTCATGCCCCACGCGTGCAGGATCGGCACGCCGTAGCGCTCCTCGAAGGTGTGCATCAGCGCGGGCGGGCACGCCGACCCGCCGACGACCACCTCACGCAGGTGCGAGATGTCCTGCGGCTGGGCCTCCAGCTGCTGCAGCAGGCCCTGCCAGATCGTCGGGACCGCGCCGGCGAACGTCGGCTTCTCCGAGGCGAGGATCTGCGCGAGCGGACCCGGCTGCAGGAACCGGTCCGGCATGACCAGCGAGGCGCCGACCATGAACGCCGCGTACGGCAGGCCCCACGACATCGCGTGGAACATCGGCACGATGACCAGCGCGTTGTCGGCGGGCGAGAGCTGCATGCTGTCGGTCATGCAGACCTGCATCGAGTGCAGCCAGATCGAGCGGTGCGAGTAGACGACGCCCTTCGGGTCACCGGTCGTGCCCGACGTGTAGCACATCGCGGCCGCGGAGCGCTCGTCGATCTCCGGCCAGTCGAAGGTGTCCGGCTGTGCGGCCAGCAGTGCGTCGTAGGAGTGCACCTCGACGCCGTCCGGGGCCTGCAGCGTCGCCGGGTCGCCGTTGGCCACGATCACGTGCCGGACGGTCTTCAGCTCCGGCAGCTGCTTGGCCAGCAGCGGGACGAGCGAGCCGTCCACGATCACGACGTGGTCCTCGGCGTGGTTCGCGACGAAGGTCAGCTGCTCGGGGAACAGCCGGATGTTGAGGGTGTGCAGCACGGCGCCCATCGCGGGGATCGCGAAGTAGGCCGCCAGGTGCTCGGCGTTGTTCCACATGAACGTGCCGACCCGCTGATCGCCGGTTACACCCAGACTACGGAGCGCATTCGCCAGTCGCGCAGCGTTACGACCCAGATCCGCGTACGACTCGCGGCGGGGCCCCTGGTCGGTCCAGGTCGTCACCTGACTGGTGGCATGCACCCGGCTTCCGTGTTGCAGCAGGTTGGCAAGGGAAAGCTGTCCGTCCTGCATCGTGCTCAGCATGGGCACTCCCGCGCGGTGAAGTTCGGCGTTGAACGTGTTGCGGTCACTCTAAGTGGAAGACACCGCCTGTTGCCAGGACTGATCGCCCCCGCCCCGACCGGGGGTTTCCTCGCGTGTCGGTGTCGCGGCATCAGCCCAGGTGGCGTTTACTGGGCGCGTGGACCAGACGGCCTGGCCAGCGCTTGCACGAGCAAGCACCTCGCTGGGTGCCAGCCGTCGCCGCGAGAGCGGATATCCGACACACGGAAGGACTACTACGTTGGCTCTGCCCACGTTGACCCCGGAGCAGCGTGCGGAGGCCCTGGCCAAGGCGGCCGAGGCCCGGAAGGCTCGCTCCGAGCTGCTCGCGTCGATCAAGTCCGGTCAGCAGTCGATCGACACGGTGCTGTCGAAGGCCAAGGACGACAAGACGATCGGCAAGACCAAGGTCACCCAGCTGCTGAAGGCGGTTCCCGGGCTCGGCGCCGTCAAGGTCGCCGCGCTGCTGGAGAAGGCCGGGATCGACCCGGACCGGCGGGCCGGCGGACTCGGCGAGCGCCAGCGCGCGGCGCTGATCGACGCCCTCAAGTAACCGTTTCCGCAGGTCGGCGGCGAAGTGTTGCGCCCGTGACACTTCCGCTCGCCGCTGCCTGAGCGGGAGCACAATGGGGGTGTGGATGCCAGGGAGACGCTCGAGGAGTACACGCCAGGCGACTTCTACTTCGCCACCTCACGGCACACGATCTTCGGGTCCGGCTCCCGGCTGACCTTCACCGGCACCGATGTGCCGGCACTCGGTGACGCGGTCCCGGCCGCTCTGGCCGGGACCCCGGGGTCGCTCGCGGTCGGTGTCCTGCCCTTCGACACCACCGCGACGCCCGGGCACCTCGTCGTGCCCGAGGCGGTCCAGGTGGCCGCCCCGGCGCACCCCGCGGCCGCTGACCTGCCGCGGATGACCGTCGACGGTCCGGACGTCGTCCGGGCCGTGCCCGAACCGGTCGACCACGCGGAGGCGGTCGCCCGCGCCGTCCGGGCCCTGTCCGATCGCGGTATGCGCAAGGTCGTGCTCGCGCGCGCCCTCGACCTGGAGTTCTCCGGCGAGGTGCCGGTCAAGGCCGTGCTGCACAACCTGGTCAAGGACAACCCGCACGGCTACACGTTCGCCGCGGCCCTGCCCGGCGGGCGGTCCCTCATCGGCGCGACGCCGGAGCTGCTGCTGTCCCGCAGCGGCCGGCGCGTCGTGTCGCACCCGCACGCCGGGTCCGCGCCGCGCTCGGCCGACCCGGCCACCGACCGGGAGAACGCCGAACGGCTGGCGGCCTCGCGCAAGGACCACGTCGAGCACGCGGTCCTGACCGAGGCGATCGTCGAGACGCTGCGGCCGTTCTGCCGCGACCTGCACGTGCCGCGGACCCCGTCGCTCGTGTCGACGCCCACGATGTGGCACCTGAGCACCATGGTGACGGGCGAGCTGACCGACCCGGACGTGACGGCGCTGCACCTGGCCGGCGCGCTGCACCCGACGCCCGCCATCTGCGGCTCGCCCACCGAGGACGCGCGGCAGCTGGTCGGCGAGCTGGAGCCGTTCGACCGCGGGTACTACGCCGGAACCGTCGGTTGGATGGACGCCAACGGCGACGGCGAGTGGGCGGTGTCGATCCGCTGCGCCGAGGTGTCCTCGTCGCGGCTGCGGCTGTACGCCGGCGGGGGCATCGTGCCCGCGTCCGACCCGAAGGCCGAGCTGGACGAGACGTCCGCGAAGTTCCAGACGCTGCTGCGCGCTATGGGGTTGGAGCTGTAGGGCTCCACCAGCGCTCGGTGACCTTCAACTCGTCGTCGCTCAGCACGGCGATCGCCGCCCGGTAGCCCTCGCCCGGGTCCAGGTCGGCCAGCCGGGCGCGCGCCGGGTCCAATGCCGGGTCGGTCGAGGAGAGCAGCCGGGGCGGTTCGTCCGGACCGGCCAGCGTGATGCTCTGCAGCGGGATCCGCAGCCCGCGCCCGGTGGCCTTCATCAGCGCCTCCTTGCCGGTCCAGTACCGGAAGAACGCGGCCACCCGCTCGGCGCCGGTCAGGCCGTCCAGCGCGGCGACCTCCGTCTCGTTCAGCGCGTAGGCGATCAGCGAGTCCTCGGCGCGGCGGGTGGCCGTCTCGACGTCCAGGCCCACCGGAACGCCGCTGGTCACGGCCACCCCGATCCGCTCGCCGGAGTGCGAGATGGACAGGTCGAACCCGGCGCCTGGCACCCGCGGCCTGCCGTGGGGCTTGCCGCAGTCGTCGCAGGTCGCGTCGAAGGACACCTCGTGGGGCGCGCGACCGAGCAGCTCGGCGGCGACCGTCTTGGCCAGCACCCGCCCGGTGAGGAACCGCCGCTGGTCGATCTCCTTGCGGTAGCCGGCGTGCCGTCCGCGCTCCACGTCGTCCAGCAGGTCGAGGTACCCGGGCTCGTTCGGCAGCGGCACCGCCCACCACACCGCACACTCGATCACGCCCCCAAACCTACGCGGTGCGCGAACACGGGCGCGAACAGCGGATGATCCTCCTACGTTGGCCGTCATGAACCTGGTTCACGTCAACGGGGCAGACCTGGCCTACGACGAGGCCGGCGCGGGCTCGCCGGTGGTCTTTGTGCACGCCGGAGCGGCCGACCGGCGCATGTGGGCCGCCCAGTTCGACGGGCTCGCCGACACCCACCGGGTGATCCGCTACGACCAGCGCGGCTTCGGCGACTCCAGCGACGCCGTCGGCGACCACTGCCACTACGAGGACCTCCTCGGGCTGATGGACGCGCTCGGCGTCGGCCGGGCGGCCCTGGTCGGCTGCTCGATGGGTGGGTCGTACGCGCTGGAGGCCGCGCTCGCGGCGCCCGACCGGGTCAGCGGGCTGGTGCTGATCTGCTCGGGGCTGTCCGGCCGTGAGTGGCCGGAGTCGATGCGCGCCCGCGCCGCGCGCGAGGTGCACAGCGCGGTGCCGGCCGAGCGGCTGCGCGCCTACGCGGCGCGGACCCGGGCGCCCGACCCGGCCGACGTCGAGGCGATGGCGCTGGCCCAGGCGCGGTTCCTGGTGCCGGAACCGTCCGAACTCGTCCTCGACATGCTCCGCGGCGTCTTCCAGCGGACCTGGAGCGGGCCGCAGCGGACCGAACGCCATTTGGAACCGGGCCCGGCCGGCCGGCTGGCCGAGGTGGTGGCGCCCACGCTGGTGGTCAACGGCCTCCTCGACGTGCCGGAGATCCAGGAGGTGTCCGGCCTGCTCAGCGCGGGTATCGCCGGAGCTCGGCGGCTCGACCTGCCGGACACCGGTCACCTCCCGCCGGTCGAACGGCCGGACCGGGTCACGGCCGCGCTGCGTGGGTTCCTCGCCGAACGCCATTCCGGGAACGAGCCGCGTGCGCTAGCCTGACAGGTAAGCAAGCGCTTAGTAGGAGGGCCGACGATGGACTTCAGCTTGAGCACCGAAGAGCGGGAAGTGCGCGACTGGGTGCGCACGTTCGTGCAGCGTGAGCTGATGCCGCTCGAACAGGAGGTGCTGCGCCGCGAACGCCGCGGCGAACCCGGCCTCACCTCGGACGAGCTGACCGCGCTGCAGCTCAAGGCGAAGGAGTCCGGCTTCTGGGGCGTGCAGACCCCGGAGGAGTACGGCGGCATGGGCCTGTCGGCCGTGATGACCGCGCTGCTGGAGGCCGAACTCGGCCGCACCTTCGTGCCCTTCCGCTTCGGCGGCGCGGCGGACAACATCCTGTTCCACGCCAACGAGGAGCAGAAGGAGCGCTACCTGCTCCCGACGATCTCCGGCGAGCGCAAGTCGTGCTTCGCGATCACCGAGCCGGGCGCCGGCTCCGACGCGAAGAACATCCGCACCTCGGCTCGCAAGGACGGCGCGGACTGGATCATCAACGGCGAGAAGACGTTCATCACCGGCGGCAACGAGGCCGACTTCGTGATGGTGTTCGCCGTGACCGACCCGGAGAAGGGGGCGGGCGGCGGCGTCACCTGCTTCCTCGTCGACCGCGACATGGGCTGGAAGTCCGAGCCGATCGACACCATGGGCGAGTGGGGCCCGGCGTCGCTGGTGTTCGACAACGTGCGCGTCCCGGAGAGCCAGATCCTCGGCGAGGAGGGCCAGGGCTTCGCGCTGGCGATGCAGTGGATCGGCCGCGGCCGCTACCTGCTGCCGGCTCGCGCGATCGGGTCCTGCGAGCGGCTGATTTCGATGGCGATCGAGCACGCCAACACGCGTGAGACGTTCGGGGCGCCGATCGCGACCCGGCAGGCCATCCAGTGGATGATCGCGGACTCCGGTGTGGAGCTGGAAGCGCTGCGCTGGCTGGTGCTGCACGCGGCCTGGCAGGTCGATTCCGGAATGGACTCCCGCCACGCGCAGTCGATCGCGAAGCTGTACGGCGGCATCAAGGCCAACGAGATCGTCGACCGCGTGCTGCAGATCCACGGTGGCATGGGTTACACGCGGGAGCTGCCGATCGAGCGGTGGTACCGCGAGCTGCGCCTGCTGCGCATCTACGAGGGCACGGACGAGATCCAGCGCCGCACCATCGCCCGGAACCTGTTGAAGGGGCACGTCAAGGTCGGCGGCGCGCTGGGTTGAGAACAACCCTCAGGGCCGCCCCCGGAAAGTTCCGGAGGCGGCCCCGAGGGATCTGACAACTGACTCAGGATTCGTTGGCGGCGTCCCGCAGTGCGCGCGGCGCCCCGGCCAGGTCCTCCTCGTTGCAGAGGAGCTTCAGGTCGTAGTACGGCGCGCCTTCGCGGTCGTCGTAGTCGAGGTGGATGGAGACCACATCCACCGGCTCGCCCAGCCACTCCTGTGCCGACCTGAGCCAGTGCGCACAGCGCTCGAGCGCGGTGGGCAGGTCGTCGTCACGGAACTGGACGGGGCGGTAGGGCACATCGTGTACATGATCCTGAGGGTGGGACGGTGCAGGGAGGCCCAGTGCGAGACCCTGCTCATCCAATTCCAGTTGGATCGTTCGCTCAGTCACCCTTCGAGGGTCCCTCAGCCCGGCCGAGTCGGCAAGACCCCAGCTAGGGCCGTATGCGCCACACCTCAGCGGCGACCTCGCGTGCCCGTTCGGCGCCGTCGCCGCCGAGGAGCGCCGGGCTTCCCAGCATGCGCAGCGCGAGCTGGGCATATCGGGCGGCGAGGCGGTCCAGCGGCAGTGGACCCCGTGGTGAGTACCAGCGGGCGACGCCGGTGCACATCTCCAGCAGGGCGAGCCTGGTCACGGCCGGTTCGGGGGCGTCGAACACGCCCGCCGAGACACCCTTGTCGATGGTGTCCGCCCAGATGGCCTCGTACTGGTCCCGCAGCGCCACGATCCGCCGCCGCGGGGCCCGGGACAGGGCGCTGACCTCGTTGTCCACCACGCGGGTCTCGTCCGGCTGGGCGGCGTGGGCCATGACGTGCAGCGTGACCAGGGCGGACAGCGCGTCGGCCGGGTCGTCGACGGTGTCCAGGGCCCGGCGCGCGGCCAGCAGGAGCCGGTCGAGGCACTCCCGCATGATGTCGACGAGCAGGTCCTCCTTGGTGCCCATGTAGTGGTAGAGGCTCGCGCTGGAGATCTTGGCGGCCTGGGCCAGGTCGCGGATGCCGGTGCCGTGGAACCCCTTGGCGGCGAACAGCTTGACCGCGGCGCGGCGGACGCGCTGCTCGGTGGTCAGAGCCATGTGCCCGCCACCCGGTCGTAGGTCGGGGTGTCGAGGGCGGCGAGCTTGCCCTTCGCGATGCGTTCCGACGGGGTGCGCGGCAGGTCCGCGGTGAGCGACCAGTAGCGCGGGACCTTGAAGTAGGCCAGCTGGGACGCGCAGTGTTCGGCCAGCTCGTCCGGGGTGGTGTCCTTCGCAGGCACGATGAAGGCTTTGACTTCTTCCCCGCGCAGGTCGTCGGGCACCGCGATGACGGCCGCCAGCGCGACGGCGGGGTGCAGCAGGAGCGCGCGCTCGACCTCGTCGGCCGAGATGTTCTCGCCGCTGCGGCGGATCATGTCCTTCGTGCGGCCCACGTAGTGGACCCGGCCCTCGGCGTCCATTGTGGCCAGGTCGCCGGTGTGGAACCAGCCGCCGCGGAAGGCGCGGGCGGTCGCCTCGGGGTCGTCGTGGTAGCCGTGCATGAGGCCGACGCCGCGGATGAGCAGCTCCCCGGTCCGGCCGCGGGGCACCGGCTTGCCGTCGTCGTCGGCGATCACCACCTCGCGCTCCCGGATGGGGCGGCCGATGCTGCCGCTGCCCGGCCGGTGGTCCTCGGGGCGGTCGCGGATGTCGCCGCCCGTTTCGGTCATGCCGAACGCCTCGTACCAGGGCACGCCCCACCTGGCTTCGAGTTCGGCGTGCCGGTCGCGGGGGATGGCCGAGGCCATGACCGAGCGGACGCGGTGGTTCTTGTCGTCCGGGTGCTCCGGCTGGCGCAGCAGGAGCGTCGGCATCAGGCCGAGGCAGTAGAACCAGGTGACGCCGTGTTCGCGGACCTTCGCCCAGAAGGTGCTGGGGTGGAAGCGGTCGAGCACGACGAGCGTCGCGCCCGCGGCGAGGCCGGCCGCGACGTTCCACTGTGGATCAATGTAGTGGAACGGCTGGGCGGTGAGGATCGTGTCGTCGTCGGTGAGGTGGGGGAAGTCGTCGACGAGGCTGCGGGCGAGGGTGGTCCAGTAGCGGTGCGGCAGGACGCAGCCCTTGGGGGCGCCGGTGGTGCCGGAGGTGTACTGGATGTTGGTGGGCGCCTCGGCGGCCGGGTGGTGTTCGGGCGGCGTGCCGGCGGGCAGGTCGTCCGGGGTGCGGGTGGTGATGCCGATGCGGGTGAGCAGGTCGGTGAACTCCGGCGCGGCGATGGCGAGGCGGGCGCCGGAGTGGCGGATGACGTGGGCGCCGTCGAGTTCGCGGTAGTTGGTGTTGACGGGGACGAGGACGGCGCCGCGTTTGGCGAGGGCGAGCCAGAGCAGGGGGAAGGCGGGCTCGTTGCGGAGCATGACGGCGACGCGGTCGCCGGGGTTGACGCCGAGCGCGGCGAGGCTGCCGGCGAGGCGGTCGGTTTCGCGGTCGATGTCGGCGAAGGTGAAGCGGGTGCCCGTCTCGTCGAAGAGCCACGCGGTTTTGTCCGGCCAGTTCCGCGCGGCGCGTTTCGTGAGGGCGACCAGGTCGTCGGGGATCATGCGCGGCTGCCGAGTGCGTTGCCGGGCAGGTGCTCGGTGATCAGGGCGTGGCTGACCTCGAGTTCGAGGGCCTGTTCGAGGGCGCTGTCGATGCCCGCGTCGAGGGCGCGCTTGGCGAGGGTGGTGGCCGGGTGGGCGGGGATGCGGCGGGCCCAGTCGCGCGCCGTCTCGTGCACGTCCGGCACGACGGCGTTGACGAGGCCGAGCTCGTGGGCGGTGCGGGCGTCGACGCGCTCGCCGAGGAGGAGGAGCTCTTTCGCCTTGAGGGGCCCGACGATGAGGGGCAGGAGGCGGGACGCGGCGCCGGTGACGCTGAGGCCGAGGCTCGCCTCGGGGAACGCGAAGACGGCGTCCTCGGCGGCGAGCACGAGGTCACAGCCGAGCGCGAACTCCGCCCCGGCGCCGATGGCGTACCCATGCACGGCGGCGATGACCGGCTGCGGGATGGTGCGCAGCCGGCGGGTGACTTCCTGAAGGCGCTCGATGCGTGTACGGGAGTCGCCCTGGGGGTTTTCCTTCAGGTCGTGGCCCGCGCAGAAGGCCCGCCCCCGCCCGCCGAGCACGACGGCTTTGGTGCCGGTCGTCCGGTCCAGCGCGGTGAGCAGGTCGTCGACAAGTTCGGGCGCGACGGCGTTCAGGCGGTCCGGCCGGTTGAGCCAGATGTGCGCGACGCCTTCGTCGATCTCGAGGTCCACCGAGGTCATGGGAGGAGCTTAGGCGATCGATCGATCGATCGGCTATGGGTGCGGTGGGTGGCTTTGCTCTTCGGGCCTCGGCGACTGGTGATGCGGGATGCGTCCCTCCGCTGTGGGCGTGGTGGGAGGGCTGTGCTGTTCGTCCCTCGGCTGTGGGTGTGGTGGGAGGGCCTTGCTCTCCGTCCCTCGGCTACTGGTGGGGGGATGGCTTTGCTGTCCGGGTCTTCCGCTGCTTTGGCTGGCGGGGCTGCTTGGCTTCGTTGTCCGCGGGCGTGCGCGCTGCCCGGCGGTGGTGCTCGGTGGTGCCGTTCGGCGGGTCTTCCGCCGCCTGGTCCTGCTTCGGCCGCAGGTGGTCCCGCTCCTTCGCCCGGTCCTGCTTCCGCCGACGGTGGTCCCGCTTGTTTCGCTGCCGACCGGGCCTCTTCACGCTTCAGCTCTGCCGCGAGCAGGGCTTGCGCTTGGCCCGCTCCTGCCTGGGCCTCCGTCTTCGGTCGGGCCTGGTTTCCACCGGGCTTCGCCCTCTTTGGCTGCACTTGCGCCTGAACCCTCGAGCGGCGTTCAGCGGCCGGCCCGCACCACCACCTGGCCCCTGCACGACTGTGCCTCTCGTGGCGTCACGAGAGTGCCGCTCGTGCGATCGCGGCCGCTCCTGCCGCCTCACGCTCTGCCCTGGCCCTAGCCCCGGTCTGCCTGCCCTGGCCCTGGTCTGCCTGGCCTGGCCGCCTGCCCCTGCCTCCTGCACGACTGTGCCTCTCGTGGCGTTACGAGAGTGTCACTCGTGCGATCGCGGCCGCTCCCGCCGCCACGCGCTCCCCCCTGGCCCTGGTCTGCCCTGGCCCCCTGCCGCCTGCCCCACCCCCTGCTCCTGCGCGAGTGTGCCTCTCGCGCGGGCGTGAGTGGCCCAGTCGCTCAGTTCAGCTCGCGGCGCAGCTCGTCCAGGCGGTCAGCAACGTCGGTGGCCGTGGCGGGGGCGAAGTGGAGGAGCTGGTCGTCGTAGTGGGGTTTCGCCTGGACGGTCCACCGGCCTTCGGCGTTGTCGTAGACCCGGAGCGGGAAGCGCGTGTGCCGCGGCTGTCCGGTGTGGTCGCGGACCTCGGCGTGCAGCTCCGCGATGAAGTACGGCTCCAGCGAGGCCAGGTAGTCGGCGCGCATCACCGCCCGGCTGGGCCGGGTGCCGTTCAGCTCGGCCTGGCGCGCGCCGCGGACCTCGCTGCGCAGCACGGTCAGCGACGGCTCCGGGGACTTGCGCACGTCCTGAGGGAGGACGTCGGCGAGGACCTTGCTGAGCCGGTCGCGCTGGAAGGTCCGGACCGAGACCTCCTGCCCGTCCCGGACGGCGACGACCCCGAACCGCTGGTCGGCGGCAACCAGGGTGGAGATGTTGACGCCCCGCGTGGTGTCCGACAGCCACCCGAACCGCGCCTCGGCGGGGGTGGAGAGCAGGCGCGCGAGGTCGGCGAACGTCGGCTCGTCGCGGGTGGGCACGTGGAAGCGCGCGAGGGCGGCGTCAGCGGCGCGTCTGAAGGCGAGATCGGCGTCGTCGGGGCGCCACACGGCCTGCGGTGCGAGCGCGAGGTGCAGTTCGGCGCCGGTGACCTTGGCGACCATGGCCGCGAGGAGGTCGACCTGGAACCGTTCCGGTTCGGCGAACCACATGGCGTTACTGGCCGAGTACCGGCGGGGAGACGGTCATGCCCGTGACGGGGTCGACGGCCTTCTCGCCCTCCGCGGTGAGCTGGAAGTGCTCATCTTCGTCCACGATGTACTTCCGCTGGTGCTCGCCGTCGTCGTCGCCCTTGCCGCGGTTGCCCGCGCCGGCGCCCATGGCGCCCGGACTGCCGGCGGCGCCACTCCGCCCGGCCGCACCGGCGCCGCCACGGCCGAACGACTCACTCGCCGCGGCGGGGTTCCCGGCGCCGAAGCGCTTGCCGTCGCTGAGGGGGTTGCCGCCGCTGCCGGGACCGAAGCCACCGCCACGGCCCGCGCCACCTGCCCCGAAATCGCCCGCACGGCCGGCGCCACCCGCGCCGAAGCCCCGTCCGGAGCCGACGCCGGCCCGGCCCGCTCCAGCGCCCGGCCCACCCGCGGGGTTGGCGCCGCGATAACCCGCGGCGTTCCCGTACCCGGGGACGCCGTACGCGCCGGGGGTGCCGTAGTTGCTGCCGCCGCCGTACCCGCCCTGCTGAGGAGGGCTGTAGGAGCCCGCCGAGGGCGGCGCGTAGGCCGCGTCGGAGGCGACGGTGCGCCCGTCGGCCGGGATCTGACCTGCGGGGGCCTGGTAGGGCCCCGACAGGGACGAGGTGCCGCCGGTGACGCCACCGCCGCCTCGGGAGGCACCCCCAGCGCCCCCGAAGCGCGGCCCGTCACTGGTCGGCTTGTTCTGGATGTCGACGCTGCCGCCCGGCTGGGCACCCTGGGTGACACCGAGGACGCCGGCGTCGAGGGTGCCGTAGGTGGTCGGCATCTTCGCGCCGTTGTCGCCCGAGGTGGTCGACCAGGCTTGCATGGCCTCGACGTTCTGCTTGGCGGCCGCGTTCGCCGCCGCGACCTTCACCATCTGGCTGAGGTCGCCGTTCGAGTCGCCGATGATCTCCTTGAGCCCCGGAGGGATCTGCGGAACCTCCGGCACCGGGACGACCTTGTTCTTGGTGTCGAAGAAGGCCTGGGACTGGTTCTCGATCAGTTCGTAAGCTGTGTTCATCGCGGCAGCAGCACTGGAATGGGCAGCAGCCAACTTGCTCACGCTCTGGGACGCGGCGTCCGCTGCGCCACCCGTCCAGCCCTCCACCATGGTTCCGGTCAGCGCCGCGACCTGCCTACTTCGAATCTGATACTTCTTCATGACCGTGCCGAGATGGTGCTGGCCCTGCTGGAGGTTCACGGGGCCGGGAGCGTGCTGGAAGTTCTCGTAGATCTGCTGCCCCGTCATCCCGCCGAGGGAAGCGGTCGAACCGAGGACTGCGCCAGTCATTCGTTTCCCCCAAAATCCACGGCCTCGATCACAACAGGTGCCTGCGGACGAGGTGGCCAGGTCAAGAACATAGTTCAACCAAAGGGTAGCGTGAGTCGATCATGGCCCGTGCGAGTATTGCCAGGTTCGCCGAGATGGGTGAATTGCCTGCGGCTCATGATCCGATGGTCTCGATGATCTTGCCTGCCACGGTGGAGGCAGCGCCGCAGTTGTCCTCCCCTGGCTTGCCGGTGACCGAAACGTCCAGAACGGTTCGGTCATCGATTCCCACCACCAAATCGCACGTGCCGTCAGGGCGTGCATCGGTGACGTTGCTGTAGACGGCAGGATAGCCGGAAACCGACGTCGGTTCGAAGTAGCCGTTCTTGAACCAGCCGGCGGCGTTTTGGTCGTAGGTGTTCTGCAAGCCCTTGTCGTTCACTGTGTAAAAGGCTTGGACTACCCACTCCAGATTCGGGCCGAATTTCCATGAGCACGCGTTGTTGGTGTGCCTGCCCTCATTGCTTATCGTCAATTCGGCGGTTTGGGCGCTGGTCAGGCTGCTGCATGGATCGGCGATGAAGGCAGTCGCGTCGAGTGGGGTGTGCACAGGGGGTGCTTGGTCGGTTGTTGCAGTCGACGAAGGTTGTGTGGACGTACCTGGCGATGTCGGACTGAAGCTCGTCCCGATTCCGCTTCCGTCCGAATCCGAACACGATGTGAGAACGAGCAGAGCCGCGCCTATGGTTGCCGTGACGCTGATCTTGACCTCGCGCACCATTTCCCCTATCAGTACAGCCCGCTGCCGTTTGTCGAGTCGCCCGTATCGTACAGGCCGCGACGAGTGTCGTCGTCCTGCTCGATGAAAGTGCCGTTGGCTTTCCTCAATTGCTCGATCCAGGTCGTCGCATAGGACCGCATGTGACGATTGTGGTCGATGGCGAGTCGAATCGAGTTCTTGGTGGCTTCGGCGTTCTGCGCCGCCGGCGCATCGGCTGACGGCGGCTGAGCCAGCCGTAGGGCCTCTCTGAGGCTGTTGTAGTCGTCATCAAGACCGTCCCGCAGCTCCTCCCACTTTGGGATCAGCTCGGCGATCTGGTCGGGGTCGAAGCGGTACCCGGCGCCTCCCACGGCGCTCAGGCCCGCGCCCACCGTCGGCCCCAGCGAGACCTGCCCGTTGCCCTCGGTCATCTGTTCCCTACCCCCCGTGTGGAACGCAGTTCAAGCAGAGACTAGCGCGACCGGATCACCCACGGCCTCCGGTTGGTCGAAATCGCCGCATAGCATGGGTCACATGCCGGTACGAGAAGCCGAGGTCAGGGACGTCGACGAGATCTGCGCGCTCATCGAGGAGCACGCCCGCTACGAGGGCAACGACACGCTCACCCTCGACCGCGCCGAGATGACCAAGCACCTGTTCGGTCCGGAGCCCAAGGCGTGGGTCCTCATCGCGGAACCGCCCGGCTCCGGCACCGTCGCGGGGATGGCCTTCTGCTCCTGGAACTTCTCCACCTGGGAGGGGCGCCCCGGCATCTGGCTGGACGACCTGTACGTCCGCCCGGAGCACCGCCGCCACGGGCTGGGCAACGAACTGCTCGCCGCGCTGCGGGCGCGCACCGATGGGCGCGTCGAGTGGGACATGCAGGAGGGCAACGAGCGCGCCGCGGCCTTCTACGCCCAGCTCGGCGCCCAGCCGGTGCCCGGCTGGATCCGCTACCGCTGGTCCCCGGGGAGTTAGGCAAGGCTGACTCCCACCGGGGGCCGCACGTAGAGTTATTAGCATGCCTGACAGTCCGCACCGCTCGTCCTCCTCGTCGATCGAGGACTACATCCGGGTCATCTACGGCCTGGTCGAGCGCGGTGAGGCCGTCACCAACACGACCCTGGCCGGCCGCCTCGAGGTGAGTCCCTCGTCGGCGTCCGGCATGGTCACCAAACTCGCCCAGCAGGGCCTCGTCGAGCACGTCCCCTACCGCGGCATCGAGCTGACCCCCGAAGGCCGCCGCCTCGCGCGGGGTGTCCTGCGGCGCCACCGGCTCATCGAGACCTACCTGGTGCAGGAACTCGGCTACACGTGGGACGAGGTGCACGGCGAGGCCGACGCGCTCGAACACGCGGTCTCCGACCGGCTCATCGAGCGCATCGCGGCCAAGCTCGGCAACCCGGTCCGCGACCCGCACGGCGACCCCATCCCGGCCGCCGACGGCAGCGTCGAGGAGGTGCCGACCCGCCTGCTCGACGAGATGGAGCCGGGCGCGGTCGGCCAGATCGTGCGCGTGTGGGACACCGACCCGGACATGCTGCGCTACCTCGCCGACCACGCCATCGCCCTCGGCGAGCGGATCGAAGTGGTGGAACGCCAACCGTTCGGCGGCTCACTCGTGGTCAAGGTCGGCTCGGGCGCCGAAGCGGCGACCCACGCGCTGGGCAAGGAAATCGCGCAGGCGCTGAGCGTCGCCGTCTTCTGACCGTGCGCCTCCCGACGTAGGCCGCAGAGCCGACGACGAACGGACGCGGTGACGAGGCCCACGGGTCCACCATCGGCCGCATGACTGACAAACCCTTCCGCTTCGGCCTCGTCGCCGGGCAGATCACCCACCTCGCCGACTGGACCGCCCTCGCCCGCCGCACCGAGATCCAGGGCTTCCACACGCTCCTCTCACCCGACCCGCTCGGCGGTCTGGACCCCTTCACCACCCTGTCCGCCGCCGCGGCCGTCACCACCGAACTGCACGTCGGCACTTTCGTCGCCGTCGACGGGTTCCGCGACCGGCGGCTGCTGGCCTGGCAGGCGGAAAGCCTGCACCGGCTCACCGGCGGCCGCTTCGAACTCGGCCTCGGCACCGGCCGCCCGGGCGCCGAGGCCACGCTCGGCCGGCTCGGCCGCGAGTTCGGGACACCGAAAGAGCGGGTCGCGCACATCGCCGAAACCGTGCGGCACCTCAACGAGCAGGCGAACCGCCCCAAGCTCCTCCTCGCCGCGGGCGGCCCGAAGATGCTGGCACTCGCCGGCCGGGAAGCCGACGTCGTCACCATGGCCTGGCAGCCCCGCGCCACCGAAGCCGAAGCACGGGAACTGGTCCGCGCCGTCCACGACGCCGCGCACGGCCGGGACGTCGAACTGGCCATGAACCTGCTCGCCGTCGGCGACGAACCCGCGCCGTGGCTGGAGCGCTACATCGGCACCACGATCGCCGACCTGGTCGCGCACGGCTCCGTCAGCGTCCTGCCCGGCACCGCGCAGCAGGCCGCCGACACCCTCCTGCGCCGCCGCGACGAGCTGGGCATCTCCTACATCACCATCAACTCCGGCTACGCCGACCGCTTCGCCCCGATCGTGGAGCTGCTCAAGGGCCGCTGACGCCACGTAGGGTGTCGGGGTGCGCGCAGTCGTCTTCACCGAGTTCGGAGCCCCACCGCAGGTCCGCGACGTGCCCGACCCGGCGCCGGCCCCGGACGGCGTGGTCGTCGCGGTCGAGGCGACCGGCGTGTGCCGCAGCGACTGGCACGGCTGGCGCGGCCACGACAGCGACATCACCCTCCCGCACGTGCCCGGCCACGAGCTCGCCGGCCGGATCGTCGCGACCGGCGACCGGGTGCGCCACTGGTCACCCGGTGACCGCGTCACCGTCCCGTTCGTGTGCGCCTGCGGCACGTGCGAGCAGTGCGTCACCGGCAACCAGCAGATCTGCGTGAACCAGACCCAGCCCGGGTTCACGCACTGGGGATCGTTCGCCGAGCTGGTCGCCCTCGGCCACGCCGACGTCAACCTCGTCCGGCTGCCTGATGACCTCGCGTCCAGCACGGCCGCGGCGCTCGGCTGCCGCTTCGGCACCGCTTTCCGCGCCGTGCTGCGGCAGGGGCGGACGACCGCGGGCCAGTGGGTCGCCGTGCACGGCTGCGGTGGCGCGGGCATCTCGGCGGTCATGCTCGCCGTCGCCGCCGGCGCGCGGGTCGTTGCCGTCGACCTCTCTCCCGAAGCCCTTGCGCTGGCCGCGAAACTGGGCGCGGAAGCCACTGTCGACGCCGGCCAGGACACCGCCGCCGCCATCCGCGACATCACCGGCGGCGGCGCGCACGTCTCCCTGGACTGCGTCGGCCTGCCGCAGACCTGCGCGGCCTCGGTGGCGAGCCTGCGGCCCCGCGGACGGCACGTCCAGGTCGGGCTGATGCCGCCGGGGCAGGGCATCCCGCCGATCCCGATGCACCGCGTGATCGCCGACGAACTGGAAATCCTCGGCAGCCACGGCATCCAGGCCCACGAGTACCCGGAGATGCTGGCGATGGTCGAACGATCCACAATGGACCTGAACGCGCTGATCGGCCGCCGGATCACGCTGGACGAAGCACCGGCAGCGTTGATGGCGATGGACGACCCGGTCGGCGGCGCCGGCGTCACGGTCGTGGAGTTGCGCGTGTGAAGGCCCCCGGGAGCTACCAGGAGCTGGCGGAACTGCTCCGGAGCCGGTTGCCGAAACTGGCCTCGGGGCAGCTGCGCCTCGCCCACCTGCTGCTCGCCGACCCGGAGGGCACGGCCTACCGCGGCATCTCGGAAGCCGCGCGGTTGCTGGAGATCCGCGAGTCGACGGTGACGCGGTTCGCGAACTCCCTCGGGCTCACCGGGTACCCCGACATCATGGAGCTGTGCCGCACCTGGGTGGCCGAGCAGGCCCAGGTGGCCCGGCGCACCGAGCACGCCGCCGAGCCGGAGCCGGGCGGCCTGCTCTCCGCGGTGCTGGAACAGGAGCAGACCAACCTCTCGCGCACTTTCAGCCACCTGGAGCGGCCGTCGTGGCTGCGGGCGGTGGAACTGCTCGCGCGGGCGCCGCGCGTGCACGTGATGGGGCTGCGCGAGTGCCGGCCGGTGGCGGACCTGGCGGCGCAGCGGCTGGGTGAGATCCTGCCCGCCGTGCACCGGCTCGGCGGCGGCTCGCTGCCGGACGAGCTCAAGGAACTGTGCGAGGACGAGGTCCTGCTGGTGTTCTCGGTGCGCCGATACGCGGCCGACACGGTCCGGGTCGCCGGGTACGCCAGGGAGACCGGGCTGCCGGTGGTGGCGTTGACGGACAACGCCGCGTCGCCGCTGGTGGAGTCCGCCGAGGTGGCGTTGTTCGCGGAGACCTGCGGCGTCTCGCACAGCCGCTCGCTGACCGCGCTGACGGCGCTCACCCAGGCGCTGATCACCGAGGTCGCGATCGAGCTCGGCGACCCGAAACCGGACCACCGCCTGCTCGACACCCTGCACTTCTACTACTGAGCAACGAAAAACCGCCCTCCCCGCACGCGGCGGGGAGGGCGGTTTTTCGCATCAGAACTCAGTACCGGCGGTCGATCACGGTCCCGTTCGGGTACCACTGGATGTAGCCCCGCTGGAAGTTGTTCCGCCTGCCGCCGTCCGCGGCGAACTCACCCGTGGTCGGGTAGCCGAGGTACGACGTCTCCCAGCCCAGAGCCGCCCACCGCGCCCGGATCGCGCCGTAGATCTCGTGCGCGCCCGTCGACGGCGAGAAGTAGATCGATGCCGCCTTGTCGAAGTGGTTGTACCGGCCGATGCCGTCCGGCGTGATCAGCTCGTCCGTGGCCGGGTAGCCCATCGGGCCGGCTTCCCAGCCGGTCTGCTGCCACACCTGCCGGATCAGGCCCCAGATCGAGTGGGCGCCGTTGGCAGGCGTCCAGTAGATCGAGCCGTCCTTGCTGAAGTGGTTGTACCGGCCGATGCCGTCCGGCGTCACCAGCTCGTCGGTCGTCGGGTAGCCGAGCGGGCCGGCTTCCCAGCCCTTCTCCGCCCACTTCTCCCGGATCACACCCCAGATGGCGTGCGTGCCGGTGTTCGGCGAGAAGTAGATCGACGCCGTCAGCGTGCCGGGCGTGCCGATGTAGTGGTTGTACTTGCCCACCCCGTCCGGCGTGGTCAGCTCGTCGGTCGTCGGCGCGCCGAAGCGGGTGTGACCGCCCAGTTCCAGGTACTTGCCCAGGATCGCGCCGTGCACCTCGTGCACGCCGGTCTGCGCCGACCAGTACATCCGGCCGTTGGCGTACACGCGGTAGTTGACGTTGCCGTCCTGCGCCTCGGGCGCGGTCGGAGCGCCGAGCAGCGAGCGCACGGCGGCGTCGCTGTTGTAGCGCTGGTCGATCGCCGTCGCGTAGGTCGCGGTCAGCGTCAGGTCCGAGGTGACCGTCAGCGTCCGCGTCCGGCTGGTGGATCCGTTCTCCCATGCGGAGAACTTGGACGCGCCGTCGGACGCGGTCTCCGCGGCCACCACGTCGAGCGTGACGCCCTCGGTCACCAGCGCGCTGTTCACGCCGCCCTCGGACGGGATCTGCAGCGACGCGGGCACGTTCGACTTCAGCGTCAGCCGGTGCTGGCGCGGCCAGGCCGTGTAGCTGGTGCTGGTGGACACGCCCGCGCTGTCGGTGGTCGTCGCCGTCAGGACCATCCGGGAGTCCGGGTGGTCGGTGAACGGGACGCTGAAGGTCGAGCCGCTGGCGCCCACGCCGGGGTGCGAGTGGCAGGTCTCCTCCTCCGGGCAGTGCAGCACGGTGGAGGTCCAGGTGACCTGCAGTGCGCCGTCCTCGGTGTCGGTCGCGGTCGCGGCCAGCGACACCGCCTCGCCGATCGCGAAGTCCCGCGCGGACGGCTCGGTCAGCGTGATCACCGGCGTGTGGTTGGCCGGTGCGACGGTGAACGACGTGGTCCCGGCCTTGTTGAGCGGGTCGCGCACGGTCAGCGTCGCGGTGAACGGGCCGTCGGAGCTGTAGGTGTGCGTCGTGGTGACGCCGGTGCCGGTCGTGCCGTCGCCGAAGTCCCACGTGTAGGTGAGCGCGTCACCGTCGTAGTCCGTCGACTCGGACGCGTCGAACGTGACGGTGCGGGTCGCCGGGTCGCTGGTGGTCGTCGCCTTCGCCACCGGGGTCGTGTTGCCGGTGACGTAGCTGAGGCGGCGCAGGTTGCCGGTGTAGATGTCGGCGTAGACGACGTCGCCGTTGGGGGCAGCGGCGAACTTGACCGGACCGCCGATGTCGGTGGCCAGCGGCGGGTCCTGCGGCGCCTGGGTCAGGGTGCCCGCGGTGTTCCAGCGCGCGGTCCACAGCTTCTTGCCGACGTAGTCGCCGAAGAAGAACGCGCCCTGGTACTCGGCCGGGTAGCTGGATCCGGTGTAGACGAGGCCGGCCGTGACGCTGTTGCCCTGGTTGGAGGCGTCACCGTGGTGGTACTCCCACAGCGGCGCGCTGTTGGTCACCGACGCGCAGCCGGGCAGGTCCGCGTAGCCGGGGGTGCGGTGGTTGCCCTCCCAGCACGGCCAGGCGTAGTTGCGGCCCGGCTGCACGAGGTCGAGCTCCTCCCACTCGTTCCAGCCGACGTCGCCGACGACGGGCAGGCCGCTGCTGGGGTCGAGCGTGAACCGGAAGGGGCTGCGGAAGCCGCTCGCGAACACCTTGCTGCGGGTCGCCGTGGGGTTGGCCGCGTCGTAGTACGGGTTGGTGGACACCCCGCTGCCGTTGGCGTTGATGTGCAGGACCTTGCCGTTGAGGGCGTTGACGTCCAGGGTCTTCAGCGCGTTCTCGTCGACGCGCGTGTAGTCGGAGTTGTCACCGATCGACACCCACAGCGTGCCGTCGTCGGCCGCGATGAGACCGGTCATACCGTGCACATCGGACCCGCCGGGCATGTCGATCAGCGTCTGCTCGCCGGTGATGCCGGTGGGCTCGGGGGAGCCGGTGACCGTCCACTTCGCCAGACGCAGCGTGAACGTCGTGCCGTTGGGAACCGAGCGGATCAGGTAGATGGCCTTCGACGTGGCGTAGTCGGGCGCCACGGCCACGCTGACGAGACCCAGGTCACCCTGGTTGCGCACGGTCAGGGTGCGCAGGGTCCGCGTGGTCTTGCCGTCCGTGGAGGTCCAGTTGAGCTTGCCGCTCTTGCCGGTGCTCAGGTAGCTCCCGTCCGGCAGGTAGGCGAAGTCGGTGAGGTCGAAGGCGTTCTGACCGGTCGGCTGGTCGAGCAGCACGAAGCCGGGCGGTGGCGCGGCGGCGGCCTGCGGGGCCGAGATCGCCGTGACCAGGCCCAACGTGATCAGTCCCGTCCCGATGAACGCGAGTAAGCGTTTGGCTAACCACCGAGAGTGCATGTATCCCCCTTCCAGGCGTACGACTTCTCTTCGCCTGAAAGGGGGATTTCGTTGCTGAGAGTTATTGATCTGTGATGCGAGATCTACTACACGAACGCGCTCTGGCCGGTGACGGCCTTGCCGACGATCAACGTGTTCATCTCGCGGGTGCCCTCGAAGGAGTAGATGGCCTCCGCGTCGGCGAAGAACCGGGCCACGTCGTAGTCCAGGACGATCCCGTTGCCGCCGAGCAGCTCACGGCACCAGGCCACCACCTCGCGCATGCGCGCGGTGACGAACGCCTTCGCCAGCGACGACTGCTCGTCGCGGAAGATCCCGGCGTCCTGCAGGCGGGCCAGCTGGACCAGCATGCCCCACGACGCGGTGATGTTGCCCAGGCTCTTGACCAGCAGGTCCTGGACGAGCTGGAAGCCGGCGATCGGCTTGCCGAACTGCTTGCGCTCCTTCGCGTACGCGAGCGCGGCCTCGTACGCGCCGATCATGACGCCCAGCGCCTGCCAGGCGACGCCGCCGCGGGTGGCGCGCAGGATCTCGGCGACGTCCCGGAACGAGCGGATGTTCCGCAGCCGGTTCGCCTCCGGCACCCGCACGTCGCTCAGCGTGATCTCGGCGTTCTCGACGATGCGGAACGCCACCTTGTTCTCGATCTTGACCGGGACGAAGCCGTCGGCCGGAGTCTCCACGACGAACCCCTTGACGCGGTTGTCGTCGACGTCCCGCGCCCACACGACGACCAGGTCGGCGAAGGTGGCGTTGCCGATCCACTGCTTGGCGCCGTTGAGCACCCAGGTGTCGCCTTCCCGCTTCGCGGTGGTGCGCATGCCGCCCGCCACGTCGGACCCGCCGAGCGGCTCGGTCATCGCGAACGCGCCGATCTTGTCCATCGCGGCCATGGCGGGCAGCCAGCGGTCGCGCTGCTCCTGGTCCCCGCCCGCGTACACGCTGTACATCGCGAGTCCGTTGTGGACACCGAAGAAGGTCGCCACGGACGGGTCGACGCGCGAGTACTCCGCGGCGAGCATCCCGGTCAGCAGGTGGCTGCCGCGGGGCAGCGGGTCGCCGTAGCCCTCGTAGGCCACGCCGGCCAGGCCCAGCTCGCGGAACTTGCCGATCAGCTCGCGCGGGAACTCGCCGCGCGCCCAGTAGGAGTTGACCAGCGGCTTGACCTCGGTCCGCATGAAGTCGCGGGCCTTCAGCAGCGTCTTGCGCTCCTCTTCGGACAGCAGGTCCTCGTAGCCGTAGAAGTCGGCGCTCATTCGGTGTCTCCTTGTCCTCGGGCGGCGAGGATCGCGAGCTGCTTGCGGTCGCGCTCCGCCGCGAGATCGGTGTATGCCTTGTCGCCGTAGGCCTTCTCCACGGCTTCGATGACTCGCTCGGTGGCTGCCGGGTCCGGCTGCCCGGGCGTGATCCGGTCCATCGATGCGCCGATGTGCGTCGCGAGGTGCCGGTACCCGCCGGGACCACCGCCGAGGTGCGCGCCGAGGAACGGCCCGACCGCCGCCCAGCGCAGGCCGAGCGAGTTGACCACGACCTCGTCCAGCCCGGCCGGATCGACCACGCCCTCCTGCACCAGGTGGATCGCCTCGCGCTGCAGGGCGTTCTGCAGGCGGTTGCCGACGAAGCCGGGCACCTCCTTGCGCTCGACGACCGGCACGCGGCCGAGCGAGCGGTAGAACTCCACGGCTTCTTGCACGGCTTCTTCTTTCGTGCGCGGGTTGGGAACGACCTCGACCAGGGGCATGATGTGCGGCGGGTTGAACGGGTGTCCGATGAGGACACGCGAGCCGTCGATGTCCGCGGTGAACTCGCTGGACGGGATCGCCGACGACGAGCTGAGCAGCAGCGCCTGCGCGGGCGCCTCGGCGACCAGCCGGGCGAACAGCTCGCGTTTGAAGTCCAGGCGCTCGGGTCCGTTCTCCTGCACCACGTCCACGTCGCGCACGGCCTCGCCGACCGAGCCCGCGATGTGCACGTCGAGGTCGCCCAGCGCGTCCGCGAGGTCCGGCCGCGGATCGCTGACCCGCACCTCGTGCCCGTGCGCGGCGAACAGGGCGGCCCAGGACAGCCCGATCGTGCCCGCGCCGATCACCGCGATCTTCATGACGCCTCCAGGTAGTCGTGCACCGGGGTGACCGGCGCCAGGGTGAGATCGGTGAGCACGTGGCTCGCCGAGACGACCTCCCGCACGGGCAGGTCGGCCAGCGGGGCGAGAACGTGCTCGAACAGCTGCAGCCGCGCGGGACCGGTCCAGGCCTCCTTGACCGTCACGTCGGTGATCCGGGTGCGGACCAGTTCCGCGACGCGCGGACGGCCGTCGTAACCGGGGACGATCTTGAGCATGAACGTCGGGACGGCGATCTGCTCGCGTGCTTCGGCGGGGTCGAGCGGGTGGTGCTTGTAGCCCATGGTCGCCGTCGCGACCCGGAGCGTGCCGTAGTCGAGCGTCCCGACGAGGGCGCCGTGGTCGACGTACAACCGCGGCGCGCCAACGGTTTTCGGGTAGGCGCTGACCTCGCGGCCGGACGCGGTGGCCGGGAAGTTGTCCAGGTGCATCGCGTGCAGGTACTCGCCGCGCTCGTCGCCGAGCCGCACCGGGATCGCCTGCCCGGCCTCGGTGTACGGGCCGTAGCCGCTCACGTCGCCCATGCGCATGACCTCGAAGCGCACCAGCGGCTCGTCGATCTCCAGCGGCTCCGGGACGACGGCCCGCAGGGCGTCGAAATCGGTGCGGTAGACGACGTTGAGGTACTCGCGGTCGGTGAACCGCGGCACGACCGGCGCGTAGGCCGGGTTCGTCAGCGGGGTCGTGTGGCGCCGCGCGACGTCGGTGGCCTTCATCGTCCGCTCACCTCGCGCAGCACCTCTTCGGTGTCGGCGCCGGGTGCCGAGGGCAGGCGGCGGATCTCTGCCGGGGTTTCCGAGAACCGCACCGGGATGCCGGCCGTGCGGACCGGGCCTTCGGTCGGGTGCTGGACCAGCCGGATCAGGCCGCCGTCGCGGACGTAGGGGTCCTCGTCGGCGCGGTCGAGTTCCAGCACCGGCGCCATCGGGATGCTGTGCTTCGCGCACACCTCCGCCCACTCCGCGGTCGTCAGCGCCGGGGCGCACTCCTCGATCAGGTCGGCCAGCGCGTCCTTGTCCGCGGAGTCCACGTAGTCGCCGTTCACGCGCGGGTCCTCGGCCAGCTCGGGCCGTCCCGCCGCGGCGAAGAAGTCCCGGAAGTTCTGCGGGTTGTACGGGATCACGCACGCCAGTCCGTCCTTGGTGCGCACCGCGCGGTGGCCCTGCCCCATGGACAGCGGGAACCCGGTCGGCGCCGACGGCGGCTCGAACGTGTGCCCGGCGAGGTGCTCGACCAGGTTGAACGCGATCAGCGTGTCCGTCATGGGGACCTCGACGTGCTGGCCCCGCCCGGTCTTCTGCTGGTGCAGCAGCGCGGCGAGCACCGAGTAGGCGATGGTCAGCGCGGAGACCTTGTCGCCGAGGATCGTCGGCAGGTACACCGGCTTGCCCAGCGCGCGGTTCGCGATGTCGACCAGCCCGGACGCGGCCTGGACGGTCTCGTCGTAGGCGGCGTGGCCCGCGCGGTCGGAGTCGCCGCGGAAACCCTGCGCGTGCGCGTAGACCAGCTTCGGGTTGCGCCGGGACAGCTCGTCGTAGGTCAGGCCGAGCCTGCCGAGCGCGCCAGGGCGCATGTTGGTGATCAGCGCGTCGGCGGTGTCGATCAGGTCGAGCGCCCGCGCGCGCTGCTCGTCGTCCTTGAGGTTCAGGGCCACGCTGCGCTTGTTGCGGTTCACCGCCATCGCCAGCGCGGTCATCCCCGGGGTGTTGCGGTAGTGCCCGTTGCGGGCCGAGTCGCCCGGCGCCTCGATCCGGATCACGTCCGCGCCGAGGTCGCCCAGGATCTGCGCGGCGTACGGGCCCATCACCACCGTGGAGAGGTCGATGACCCGGATCCCGTCGAGTGGACCACTCATCACTGCTCCTCGTTCTCGTCCTCACCTGACAATTCGACGGTAGGTCCGAAAACGCGGAAAGGGAATGATCAATGGGCGAACAATGGTATGACCGCAGTGGTCATACCATTTGCCGGAAAACTTCTCTGGCGTCCGCGACGAGTCCGGCCAGTTCCGCCCCCGGACAGGCCCGGTCCCGTCGCCAGATGAGCCCGGTCTGCAGCTCGGGGCGGAAATCGGTGATCGGGAGCACGGCCACGTTCTCCACGCTGTAGTTGCGCATCGGACTGCGCGGGTCCAGCATCGAGACGGTGAACCCGAGACCGCTCGCGACGATTTCGGCGACCCCGGAATAGTCCGTTCGCGGCGGCTTGAGACGTTTCTTGACGCCTGCCGCGCGCAGTTCCTGGTCCATTCGTTCGAAATAAACCGGCTGCGCCTCCGGCGGCACCGGGACGTACGGGAGGTCCACGAGGTCGGTGAGGCTCAGCGCGTCGCGGCCGTCGAACCGGTCCGCGGGCACGACCGCGCCCAGCGGCTCCGACAGCACCCGCACGACCTCCAGCGCGGGATCGCTCACCGGCAGCCGGACCAGCGCGAGGCTCAGCCGCCCGTCGTGCACCGCCTCGATCAGGTCGCTGGTGCGGCCCGGCCAGCGCTTGAGGTCGAACCGGTCGCGGCAGCGTTCCTCCAGCTCCTGCACGCGGGCGCGCAGGTCCGGGTGCAGCCCGGCCGGCACGCCGATGAGCGCCATCCGGTGCCGCGGGCCGAGGGCTTCGCGTAGCCGCCAGGGGATCGCGTTGAAGTGTTCGAGTGCTTCGCGGGCCAGCGGGAGGAGCGCGGCGCCGGCGTCGGTCAGCTCGACGCTGTGGGTGCTGCGCCGGAACAACCGGTGCCCCAGCTCGTGTTCGAGGTCCTTGATCCGCTGGCTCAGCGGCGACGCCGCCATGTGGAGTTTCCGCGCGGCCTGCGAGAAGTTCAGCTCCTCGGCCACCACGACGAAGTAACGCAGGTGAAAGATCTCCACCCGGCCGAGCTTACGGGCGGCAGAGGATGATCAGGATGCAACTCGGCGGCGTGCGGGACGGGGTGGTCGTGGTCGCGCCGGTGCTGGTGCCGCCGGTGGGGGCGCTCGTCTGGCCGGGGTCGGTCGGATCGCCAGGGGCGCCGGGGTCGGTGCTCGACGCGGGCGGCAGGTTGGAGTCGGTGACGGTGACCGTCTCGGTGGACGTGCTGGTGCGCGACCTCGTGGCCCACGGCACGATGTCGCCGCCGTTCCCGGCGCCGGGGGAGGCGTTGGTGACCGTGATCCGCGACGAGCTGTTGGTGCGCTCGGTGGTGCTCTGGTTTCCGGGGACGCCGCCACCGGCGAGGCCGCCGGTCGGCCCGGCCGGAAGGCTGAACAACGCGGCGTCGTCGTTGGGCGAGGTGTCTGCGCCGACCTTGACCAGGATCGCGGCGAGCCCGCAGCCCAGCACGACCGCGAGCATGACCGCCATCACCTGGAACCGGGATCTCGGCGCGCGGGGCTGTTCCGTCCAGCCCTCGCGCTCAAGCAGTTCGGCCACCGACACTTCGTCGTTCACCGGACCCACCTTTCGGACGCGAAGGCATACCGACAGTTGCGCGCATTTGTACCGCAACCGGGTGAAGGTGACTCAGCCGGGGCCGTGAAACAACGTCCAAATTACTGACGGTGTTGGGAAATCGCTCCAAGCAACTTGCGTGCGCCGTCAATGGCACGATCGAAGTGATCGACGGAGCCCGCCGCGCGGGCGAGCACGTACCCGCCCTGCACCACCGCGGCGATGGTGGCCGCGGTGGCGCCGGTGTCCAGGTCCGCGGGCAGCTCCCCGCGCGCCACACCGTCGGCGAGGACCCCGTCGAGCCGTTCCTGCAGCCAGCCGAGGGTCTCCTTTACCGGCTGCCGGAGGGCCTCGCTGGCCACGACGTCCGGGTCCTGCGCGAGCCGCCCGATCGGGCAGCCGCGGAGGACCTCCCGTTCCCGCAGGAGGTACGCGTCGATGCGCTCCAGGGCGGTGCCGCCACTGGCGAGCGCCGTCTCGGCCTCGGCCCGCATCTCCTCCGCGCTGCGGCGGATCGCGGCCAGCGCCAGGTCCGGCTTCCCGCTGAAGTGGTGGTACATGCTGCCCTGGCCGGCCTGCGCGTGCTGCTGGATGGCCTTCGGGCTGGTGCCCACGTAACCGCGGTCCCGCAGCAGCTCCTGCGTGCTGCGGATCAGCCGCTCCGAGGTGTCCACCCCGTCACTGTACCTATCGGTAGGTACGTCAGAGCAGCTCGGGAGCGTGCTCGCGCACGGCGGACAGCACCTCGTCCACGCTCGGGTTGACCATGGCCGCCGGGCCGACGAAGACCGTCGGCACCGTCTCGTTGCCGTTCGCGACCTCGCGCACCCGTTCCGCCGCGCCCGGCTCCTCCCAGATGTTCACCTCGGTGAACGGCAGGCCGGCCCGCTCCAGACCGGCCCGCAGCGCCATGCAGAAGCCGCAGCCGGGGCGCCAGTAGAACTCGACGGGAGTGCTCATGCTTTCAGGTTAACCATCAGGGGATCACTTTGCGCTTGCGCAGCTCCTCGAAGATCGACCGGAACATCTCCCTGGTGTCCACGAACTCGTGGAAACCGAACCGGCGGGCCTTCGAGCCGTCGGCGATCACGTCGTAGTCCCAGCCGAAGACGAAGTCGCCGAAGCGCCACGACGACACCTCGGCGAACGACGGCTCCAGTCCGTACCGCTCGCGCATCGACTCCCACAGCGGCTCCTTGTCCGCCATCGCGGTCTCCAGCGACATCGGCAACGGCGGCGCGACCTCCAGGTCGAACCAGCGTGCCAGCTCGGGCCACAGCTCGCTCCACCGGAACAGGTCGCCGTTGTTGATGTTGAACGCCTGGTTGCCGCAGCGCTCGTCGGTCGCCGCCCACACCGTCGCCTTCGCCAGCAGCCCGGCGTCGGTCATCTCCAGCAGGGACGTGTACGCGCCCGGCTTGCCGGGGAACCGCAGCGGCACCCCGAGTTCCTTCGAGATCGACGCGTAGACCGCGATCACGGTGGCCAGGTTCATCGGGTTGCCCAGGGCGAACCCGCAGACCACCGACGGCCGCAGCGCCGACCACGTCCACGCCTTGCCGAGTTGGCGCTGCTCCAGGAAGTTCTGCTGGTCCACGTTGAACTCGGGCGGCAGGTGCCCCGGGTCGTCCTCGCGGGCAGGCGTCTTGAACGGGCCGAGGTGCGCACCGTAGACCTTGTAGCCCTGCATCAGGCTGATGTGCCGCAGCCCGCGCGCGGCCGGCTCCACCGCGTCGACGAGGTTGACCAGCATCCCGACGTTCGGCGCGACCAGTTCGGCCCACGTCGGCTTGTCCTGGTAGGCCGCGTAGAAGACGTGCGTGACGTCTCGCAGCCCGCCCAGCTTGTCCCGCGCGTCGGCCGGGTCCAGCAGGTCGACGGCGATGTGGCGGACGGGCCCGCTCGAGGGACCGCCGCGCCGGGACAGCCCGATCACCTCCCAGTCCCCGAGCGAGACCAGGTGGTCGACGAGGTTGCGGCCGATGACCCCGTTCGCCCCGGCGACCAGGGCGACTTTGCGTTCCGTGCTCATGCACCCAGGTTCGGCCGCCTGCGGCTATAAGTCCAAGTCCCGTTGGTACCGGGACCCATGAGCGTTGTTTATGCCCAGGTCTTCCCGGTGATCCGCTCGTAGACCTCGATGTAGCGGGCGCGGGTGGTGGCCACGACGTCGGCCGGGATCTCCGGCGCGGGCGGGGTCTTGTCCCAGCCGGTGCCGCTGACCCAGTCACGCACGTACTGCTTGTCGAACGAGAACTGCGGGCGGCCCGGCTGCCAGCGGTCGGCCGGCCAGAACCGCGACGAGTCGGAGGTCAGGACCTCGTCGCCGAGGGTCAGCACACCGTCGGCGTCCCAGCCGAACTCGACCTTCGTGTCCGCGACGATGATCCCGTTCTCCGCGGCCCGCTCGGCGCCCGCGCGGTAGATCGCCAGTGTCAGCTCGCGCAGGCGCTCCGCGGTCTCGCGGCCTTCCTGCGCGACCACGTCGTCGAAGGTGATGAACTCGTCGTGGCCCTCGGTGGCCTTGGTGGTCGGCGTGAAGATCGGCTCGGGCAGCTTGCTGCCCTCGACCAGACCCGGCGGCAGCGCGACGCCGGAGACGGTGCCCTGCTTCTGGTACTCCTTCAGGCCCAGCCCGGTCAGGTAGCCGCGTGCGATGCACTCGACCTGCACCATCTTCAGCGGCTTGACGCGGATCGCGCGGCCGGCGAACTCCTCGGGCACGTCGGTGGACACGACGTGGTTCGGCACGATCTCCGCCAGGTGCTCGAACCACCACAGCGACAGCTGGGTGAGCAGCTTGCCCTTGTCCGGGATCGGGGTGGGCATCACCACGTCGTAGAGCGAGATCCGGTCGGAGGCGACGAGCAGGATGTCGTCCCCGTCGGAGTAGAGCTCACGGACCTTGCCCGCATAGATGTGCTTCATCGTCCCGTCCCGTGTCGCCGGATTTCGCCGCACCCATCCTACGGTGCTGCTCAGCGGGCATTGACCTCGACATTACTTGAGGTTTTAGCTTCGGGATCATGCAACGGATTCCCTGGCCCGTGTGGCGGATCTCGCTGGTGATCGTGTTCGGCGCCTTCGTCGGCATGCTCGACTCGTCGCTCGTCAACGTCGGACTCGACCGGATCGGCATGGACCTGGGCGCCTCGCTCGACGAGGTGCAGTGGGTGTCGACCGCCTACCTGATCGCGCTGGCGGTGTCGCTGCCGCTGTGCGGGTGGCTCGGCCGCCGGATCGGCGTCGGGCGGCTGTGGCTGGGTGCCTTCGCCGCGTTCACCATCGCGTCCGGGCTGTGCGCGCTGGCCGGCGACATCGGGTGGCTGGTCGTGCTGCGCGTCGTGCAGGGGCTGGCCGCCGGGCTGCTGACCCCGGCCGGGCAGACGATCCTCGGCCAGGCGGTCGGCCCGGAGCGGCTGGGGCGGGTGATGAGCATCCTCGGCATCGCGGTGAGCAGCGCGCCCGCGATCGGCCCGACCGTCGGCGGGGTGCTGCTGGACTCGCTGTCCTGGGAGTGGCTGTTCCTGATCAACCTGCCGATCGGCGCGATCGGCATCGCGCTCGGGTGGAAGTACGTGCCGCGCGGTGAGCCGGGTGGCGCCGGGCGGCTGGACTGGACCGGGTTCGCGCTGGTGGGGCTCGGGTTGCCGCTGTTCGTCTACGCGCTCACCTCGGTCGGCGAGGGCGGCGGCGGGATCGGCCCGTCGGTGCTGGTGTCGCTGGCGCTCGGCGCGGCCGGGCTGGTGGCGTTCGCGCTGCGGTCGTGGCGGCGCGAACGGCCGCTGCTCGATCTGCGGCTGTTCCGCAACCAGGTGTTCGCGGCCGGGACGGTGTCCAGCCTGTTCTTCGGCGCCGCCATGTTCGGCGCGATGCTGCTGTTCCCGCTGTACTTCCAGATCCTGCGCGGCGCGGACGTGGTGACCACCGGCCTGTCCCTGCTGTCGCTCGGCCTGGGCACGATGGTGGTGATGCCCCTGGCCGGGTGGCTGACCGACCGGCACGGCGGCGGGATCGTCGCGCTCGTCGGCAGTGTGTGCACCGTGCTCACCACCGCGCCGTTCGCGTTCCTCGGCGCGGACGCGGACCCGGTGCTGCTTCAGGCGTTGCTGTTCCTGCGCGGCATGGCGCTGGCGTTGTCGGCGTCCCCGGCGGGTACGGCGGCGTTCGCGTCGGTGCGGCGCGAGCAGCTCCCGGACGCGACCACGGTGCTGAACATCCTGATGCGGGTGGGCGGCGCGGTCGGCGGCGCGATGTCGGCGGTCGTGCTGTCCCGGCTGCTGCCCACCGGGGCCGAGCACGCCTTCCAGGTCGCGTTCTGGTGGCTGACCGGCGCTTCGGCCGTCGCGGTGGGTGCCGCCTGGTGGCTGTGGCAGGTGCAGCGGCATGAACGGACCCGAGCGGTTCCGGTTCCGGCATAAGCTGTGCTCATGACCCTGCGGCAGCTGGAGTACCTGGTGACGATCGTCGACGCGGGCTCGTTCACGCGCGCGGCCGAGCTGCTGCACGTCACGCAACCCGCGCTGTCGCACCAGGTGCGGGCGCTGGAGCGGGCGACCGGCGGGCCGCTGCTGGAGCGGCTGCCGCGGTCGGTGCGGCTGACGCCGATGGGCCGGGCCATGCTGCCGCACGCGAGGGCGGCGCTGGCGGCGGCGCGGAAGTCGGTGTCCGCCGCGCGGCAGGCGGCCGGGCTGCAGTGCGGCGAGATCATGGTGGCGACCCTGTACTCGGTGAGCCTCGGCGTGCTGCCGCCGGTGCTCAAGGCGTGGCGGCGCGCCCACCCGGACGTGCACGTGCGGTTGTTCGAGCACCGGCACGCCGACGAGCTGGCCGCCGCGATGGCCCAGGGGCAGGCCGATCTCGCCGTCGGGCCGGAACCGTCCGATTGGGACGGTCCGGTGCACCCGCTCGGCGAGGAGGAGTTCGTCGTGGTGGTGCCGCCGGACGATCCGGTGGCCACGGCGACCACGGTCCGGCTCGCGGACCTCGCCGAGCGGGAGTGGGTCCACTACGCGCCCGGCAACGGTCTCGCCGACCTGCTGGACCAGGTGTGCGCGGCGGCCGGGTTCCAGCCCAGGGCCGCGGTGCGGACCGAGCAGACGGCCGCCGCGCCGTCGCTGGCCGCCGCCGGTCTCGGCCCGGCGCTGGTGCCCGCGAACGTGCTGCCGCCGCGGTTCGCCGCGCACCTGCTGCGGCCGGACCCGCCGGTGCGACGCCGATTGGCGGCTTACACGCGCCCGGGTGGCGATCCCGTCGTGTCGGCGTTCACCGAAATCCTCCGCCGCAAGGCGATTCTGGTGCCGGGCCACGTGCGGCGCTGCCTGGATTGACCCGTTTTCCGGCGCGCCATCGGCTATATTCCAGCCCTGCCGATCAACTGGGAGGGCCCATGCAGGAGAGCCGGTGGCTGTCCGATGACCAGCTCCGGGCCTGGGTGCACTACCTCGGCGCGCAGACCCTCGTGCAACGCGCGATCGAGCGCCACCTGCACGAAACCGCCGGGATTTCCCATGCGGAATACGAAATCCTCACCAGGCTGGACGCCGCGCCGGACCGCCGGATGCGAATGGGCGAGCTGGCCGCGGTGCTGTTCTCGCCGGGCAGCAGGCTGAACTACCGGATCACCCGGCTGGCAGGCCTCGGCTGGGTCCGGCGCGAACAACACCCGACCGACCGCCGCGGCCTGTACGCGGTGCTGACCGCGGAGGGCGCCGAATTCCTCCACGGCGTGGCACCCGGATACCGCAGGGCGGTGCACGAATCGGTGGTGAACCCGCTGACCGACGACGAATTCGCCGAGCTGGGCCGGATCAGCCGGAAACTGTTCCAGCACCACCTCGGGCGCGGTGATTGAGTCAGCAGGACCAGACGACCGCGCAGCCCGCCGTCCCGGAGCCGTGCCGCGCTTTCGCACCCGCTTGCGCCCATCTCGGCGAACAGCCCGGCCGTCGTGGCGAGGTCCATCGGGTTGACCGCGGCGGCCGACACCCGGATCCGCACCTGACCCGGACCGGGCACCGGGACCGGCATCCCACTGCGAGGCGCGCGCTGCCTATGACGATTGAGGAATCTTCGCGAGGAAGCTCGCCAGGGTGGAATTGAACTCCGCGGGCCGTTCCAGGTTCGGCATGTGCGCGGCGCCTTCGATGACCGCCAGCTCCGCGCCGGGGATGAGTGAGTGCAGGAACTCCGCCTCGGCGACCGGCGTGTACTCGTCCTGGTCGCCGACGACCACCAGCGCCGGTACGCGGACCCCGGCCAGCGTCGGCACGTAGTCCGGGCGTTCGGCGCGGCCCCGCAGGGCCGCCGCGGCACCCTCCGGCGCGGTCGAGCGCATCATGCGGTGGACGTGCTCCGCGACGTCCGGCATCGCGGCGACGTTGGCGGGCGCCACCATCTTCGTGAGCACCTCGTCGGCGTACGGCCAGAGTCCTTCTCGGAGCAATCGTTCGGCCATCTCGGTGCGATTCCGCTTGCCCTCCGCGGTCTCCGCGCGCGGTGAGGTGTCGGCGAGGACCAGCGCGCGGATTCGCTCCGGGAAGAGCCGGTGGCACTCCATCACGATCTGGCCGCCCATGGACAGCCCGCCCAGGACGAACTCGCCGACGTCCAGGCGGTCGAGCAGGCCGGCCAGGTCGCGGGCGAAGGTCTCCAGGGGCGTCTTGCCCGGCACCACCGTGGTCTCGCCGTAACCCCGCAGGTCGGGCGCGATGACTCGCCAGCCGCGCTCGCTGAAGTGGTCCAGCTGGGGCCGCCACATCGAGCGGTCGAACGGGTGGCCGTGGACCAGGACGAGGGCCGGGCCGGAGCCCTTGTCGTCGTAGCCGATTTCGATCGTCATGCTCCGACGGTAGATCGGCTGCTATGCTCGGTGCAATACAAATATTGCTCTCGGTGCAATGTGGAGGTGCGGGTGGACTACCGGACGATCGCGGACGACGTCGCCGCCGATGTCGCCGCCGGGCGGCTCCGGCCGGGCGACCGGTTGCCCCCGCAGCGCCGGTTCGCGCGGCAGCGCGGCATCGCGGTTTCCACCGCGGCCAGGGTGTACGGCGAGCTGGTCCGGCGCGGCCTCGCGGTCGGCGAGACCGGGCGGGGCACGTTCATCCGGGCCGCGCCGGAGCCGGGTTCCGCGCTGGCCGAACCCGCCTCCGCGACAGTCGACCTGGAGCTGAACTTCCCGGTGCTGCCGGAACAGGCCGAGTGGATCGCCGCGAGCCTCGGACCGTTGCTGCGGCCGGACCTGCTGGTGCAGGGGCTGGGGCCGGCCGTGGTGACGGGTACGGCCGAAGCCAGGGCGGCGGCCGCGTCGGTGCTGGCGCGGGGTGGGTGGGCGCCGTCCGCACCGGACGTGTTGTTCACGGGCAACGGCCGCCAGGCGATCGCCGCCGCGGTGGCCGCGCTGGTCCCGGCCGGGGAGCGGCTGGGGGTCGAGGCGCTGACATACCCGGTGGTCAAGGGCATCGCGGCGCGGCTCGGGGTCACGCTGGTGCCGCTGGAGCTGGACGAGCACGGTGTGGTGCCGGACCTGCCGCCGCGGTTGCGGGCGGTGTACCTGCAGCCGGCGCTGCACAACCCGCTGGGGCTGGCGATGCCGGCGGCGCGGCGGGCGGAGCTGGCCGAGGTGTTGCGGGAGCGGGATCTGCCGGTGATCGACGACGGCATCAACGGTTTCCTGCGGCCGGACCTGGCGCCGCTGGCGGAGGTCGCGCCGGAGCGGACGGTCGTGCTGGACAGCCTCTCGAAGCGGCTCGCGCCCGGGCTGACGCTGGGTTTCGTGGTGGCTCCGCCGGCGCTGCGTGACCGGGTGGTCGCCGCGGTGCGTTCGGGCGGCTGGGCGGCGGCGCGGTTCCCGATGGCGGCCGCGACGCGCCTGATGGCGGACGGCACGCTGGCGAAGATCGAGGCTGCCAAGCGCGCCGACGCGGTGGCGCGGCAGGAGCTGGTGGCCGAGCGCCTGGCGGGTTTCGAGGTGCGGTCGGACCCGCGGGCGTACCACTGCTGGTGGCGGCTGCCGGAGCCGTGGCGGGCGGAGACGTTCGTGGCGGCCGCCGCACGCCGCGGGATAGCCGTCACCCCGGCCGCGGCGTTCGCCGTGAGCCCGGGCAGAGCCCCCACCGCCGTGCGGCTCGCACTGGCTTCCCCGCGGACCGACGTACTGGCCGGGGCGCTGGACACGCTGGCCGCGCTGGCGCGTTCAAGCCCGGAGGACAGCGGAATCGAGTGATTCGTCGCGGCGGTATCGGCAAGGGGCGGTGCCGCGCGCAGCCTTCGCCGCGCCGCGGGCCGCGCTGT